>JAIQBT010000058.1 GCA_020035195.1 Methylotenera sp.
TTGCTTGTAGTCGCCGGTTCCTGAAGCCAAGTCTTCCTTAGCACGGGCATAACTTAGGCCAGATTGTATGTCCCAATGTGGGCTCAACTCTTTACCTAAGCGTATGGAAGCGCCAGCGCCATTTTTGGCAGCCAAGTCTTTATCCGTGTCCATCAGGCTTACGCCTGGCACGGCATACCAAGCACCGCTGTAAGCCTCTTCTGCTGTGGCATTGAATGCCAGCAAGCTCATGGTAACCATTAGTGTCAAATGCATACGCATATTTTTCATATTTTACTCCTTAAGCCATCCGCACTGGCGACCCTGGTCAGCCAAACAGACAACAACTTATTTAATATGGGGCCATTTTAGCAAAAAATTATAGCATCTCACGAATTACTTTGATCTTCTCAGCATCCAGCCGAGATTGGCGATGGTAGGCATGACAGACCCCACCTCTAAAACCGATGTAGCTGGGCTGCAAGCTTTTCGCTGCCGCAACGTGGTTTTGCCTCAATGAACCAGCCAGGCCCAATAATAAGCCTTGCTGCAACACCTGCTGAGCGAAGGCGCTGGCTTGCTTGTCGGCGTAGTGATCAAACAGACTTAAGCCATTTTTATGCTGCGTATCCAACATAATGCCTATCAATCCAGCATGCTTAATGGCGGCAATTAAACTGTCCGGGTACAGCGTTTCTGCAAACAGCACGGCGATGATCTGATGGCCAGACTGCGCATAGGGCTTTAGCGCATCCAAGCAAACTTGGTAATCCTCGCTAGGGAAAAAGCCGATTTTAACGATGTCCACACCACTGGCTAAGACTTGTTTCAATTGAGGGATCAGCCGATCAACTTGCATGGGTAAGTCACCCAATGTGGCGCTGCATAACTTTCTGCTCGCGGCTGGTTGGCGCTTGATTAGCGCCACTATGGCTTTGATATCGTCTAGCGGCAAAGCACCTAAGGCGCCAAGCGCCGGATCTTTCAGGTCTACGATGTCGGCGCCCTGGTCTATGGCAATTTGCGCCTCAGGGAGCGTACTCACACTGATTAATAATTGCGGGCTTTTCTTCTTACTGGCTAAGGCTAAGCTCATGCAATATTTTCGCCCGCCATCAAGGCATAATGCGTTTCTATTTTATCGATCAGCCAACCCCAGGCCTGCAACTCACGCTCACCCGCGGTTTTATCTATGGCTATTTGTAAATACTGTCTTTCCGCCTGCACCTTTTCTTTAGGCAAGCGGTTTAATCGACTGACTAGGACAGCCAACTCAATCACGGCGGCTTGCGCACGGTTAAAGCCGGCGAAGGCTTGGTGTTGTTCACGGTGCTGCACTTGCATAAACAATTGCGGACGAAGGGCATCGTCTTCCACCTTAAGCAAGGTCAATTCCTCATGCGCCAAACAGTTGGCCAATCTAAAGCCAACCACCTTCTCGGTGGGCAATAAGGTCCACGCTTGCCTGTTAGTCAATGCCGCAGCAAACACCCGCACGTCATCACTTAAACTTAGGACGGCCTGTTGGCTTGCTAAAATATTGCTCAAAGTCAGCGAGGGCTTATACGGGGAAATAATGACCATGCCATCACACCTTTGTATGCCAAATGGAGCGACATGCATGTCCCCTTGGCTACTCATGCTGGTGATGATGGTCTCAAATATCATGATTTGGCCTTCTTAGCCGCCAGTTTACGGGCAGTCAAGGCCGCCTCCCTATGGGCTATTTTCGCTTCAGATGTTAACGGAGTCGCACTCACTCCCCAATCCAAAGCTTGATCTTGCACATAGCGTTTTTTCAGTTGCCAAGCGATTTGCGCGCGCGCTAATTCCACCCCCAAATAAAAAGCGTGCGACGCATCTTCATGCACATCCAAGCTTGGGTATAAGGCAAACGGATCGGTGGCTTGGTGTAGGCCACTTCTGTTGTATACGTGCACACCCTGTTCGCTGACTTGTATGCGAAAGTTGGGGTCTTTCACTAGGCTGGCTATTTCCGCAATTTCATCTGGCTTATAGCTAAATGGTCGCCTGTCGTGCAAGCCCATCAAGCCATGGCTGTAACCGCGAGGCAAGCGGTCGTCGGTTTTTGCCGCGTGCATGACGCGTCTGGCTAAATCGGCTTCAGCGATGGCATTGACCGCGTGCGGACTGACCGACGTGGCCAACACGGCATTGATGTTTAACTCACTGATAATGCCAAATAACAAGGTGTTGATGCCTGTGGTGTCGGCATCGGTCAATTCGGTCAGGTTACCTATTCCCATCATGATGGTGATATCGGGGTATTTTTTGCGTAAAGCCTGGTAACGCACGATAGATTGGGTCAGCCCAAAATGGATGGGATCCAGAATAGCATCGGCAATAAATGGCTTGCCGGCTTTTTTACACGCTTCTATCGCCCGGTAAAGCGATGGCAGGTTGTGTGGCTTGGCTGGAATCAAGACCGGCGTGGCTGCCACCTCATGGGCTATCCACAGGGTCTTTTCCGTCAAACTCAGTAGAAAATCTGCCCCCGCATGGCCGGCTGTGAGCAAATCATCGCTACTTAATGAATCCACGCTGACTTTAAAATCCAGGCCTTTGAGGGCTTGCACGGCTTCTTTTAAATGCGGGAAAGGCACACCAGGCAAACAACCCAAATCAATCACATTGGCGCCTTGCGCTTGGTAGCTTTGCGCTTTGGCCACGATAGCGGCCACACTTAACACGGGCGCATCGACAATTTCTGCAAATATCTGCACCCGGTAATCGCTTAAATCCGGCGTCAAACCCACTTGGCCAAAATACTGCGGTAAATCTTTTAAATCGGCTGGGCCCCGCTCAACCGGCACACCATACTGCGCAGCCAAAGGAGCAATGTCGCCCAAACACAGGCCTGGGACGATGACTTTATCAGCATCGCCCGTGTCTTTTAGTCGCCTAGCGATTAAATCAGGGGTCATGAGTGCGGCTACCGATATGCCTATTTGCTCAATGCGGTATTTGAACGGTGGGGTGTTGCCACCTTGCTGGGACTGAATTTGCGTCAAGACTTTAGCCAAGCTTTTTTCAGCCAATTTACCCGTTAAAAAAAGTAAATTTTTTGCCGACATGCTAAAGAACTAGGCCGCCAATGCTTGCAAGCGTTGAGCGATGGCAGCAGACAATGCCGGGATATCTGCGTAGACGGTGGTGGCTTCGAAATTAGCCAATTTAGCCACGTTATCTAAATCGATTTGCCTAGGATAAACCTGCACGGTTTTTTGCCGTGGCGCTTCCGATTCTATGGCGCCTAGAGATTCTTCAGGCACGGTATCGCAAGCAAACACCAAACTGGGCACACGGGTTTTACCTGCTTGCGCATACAAATTGGTGACCAATGAGTCAGAAAAGCCGTAGGCCATTTTTGCGATGGTATTGGAAGTGGCTGGGGCAATCACCAAGCTGTGGTAGTGGCCGCTGTATAGCATGCCCACAGGTACACTGCTGGCAGTTTTATCATAATAAACACGGTGCTGAGTAGCCTCTAGCTTAGACTGAAAACCGTATTGAACAATAATTTCTGCAGCCGCTTTACTTAGGAATACATCGACATCCGACAATCTGGCCAGCAAGTCCAGCGTCTCTCTTAGGTAATGCCCAGAGCCCGATATTGCCCAAGCTAAGCGCTGCTTCTGCATGGCTACTTAAGCGAAAGGGTGTTCGATCACGATGGTTTCATCGCGCTCAGGGCCGGTTGAAACGATGGCCACTGGCACACCACACAAAGCCTCCAAGCGTTTAAGGTAGTGCTGCGCATTTTTAGGCAAGCCATCCCAGGTTTTTACACCAAAGGTATTTTCCGTCCAACCTTGTACGCTTTCGTATATGGGTTTACAGCAGGCTACGTCGTCTGCACCTATGGGCAACAAGTCAATTTTTTTGCCGTCCAATTCATAACCGGTGCAAATCTTAAGCTCGGCAATGCCGTCCAACACATCCAATTTAGTGATGCATAAACCGGTTAAGCCATTAATCATGGCCGAGCGACGTAAGGCTGCAGCATCAAACCAACCGCAGCGACGCTTGCGTTTAGTCACCGTACCAATCTCTTGGCCTTTGGTCGACATTTGATAGCCAGGCACGCCAACGGTTTCAATGTCTAACTCGCTAGGGAATGGGCCGCCGCCGACACGCGTGGTGTAGGCTTTGGTAATACCCAACACATAATGCAACATATTGGCGCCAACACCAGTACCGGCGGATGCTTGGCCGGCTATGCAATTGCTTGAGGTGACATAAGGGTAAGTGCCATGATCGATGTCCAACAAGGTGCCTTGTGCGCCTTCGAACAATAAATTATCACCGCGTGCATTGGCTGCGTACAGCTCGGCAGAAATATCGCTAATCATAGGTTTTAATGCAACAGCATGCTGCATGCTGGCATCGTATTGCTGATTAAAATCCACCGGCTTGGCATCTAAGTAATGGCTTAACACAAAATTATGGTAATCCATGACTTCGCGTAATTTTTCAGAAAAACGCGCTGGGTAGAACAAATCGTAAACGCGTAAAGCACGACGCGCCACTTTATCTTCGTAAGTAGGGCCTATGCCTTTACCCGTCGTGCCTATCTTTTTCTCCGCACTGCGTTTGGCTTCACGCGCCACATCCACAGCCACATGGTGGCTCAAAATCAAGGGGCAGCCTGAGCTGACTTTTAAACGGCTTTTGACTTCCAAGCCGTCTTTTTCCAGCGCAGCAATTTCACCCAACAAGTGGCCGGCATCCAACACCACGCCATTGCCTATGTAACAATTAATGCCTGAGCGCACTATGCCTGACGGCACGAGATTTAACTTGTAGACACGCTGCGCATCGCCCTGCCCCACCACCAAGGTGTGGCCTGCGTTATGCCCGCCTTGAAAACGCACCACGCCTTGTGCGTGGTCGGTTAGCCAGTCGACGATCTTGCCCTTGCCTTCATCGCCCCATTGCGTGCCTATAACGACGACATTTTTTGCTGCATTGTTTGCCATAACATTAACTTTATAATTTTAGTTTAAGAGTGTGCTTAGTTTTTATCGCTATCGATGGACACCACATGCCAACCGGAGTTGTAATGGGCCAGCTTTCTATTGCAATTTAATTCTTTAAAATCGCTGCCTGCATCAGGCAGCGCTTGTATAACTATTTGCCCCTCTGCCCTTAATGCAGAAATTTTTTCGCGCAAGCTTGCATCGTCTTGGGCTGGTGCAAAAATAGCCAAGGGCAATTGCGCAGGGGCTAATGCCGTCACTACCCCGCGTAAATCCAAGCTAAATCCAGTGGCTGGGCGTGCCCGACCAAACGCCGAACCCACTTCATCGTAACGACCGCCTAAGGCCAAGGGTCCTTTGTAGCCATGGGCATAGGCAGCAAACACCATGCCACTGTGGTAGTGGTAGCCGCGCAATTCGCTTAAATCAAAACTCAAGCTGACCTCTAAATCGGCCAAGGCGCTACTGACGGTCGTTAGGCTCGCCAAGGCCGTTGTTATCGCAGGTATTGCAGGCAAGACCTTGGCGGCTTTAATTAATACGGCTTTATCGCCATTTAACTCGGTCAAGTGCAACAAGGCCTCGCGGGTGACTTTATCCAAGCTTTGCGCTAGGCTAGCCACGCTTGCCTGGTCTTTACTTTGCAAGGCGGCGTATAGATCCTGCTCCAATTGAGGCGCGATTTGGCTAGCGTTAATTAAACTGCCAAAAATATTCACGTGACTAAAATCCATGTGCACGCGATTCACGCCCATGGCATGCAAGGCTTGTATCAATAGCCACTGAATTTCGATGTCACTGGCCACGCCAGCATGGCCGTACAATTCTGCGCCTAATTGCAAAGGCTCACGCGTTTGGGCTAAGCCGTCCGGCTTGGTGCGAAGCACGCTACCGGCGTAGCACAAACGGGTTATGCCTTGCTGATTTAGCAAATGGGCATCAATACGGGCGGCTTGCGGTGTCATGTCGGCACGCACCCCCATCAAACGGCCGCTTAACTGATCCACCACTTTATAGGTAGCCAAGTCTAAATCGTGACCAGCTCCGGTGGTTAGCGACTCCATGTATTCCAGCATGGGTGGAATGACGTACTGGTAACCGTGCACGCGAAATAAATCCAATAGCGTGCGGCGCAAGGATTCAATCCGTGCCGCCTCAGCCGGCAACACGTCTTCTATGTATTCTGGAAGTAGCCAATTACGCATTTTTTCTCATCTTTAACGGTTAGTTATCCAAATCAACAACAGCCCAGCCAGCACCGATAACAAGCCAACAAACCTCAGTTGACCGTCCTTAAACGCAATCAAACGTATAAAAGCCTCGCGCCAAGCTTGCGGAAAAAGCAATGGCATCAAGCCTTCCAACACCAGCATCAAACCTAAGGCAGTTAATAGACTGGGCTGCACTTTTTATACCATCGCCTTATTTAATCGAATTATTTTTTATTTGGGCTGCGCATGTATTTAAAAAAGTCTGAGCTTGGGTCTAAGACCATGACATCGCTCTTGCTTTTGAAGGTGTTTTTATAGGCTTCGGTGCTGCGGTAAAAAGCATAAAACTCAGGGTTTTTACCGTAGGCTTGATTGTAAATAGCCGCGGCCGTAGCATCGCCCTCACCTTTTGTTTTTTGCGCTTCGCGGTAAGCTTCGGCAATAATCACCTCACGCTGCTTATCGGCATCCGCACGAATTTTCTCTGAAGCAGCCGACCCTTCTGAGCGCAATTGATTGGCTAAGCGCTTACGCTCGGCTATCATACGGTCGAACACGGACTTGCTGATTTCTTCAGCATAATCAACGCGCTTCAAGCGCACATCGACCACTTGTATACCAATTTGGCGAGCTTCCATGTCCGCCCGTTTACGTAAATTATCCATAATCGTGCCACGCTCGCCGGCAATCACATCGTGCACCGTGCGTTTACCAAATTCAGCACGCAAGCCAGCATTCACCACCTTGGACAACCGGTCTTCCGCTGCCGCTTCACCGCCGTCTTTAATCGACACATAGTATTTAGCCGGATCAATGATGCGCCATTTCACGAATGAATCGACCATCATGTATTTGTTTTCACTGGTAATGAATTTAGCCGGCTGTTCCCAATCCAGGGTCAGGATGCGGTTATCAAAGTACTTTAAATTATCCACCATGGGTAATTTAAAATGCATACCGGGTTGTTTTTTAACCGCAACAATTTCACCCAAGCGTTGCACGATGACGTACTGAGTTTGATCAACCGTGAACGCCGAACTGGAGAACAACACCAATACGGCCACCAGCACTACAAGACTATTCGTTATGTTTCTCATTACGGCTCCTACCTGCTTTCTCTGTCACGACTGCGAAACGCGTCGCGTGTACGGTCTGTGGTTGGCGCCGGCTCTGCCGCGACAGGCGCCTGTGGGTTGAGGGATTGCAGGGATTGTGATTTTTGCACTGCCGCATCCTGGGTGGTATTCATCAATTTATCCAATGGTAAATACAGCATGCTGTTGCCGCCTTTTTGATCCACCACTACTTTGCTGACGCTGGATAAGATTTGTTCTTGTGCTTCTAAAAACAAACGCTGACGGGTCACTTCCGGCGCTTTTTTATACTGCACTAAAATTTGCTCAAAACGACTGGCATTACCCTTGGCTTCGCTTTCTACCTTTAATTTGTAGCCAGCCGCTTCAGCCAGCAACCTAGACGCCGTACCGCGCGCCTTAGGGATGATGTCATTAGCGTAAGCTTGGCCTTCATTAATTTGCCTTTGGTTATCTTGATTGGCGCGGTTAACGTCTTCAAACGCTTCTTGCACTTGCTCAGGTGGCTGTGCACTCTGCAAAGACACGCTGGTGATATTCACACCGGTTTTATAACTGTCCAAAATAATTTGCATGCGCTCTGACGTATCGGCCAAGCCTTTTTGCAACAGGTCGTCCAGCTTACTTTTACCCACCACTTCTCGTATAGCGGTTTCAGCCGCAGACATCACGGCCTCATCGGTAGAGCGGTTGTTAAACAAATAGTCTTTGGCATTTTTTACGTTGTATTGCACGGCAAATTGTAAATCGATGATGTTTTCATCTTCGGTCAGCATCAAGGCTTCTTTAGGCTGCTTCACTTTGCTGCCACTGCCTTCACCGGCACTTCTGTAACCCACTTCCAATCGACGCACCTGCTCCATATTAACCACGTCGGCGGATTCAAATGGGTAGGGAAAATGCCAGCGTGGGCCAGGCTCAGACGTTTCAACAAAGTTACCAAAACGCTTCACCACGCCCAAGGAACCTTGATCCACAATATAAAAACCTGCGCCTAACCAGACTAAGGCCAGCACCGCAACAATAGGCAGAACCGGTAATGCAGGCGCTTCCATTGGCTCAGCAGGCTGCTTGCCTGAAGGTGGCTTAGGCTGATTGCCACCGCCTTTGCCAAATAAATTATTGATTTTGCGGCTTAAATCACGCATCACTTGGTCCAAATCGGGCGGACCGTCGTTATTACCCTGTAACCAGCCAGGAAATTTAATCATTTAACACTCCAAAATCCATCATTAGCCGAGCTTAACTTAAGCGTATGCACTCTCTTCAGTGCTTAATTTTTGTAAATACTGCCCATGTTCAGCAATGGCCAGTCTTAATAAATCCATGCCTTCACCCGTTTTAGCAGAAACGTGCAGGCTGCTAATTCTACCATATTCATCCCGGCTAATAGCGGGCAACAAACCCACCCGGTCTATCTGATTGTGCACTAAAATTTGTGGCACTTGGGCGGCCCCTATCTCCGATAAAACCTTATTTACTTGCGCTATCTGCTCATCGCGGTTGCTACTGGCCGTGTCGACAATGTGCAATAAGAGGTCGGCTTGGACGGCCTCCTCCAATGTCGCACTAAACGCCTCCACCAAGGCGTGCGGCAAGTGTTTAATAAAACCCACCGTATCGGACAGCACAACCGAGCCACAATCAGCGATGTAAATTTTATGGGTGGTGGTATCCAAGGTAGCAAACAATTGATCGGCCACGTAAATGTCGGCTTTGGTCAGGCGATTAAACACGGTGGACTTACCGGCATTGGTGTAACCGACCAGCGACACGGTCATGACATTAGAACGTTTGCGCGCCCTGCGCTGCATGCCGCGCTGGGCTTTTAGCTTGATTAACTTTTCACGCAATTGCTTGACCCGCACACGCAGCATGCGTCTATCCAATTCCAACTGGGTTTCACCAGGACCGCCACGCACGCCTATGCCGCCTTTTTGCCTTTCTAGGTGGGTCCAACCTCGGACCAAGCGGGTAGACAAGTGCTCCAACTGAGCCAATTCAACTTGTAATTTCCCCTCGTGACTTTGCGCACGCTGACTAAATATATCCAGTATTAAACCGGTTCTGTCCACCACACGCGCTTGCAATAGGCGTTCTAAATTACGCTGCTGTGAAGGCGAAAGGTCGTGATTAAAAACGGCAATATTGGACTCACTGGCCTGCATCATTTGCGCCAATTCGTCGGCTTTGCCACTGCCTATAAAGTACTTGGCATCGGGCGCAACCCGCTTAGCTTCTACGGTACCGCGTATGGCCAAGCCTGCCGTTAAACTTAACTGCCTAAGTTCGTGCAAACTTTCCTGGTAATCGTGATCACCAAAATCAACGCTCACCATGATGGCAGCATCAAAGCCGCCGGGGCGCTCAAACAAGTCTTTCAAGGTTTACAGGACCACGCTAATAATAGGATTCTTATGCGGCATCTTCAGTTGGATTGAACGCCACCATGCGTGCAGGCACTATGGTTGAAATGGCATGCTTGTAGACCATTTGCGTGACGGTATTTTTCAGCAAAATCACGTATTGATCGAAGGAATCAACCTGACCTTGCAATTTAATGCCATTGACAAGATAGATGGATACAGCAACATGCTCTTTGCGTAAAGCGTTAAGGAATGGGTCTTGTAACATTTGCCCTTTGTGATTCATGGTGTCTCCTATTGTTTGGAGTTAAATAAAAACTGCATAAGTTATGTTGCATAAGTAATAGTACGCTGCTTACAATTTAGAACAATGGCTAGCTGCGCACATTTAATACTATTACTGCCCTTGCTATCACATGTGCGGCAATATGCCGCAAAATTCAAGCCCTACTGATGTTGAGTCCCTAATGAAGAGCGGCATTCAGTCTAGCCAACACTTCATCTTTACCCAACAAAGCCATGACCTGATCTATGCTAGGCGACTGCGCTATGCCCGTCAGTATCACACGCAGTGGCATGGCTAATTTAGGGAATTTTAATCCGTTAGTAGTCACTGCTGAGTCTATCGCCTGGTGTATGGTTTCAGCCTGCCAATCACAGCCATTTAAGGTGCTGGCTAAGGCCGCCAGCACAGGCTTAATTTCAGGCGTGAGGTGTTTTTCTAGCGCCACGGCATCCATGCTGGGGGGTTCGAAGAAATAGACTAGGCTATCGGCCAATTCGTTCAAGGTATTCACCCGCTCTTGGTATAAAGCCATGCTGGCGCATAATTTTTCCTCATCTGGTGCCATAACACCGCGTTGCGCCAAACGTTGCACCAGGTCATTAAGCAGCGACTTAATGTCTGCCTGCTTAATGTAATGCGCATTCAACCAGTTGAGTTTTTCGGTATTAAATTGCGCAGCCGATGGCGTGATGTGATCCAAATCAAACCACGACGCAAACTGTTGCTTGCTGAACACCTCTTCGTCACCGTGGCTCCAACCTAATCTGGCCAAGTAATTGATGAGCGCTTCCGGCAGATAACCGTCTTCATGGTATTGCATGACGCTGACAGCACCATGGCGTTTGGATAATTTTTGCCCATCGCTACCCAATATCATGGACAAATGCGCGTATTGCGGCACTTGTATCGCGCCGTCTATGGCGGCCAAGGCTTGCAACATATTGATTTGGCGTGGGGTGTTGTTCACGTGATCGTCACCGCGTATGACTTGGGTAATGCCCATGTCGCTGTCGTCCACCACCACACAAAAGTTATAGGTGGGGGTGCCATCAGCACGGGCGATAATCAAATCATCCAATTCGCTATTGGCGATTTCTATGCGGCCTTTAACCATGTCATCCCAAGCCACCACGCCGTCTTGCGGATTCTTAAAGCGTATCGCCGGGGCAATACCGGACGGTGGATTGGGCAATACTTTGCCTGCTTCTGGCCGCCATTTACCGTCGTAGCGTGGCTTTAATTTTTGTGCCATTTGTTGTTCACGCAAGGCATCTAACTCTTCCTTGCTGCTGTAACAATAATAAGCGCTGCCTGCCGCTAGCATGGTTTGCAGAACCGCTTTGTAACGGTCCATGCGCTGCATTTGATAAAACGGGCCTTGATCGTAATCCAAGCCCAGCCAATGCATACCATCCAATATAGCCTGCACAGCTTCTGGTGTGCTGCGCGCCACATCGGTGTCTTCTATACGTAAAATAAACTCACCGCCGTGCTTTTTAGCATAGGCCCAGGAAAATAAGGCGGTACGTGCGCCGCCTATGTGCAAGAAACCGGTGGGGCTGGGGGCAAATCGAGTACGAACTGTCATAGTAAACAAGGCTTATAAATAATGGGCCATTTTACCATGACCGGGCACGCCACTGGCGACATAAAAGCAACTTAGTTGGGCGCTTGCCAACCGCCGCCCAAGGCTTTAAATAAAGCCACCGTGGCCTGCAATCTAGCCTCACGCGCTTGCACAAAACTTAATTCAGCCGCGTGGTAAACACGCTGCGCATCAAGCACATCCAAATACGCCGAGTAACCCGACTGATAGCGGTGCATAGCAATCTCTAAAGCTTTTTTGGCGGCCAATTGGCTGTCCTTTAACGCCGATTCACGTGCTGCGTTTTGTCGCACCGCGACCAAGGCGTCATTGACTTCAGTGAACGCCGTTTGTATGGCTCGCTCGTAACTGGCTAAGGCTTGCTTTTGCTGTGCGCTGGCTTGATCCACTTGCGCGCCGCGCTTGCCCGAATCGAAAATCGGTAAATTCAAATTTAAACCACCGGTCCATATGCGCGACGAAGCCTTCAGCACATCACTCAAGGCCAAACTTTCACCGCCCAGCGCGGCGGTGAGTGAAATGCTTGGGTACAAGGCCGCTTTGGCCACCCCTATATTGGCATTCGCAGCTATCAATTGCTGCTCCGCTTGGCGCACGTCCGGTCGCGCTTCCAATAAACTGGACGGCAAACCGGCAGGTGGTGTTGGCGCTACGGGCAAGCCGTCTAGGGCGGCCACCGCTATGCTTAAATCCAATTGACCGGTCAGCAAGGCCAGTTGGTGCAGGGTTTGCGCCCGCAGTTTATCGAGTTCAGCCAACTGCGCCTTAAGGTTGGCGCTGGCCACTTCCGCTTGATGCACATCCAAACCTGACGCCACTCCACCTTCAAGCCGTCGGCGAGTTAAGGCCAAACTGTCTTCACGGGTTTTTAAGCTGGCGCTCGCTATGGCCAGTTGCGCATCCAAGCTACGCAACAGCCAATACTGCTGAGTGAGCAAACCGGTCAGCGATAAATCCACGGTGGCTTTAGCATAGTGACTGGCTAGCGCCAGAGCGCGGGCAGATTCCTTAGCGCGGCGCAATTTGCCCCAAAAATCCAATTCAAAAGACGTGCCTAGTTGCGTGTTGAAATTGTTGCGCGGGTTCTCGCCAAAAACGGGAAAAGGCCCTGACTGCGTGACGCGCGTGCGGGTAGCCCTGGCATCTAGGTTGACACTAGGCAAGGTCTCCGCCCCTACTTCGCGCGCAGCCGCTTCGGCTTCTTCTATACGCGCCACTGCTTGCTTAATGTCGGCATTGTTTTCTTGCGCCAAACGCACCAAATCATTAAGCCTTGGGTCTTGGAATAAAGTCCACCATGATGCCACCAGAGGGGTGGTGGCTGAGCCCGGATGGTCTTGTGCAAACTCAGCCGGCACAGCCACCTTGGGGCGCTGATAATCCAAACCCAAGGGCGCGCAAGCCGCCATAGACAATACCAGCAATGACCATAGCCATAAGCGAGCAGCTGCAAGGATGTTTAAGCGCTTCATGGCGTTTCCTTAGTGCTGGCTTGCAACGCTAACTGACCGTGGTGCCTGACGTGTTTGCCACTTAACCAAGTAAAGAACAGCGGGATAAATATGGTCGCCACAAAAGTGGCCAGTAGCATGCCACCAAACACCCCTGTGCCCATGGAGCGCCGCGCTGCAGCCCCTGCACCAGTGGCTAGGACCAAGGGCACAATGCCTAAGACGAAGGCCATGGAGGTCATGACTATGGGTCTAAAGCGTAAGCGGGCCGCTTCTAAAGCCGCTTCAGCAACAGGCATGCCCTGCTCCATTTTTTGGCTGGCAAACTCAACGATCAATATGGCATTTTTAGCCGCCAAGCCTATCAAAGTAATCAAGCCAATTTGAAAGTAAATGTCATTTGGCATGCCGCGCAGCAAGACCGCCAAGAAAGCGCCGGCCAAGGCAAACGGCACGGCCATGATCACAGCCAATGGCAGCGCCCATGTTTCGAATTGCGCTGCCAATATCAAGAACACCATGATGATGGCAAACCCAAAAGCAAACACAGCGGCCGAGCCGGTGCGTTTTTCTTGGTAGGCTTGCGCTGTCCAAGCAATTTGGTAGCCGTCAGGCAGGTTGCTAGCGGCGGTGCGCTCCACCGCCTTAATAGCATCCCCCGAACTCACCCCTGGCGCGCCGGCGCCAAACACCTTAGCCGACAGCAAGCCGTTGTAGCGTTCCAACTGTTCCGCACCCACCCGATTGCTCACCTTGCTTAAGGCCGACAAAGGGATCATGTTGCCGTTCGGAGCGCTGGCTGTGGCTTGACTGCGCACATAGACTTTACCTAAGTCCGCAGCCTGCATCCTAAACTGCGCCTCGGCCTGCAATTGCACGCGGTAGGTACGTCCATTTTTATTAAAGTCGTTGACGTAATACGAGCCCATGGTGCTTTGCAAGGTGGTGTAGATATCGGCAATGCGCACGCCTTGCGAAATCGCCTTGGCCTCGTCCACCTCAATGAGCAATTGCGGGACGGTGGGCCGGAAAAAGGTTTTTGGCGGCGTTAAGCTAGGATCCTTAGCCATGGCCTCCATCAAATTATTCATCACGGCCGCCAACTTAATGGGGTCTGTATCGCGCTGGCTTTGTACGTAGACCTCAAAGCCAGCCGCTGCCCCCAAGCCCCTAATGGCCGGCGGATTAACCGCAAAAGCCAAGCCATCGAGCTGACTCATGCCTATGCCAAACAATTTACCCACTATTTGGTCGGCGCTGGTTTCACGCAAACTCCAGTCCTTGAGTCGCACAAACATGGTCGCCGCATTGGTTTTATTTGCCCCAGTGAGCAACTCCAAGCCGTTGACAGCAAACTCATGGGCTACGGCTGGGTCTTGAGCAATCGCTGCGCGTATGTTCTCCGTGGTTTTTGTGGTGCGACTTAAGGTGGCGCCATCTGGCATCACCACGATGGTCACCACATAACCTTGGTCTTCGGCCGGCACAAAACTACCAGGCACTTTCATGAACAGAACGGCACATACCAGCAAAATACCGGCAAAGGCCAGACCACCGACCACTTTATGCTTAAGCGTCATGGCCACGGTTTGAGTGTAAAAATGCGAGAATCGACTGAAGCCCCGATTAAATGCCTGGAAGAAGCGATTTTCTGCCTGATGTTTCTGCAATATCATGGCGCACAGCGCCGGCGTTAAGGTTAACGCCACCACCCCAGAAATAACTACGGCAATGGCTACCGTCACGGCAAACTGCCGGTACAACTCGCCGGCAATACCGCCTTGAAAAGCTACCGGCACAAACACCGCGCACAGCACCAAAACAATGGCAACCACCGCTGCAGACACTTGTTTGATGGATTTGATAGCGGCTGGTAAAGGGGCCAGATTCTCTTCACGCATTAAGCGTTCGGTGTTTTCCAATACCACGATGGCATCGTCCACCACGATACCTATGGCCAATATCATGGCGAACAAGGTGAGTAAATTGATGGAGAAGCCAAACAGGTATAAACCGGCAAAGGTGCCTATCAAGGAAATGGGTACCGCAATGATAGGTATCAAGGTGGCGCGCCAACTTTGTAAAAATAGGAAGACCACCAATACCACCAAGACCAAGGCTTCAGCAAAGGTTTTAAACACTTCCTCTATGGTCGCTTTAACAAAATCGCTGGTGTCGTAAGGGATGGTATACACCATGCCCGCAGGGAAACGGGCTTGCAATTCCGCCATTTTTTCTTTGATGCCTTGCGCCGTATTTAAGGCATTGGCACCGCTTTGTAAAAAGATAGGAATGGCCACGCCAGGTTGACCGTCCAGCGCCGAGGTCACATTATAGCTTTGAGCACCCAACTCAATGCGAGCTACGTCTTTGAGATAAAGCATGCCACGAGGACCATCGGCCCGAATAATGATGTTGCCAAACTCGGCGGGGTCTAGCAACCGACCCTTAGCACTAACGGTATAAACCAATTGCTGGCTGCTAGGTGCCGGCTCTTGGCCTATTTTACCGGCCGCGTACTGGTTGTTTTGTGCGGCAATCGCGGCCGCAATGTCACTGCTACTGACGCCCAGTTGCGCCATGCGATCGGGGCGCAACCAAATGCGCATGGCGTAATCTTGACCGCCAAATATAAGGGCATCGCCCACGCCTTTAATACGTTTTAATTCATCCAAGACATTTAAGGTAGCGTAATTACTGAGGTATAACCTATCGTGCTTCAAGTCTTTAGACGTGAGCATGACCACCAACAGGATGTCATTGGATTTTTTCTGCACTATCACACCGTTGCGCCTAACGTCATCGGGCAACCTTGGGCTAGCGATGTTGACGCGGTTGCTGACATTAAAAGTGGCCTGATCCACATTGGTGCCGACTTCAAAGGTGGCGGTAATCACCAAGGTGCCGCTGGAATCGGCACTGGAATTGAAATACAAGAGATTGTCCACGCCGCTTAACTGCTCTTCTATTGGTCCTGCCACCGTTTTAGCCAAGGTATCGGCGCTGGCGCCAGGGTAGTTAGCGGTAATGGTAACGGTGGGTGGGGCAATTTGCGGGTACTGGGCGATGGGCAGCTTAAATGCCGCCGCCAAACCAGCCAGCACAATAATGATGGACAGCACGGAAGCAAAAATCGGCCGGGTGATAAAAAACTTGGTCATGGCCGTGTCCTAGCTTGCTTTAGCTGCTACAGGGGACGTTTCTTGGTAAGGATGAGGTAGCACCTCCGCGCCTGGCCGCATTTTAATTAAATTATCCACAATGACTTGTTCACCAGCTTTTAAGCCACGCAAGACCACCCAAGATTGGCCTTGCCAGCCACCTTCAACGATGGGTCGAATGGCCGCCAGCACTTTGCCTTGCGAATTTTTTTCTGCCACAAACACGAACCTCCCTTGATCGCCGGTCAGCACGGCTGTTTGCGGCAACAAAAATACGCCTTTACGGCTACCGGTGGTCACACGCACGCGCACAAACTGCCCAGGCAACAATGTTTTATCGTCGTTGGCAAAACTGGCACGCAACTGCTGAGTTCCCAATTGCGGGTCTATGCTGCTGGCAGCAAAATTCAATTGGCCTTTTTGTGGGTACTCATGGCCGTTAGCTAAAATTAGATTCAATTGCTTGACCCGTGCGGGCGTCAAATAACCCCCAAGCAAAGCCAATTCACTGTCGGACAAGCTAAACCTCACCCATATTGGGCTGATTTGGCAAACCTTAGTCAATAGACTGGTGTTGGCATTGACCAAAGCCCCTTCCGACAACTCGAAACGCCCCGCCATGCCAGACAAGGAGGAAGTCACGGTGGTGTAGGATAAATTTAACTGCGCCTCGCGCACATTGGCCTGAAATTGCGCCAGCGCTGCCCGTGCCATGCTGTTGTCCGATGCGGCATTGTCCGCCTCACGCTGACTGACAGACTCCGTGGACAGCAAGCCTTTTAAACGCTGTGCCTCACGCTCGGTTTGCTCAACCCTGGCTTGCTGCTGGGCTAACTGGGCTTTTGCATGGCTTAGTGCAATTTGAAAAGGGGCCGGGTCTATTAAAAATAAAGCTTGCCCTTGTTTGACCGGCGCACCCTCTTCGTACAATTTTTTCAGCACTATGCCTCCCACGCGCGGGCGTATCTCCACCTCTTTTGCCCCCTCGGTCTGCGCCACGGTCTCAGCACTGATGGGCACATTGGTGGCTTTCAGACTAAGCACACCGACTGGCATGGCAGGCATCGCCATGCCATTGGCCGATGGGTCTTGCTTACCACAAGCGATCAAGCCAAAGCACAAGATTAGGCTAAGCGCCGAATGGCATAAAAATGACGGCAGCCCAACTGCCGTCTTGGCGTTTGATGTCATGCTTCACTCCATGCGGCAGCGCCTGCCGCATTCATTAATTTAAAAATACCAGGTTTCATTTTTACACAAAATCCGCCCAGACGCACGGCTAAAACGCTTGTTAATTGGCGATTGTAGCGATACCATAAGCAAACATTAATGCTGGGAGGCATAGTGGAAATTCATACAGGCGAGATTTACGGTAAACAAACCGCGGCTAAATTTACCATGTATAACGTGCTAAAAGTGAGCAAAGCCATCGTCACCCTGCAAAACATAGACAACCCACTCAGTCTATTCGAAACCACCGCCGAAAAATTAGCCAACTCAGGTTACGTACGCATCAGCCAAACACCCTACATAGACTTGCAAGCCAGCACAGCGAAAAAACGCAAAGCCGCAAAAAAACCGACGCGCTGCCCACTGACTTTTGATTTTTTAGAAGAACGCGCAGACAGCCAACGCCCGGCGGCCATCATGCCGGATTTATTTAATTAGCGCGCGGCGGACCGCCACGTAAATCGTGGCCATCGGCACTGTATATCTCCACCTCAACAAAATCACCCGGCGTCAATCCTTCAGCATCCTCTAAATACACCACGCCATCTATTTCTGGCGCGTCTGCTTTGGTTCGACCTATGGCTTCTACGTTGCCGTCCGCATCAGTGGCCAAGGCATCCACCAACACCGTTTGCATGCTGCCCACTTTGCCTTGCAGTTTTGCCGCGCTAATGCGCTCTTGAACTTGCATGAAGCGGCTTAAGCGTTCTTGTTTAAGCTCTTCCGGCACTGGGTTCGCCAACGCATTGGCGGCAGCCCCATCGACGGCGGAATAGGCGAAACAACCAACGCGGTCTAATTGCGCCTCTTCTAAGAAATCCAACAGCATCTGGAAATCGTCTTCAGTCTCACCGGGGAAGCCGGCAATAAAGGTGCTGCGCACAGTAATGTCTGGGCAGATGTCACGCCAAGCCTTGATGCGCGCTAAATTGTTTTCCGCATGGGCCGGCCGCTTCATGGCTTTTAAGATACGCGGACTAGCATGCTGAAACGGCACGTCCAAATACGGCAGAATTAAGCCATCGGCCATTAAGGGAATTACTTCATCCACGTGCGGATACGGGTAGACATAGTGCAAGCGCGTCCATACGCCCAAGTCACTCAAACTCTGACACAACTCGGTCATGCGCGTTTTGACCGGTCTGCCGTTCCAAAAACCGGGGCGGTATTTAACGTCAACGCCATAGGCCGAGGTGTCTTGAGAAATGACTAAAATTTCAGAAACGCCCGCATTGACTAGGTTCTCTGCCTCGTTCAACACCTCACCTATAGGACGACTGACTAAATCACCACGCATGCTAGGTATGATGCAAAAACTGCAGCGGTGATTGCAACCTTCGGAGATTTTTAAATAGGCGTAATGGCTAGGCGTTAAGCGTATGCCCTGAGCCGGCACCAAATCGACAAAAGGCTCATGCAATTTGGGTAAATTGGCATGCACTGCCGCCATCACTTCTTCCAAGGCATGCGGGCCGGTCACGGCTAAAACACTGGGGTGAGCCGCTTCCACCACGCCTTTTTTAGCCCCTAGGCAACCGGTCACGATCACCTTACCGTTCTTTTTAATGGCTTCACCAATCGCGTCCAGCGATTCCTCTACCGCGCTATCAATGAAGCCGCAGGTATTGACCACGACCAAATCGGCATCCGCATAACTGCCTGAAATTTCATAGCCTTCTGCACGCAATTGGGTGAGAATACGCTCTGCATCTGAGCCGGCTTTGGGACAACCGAGTGAAACGAAGCCCACCTTAGGATTGGATAAACTCATGAACACTACCTATCGATAAATTAAATTATGTACATCATTGCCATAGCTTGGCTATACCTAGTGACCTTGATGGCGGCTACTGAAGCCAGCCTAACCGCCGGCTTACTTACTTTTTTCTTTTACGGGCTATTACCCTGCGCGCTTTTGTTGTGGCTGCTTGGCGTCAAACACCGACGCCACATGCAGCACAAAAAAGCCTTACTCCAAGACGACGTGAACGATCCAGATGGTGGCCACACCGATAGAGATGAGTAAAATTTGCGCTAAAGTGGCCTTGAGTTCTGTGCGCTTATGCAAGCCAGGAATTAAATCGGCCACCGCCACATAGAGCAAACTGGACGCCGCTAAAGCCAAAATAATAGGCACCCAAGATTGCACGTATTGCAAGGCATAATAAGCCATCAAGCCACCGACCAAGGTGGCCACACTGGACACCAGGTTAAAAATCAACGCTTGTTTTTTGCTGTATCCGGAATGCAGTAAGATTAAGAAATCGCCTACTTCCTGTGGGATTTCATGGGCAATAATGGCCAGGGCCGTCACCACCCCCAATTTAATGTCGGCGGTAAATGCCGCCGCAATTAAAATCCCATCTATAAAATTATGAAAAGTATCGCCTATCATTATCATCAAGCCACTGCGGCCGCTGTCGTGGTTGTGCACATGGCCATGACTTAGTAAAACAGACGGCGCCTGATGCTGGGCTACCGCCTTGTATTTGGTATCACCCTGCTGCGCTTGGCCAGATTGACCTACAGAGCAATCTTGCTCGCTGTGCAAGGCATGCACTTCGCAGTGATCACCGTGACAATGTCGCCATATCACCAACTTTTCCAACACAAAAAACACCAGCAAACCCAACAACAAGGTGGCCGACACTTTATCCACACTGCCGGCCAAACTAAAAGCGTGTGGCAATATTTCCAAGAAGACCGCACCCAGCATAGCGCCTATGGCGTAACTCACCAGCATAGGCACCCAAGCCGAGCGTAAACTTAAGGCAAACAAAGCCGCCAATGCTACGCTGAGCAAGCCACCTAAAAAGGTGAAGCCTACGATGTAAGTCAGTACGGAGTAATCAGAAAAATGCATGAATGTGTATCAACCACTCTTAATATGAACGCACAAGCGCTGCTTGCATGGTCTCATTATAGTTTAGAAATGGCTGACTGACTCGCTAAATTGCTAGGCTTCCAGCCAAATCAAACTGGCCATGCGGCCGGTCACAGGCTCTCGCCGGTAAGAGAAAAAGCGCTGCGCATCGGTGTAGCTACAAAAATCTTGGCTAATGCCGGCGCCATACAGGTGTTTAATGCCCAGCGTATTTAACCGCTGCTGGGCAAGCACATATAAATTAGCCAGCCATTTATCGGCGTGCGGCTTAAACGCCAAGGCCGCTTGCGCATCACGCTGTATAAATTGCGCCCGCACGTCGTCGCCCACCTCAAACGCATTGGGCCCTATGGCCGGGCCTAGCCAAGCCAATAATTCACTAGGGGCGACAGGCATCTTGGCCACGGCCGCTTCTACGACCCCGTCACAGAGGCCACGCCAACCCGCATGCACGGCCGCCACCACCGTGCCGGCTTTATCGCAGAGCAATACCGGCAAGCAGTCGGCCGTCATGCTGACACACACCACATTGGACATGGTGGTAAACGTTGCATCGGCATCTAGCACACCACATACCTGCGATGCATCCAGCACCGTGGTGCCGTGCACCTGATTTAGCCAAACCGGTTCACTGGGCAATACCGATCGCAAGCATTGACGGTTCTCTTGCACGGCTGCCGGCGCATCTTGAACGTGCATGGCCAAGTTAAAACTGCTATAAGGTGGCAAACTGACGCCGCCTTGCCTGGTGGTTTGCATGGCCCGCACATTGGCCGGCGCTGGCCAATCGGGGCTAATAACAGCTAAATCCAGCAAGGCCTTAGTCTTCGTCATCTAAGGATAAATCGCCATCCAAGTCGTCGTCATCGAAATCATCGTCGTAATCTTCATCGGCCAAATACGGCTCGGTTTGCAAGCCGCCGAAGTCAAACGCTTCATCGTCCTCATCACGCGGGTCTTCATGGCGCATGGCCTCCAGCAACACTTTCATGTCATCGGCCAATTCTATTTGCCATTCAACAAATTCATTGGTGGCCGGGTGTAACAAGCCCAATTTAATGGCATGCAAAGCTTGCCGCTTGAATTGACTGACGGCATCACGCAGGGTTTGCGTCATGGCCCGTATCGGCACGATGCCTCGAAACCCATAGACCGGATCACCGACGATGGGGGCTTTCAAATACTGCATGTGCACACGAATTTGATGGGTACGGCCAGTTTCTAAATTACAACGCATATAGGTTTGTACGGAAAAGCGTTCCAGCATTTCATAGCGGGTAATGGCTGGCTTACCGGCCCGATTAATCGCCATCTTAGTGCGTGACCTTGGGTCCCGACCTATGGGCTGATCTATCATGCCATTGCGCCAAATCTGACCCCAAACGATGGCGCGGTATTCACGTTTGACCGTACGCGCCTGCAATTGCCGCACCAAATTGGTTTGTGCGGCTAAGGTCTTGGCCACCACTAATAAACCGCTGGTGTCTTTGTCCAACCTATGCACGATGCCGGCACGCGGTATGTCTTTCAATTCAGGCGCATGGTGCAGCAAGGCGTTGAGCAAGGTGCCTGACCAATTGCCGGCTGCCGGGTGCACCACCATGCCAGCAGGTTTGTTGATGACCAGAATGTGCGGGTCTTCAAAAACAACGTCCAAGGGAATGTTTTCTGCTTGAAATGCTTGCTGCTCAGGCTTGGCTTGCACCTGAACCAACACTGCCTCGCCCCCCCAAACCTTGGTCTTAGCCGTGCTGCTTAGGCCTGATACCGTGACTAAGCCATCTTTGATCCAAGCTTGCAGCCTGGAGCGAGAATGCTCGGGCAACAAGCGCTGCAAAGCGACGTCCAAGCGCAAGCCACCTAACTCGTTAGGAATGGTCAGTGCTAGGGCTGGATTGAGGTGGTCTGAATTGCTAAGAGAAGCTTGAGTGGTGTCTGTCATCGGGTATAATTGGGCAACATTCTTAAAGGTCGTTTTCAGTATGAAGTATATCTTAGTTTTAATGTTTGCTTGCTTACTCAATGCTTGCGCCATCTTTGGTGACCCCACCGAACTCGACGACACCAAAGGTTGGACGGCAGAACGCATATACGCCGAAGGTCAAGCAAAAATGTTTGATAAGGACTATGAAAAAGCCATCAAGTATTTTGGCAAACTGGAATCGCGTTACCCGAATGGCCGCTATGCCACGCAAGCCCAATTGGAAACGGCTTACGCCCACTTCAAAAAACAAGACCCCATCCTCTGCGTAGCGGCGGCTGATCGGTTTATCAAACTACACCCCAATCACCCTAACGTTGACTACGCTTACTACCTTAAAGGCTTGGCGGTGTTCAACGAACGCGGTTTCATCGAAAAAACCACCGAGCAACAAATCAGCGACCGTGACCCCCGTGGTTTACGCGACTCGTTCACCAGTTTTAAAGAATTGGTGACGCGCTACCCCAACAGCAAGTACACAAAAGATGCCACGCAACGCATGATCTACCTAGCCAATAGCTTATCCGACCACGAACTGCACGTTGCCCGCTACTACATGAAACGCCATGCCTACTTGGCAGCGGTTAATCGCTGTAAATACGTGCTGGAGTATTTCCCGCAATCACCGGGCGTTGAACAAGCCTTGGTCATCATGATCAGTGCTTACGACTTATTAAGCCTGGATGACCTTAAGAACGACACCTTACGCATTCTTAAAACCAATTACCCGAACAGCGAAATGTTTGGCAAAAATTTCACCGAAGACGAACGGGTGTGGTGGAAATTCTGGGAAAGTTTGTATTAAGCAGCTTTTCATTAACAGCTAGCTTAGCGTTTTTGTAGGCCTGCCACTTTAGCCATAGCTAGGCTAACTGGCAGGCCTAATTAATTTTAATCAACGCTTTTTCGCACTGCGGTCTTTATCTTCTACGGCTTTCTTGGCTTTCAATTCGGCTCGGTGGGCGGTTTTACGTCTACGCATGCTCACGATACCTTCGCCCGGTTTACGCTTATCTTCGTCCTCAGCAAACGGGTTGCTGCCTTGCTTGTATTGCACGCGCAGTGGGGTACCCGACAATTGAAAGGTACGGCGGAAAGTTTTTTCTAAGAAGCGGGTGTAGGCATCTTTTACGCCATCCACGTGGTTGCCGTGTATCACGACTATCGGTGGGTTGCTGCCGCCTTGGTGGGCATAGCGCAATTTAGGGCGTATGCCTTTGCTGATAGGCGGTTGATGTTGCTGCAAGGCGTCAATCAGCACTCGGGTTAATTGCGGCGTGGCTAATTTAGCAAACGCGGCTTTAAAAGCAATGTCCACGGATTTGAATAACTCTGGCAGGCCTTTTTTACGCAAGGCAGAAATGTAGTGAAACTCGGCAAAATCCAAGAACATTAATTTTCTATCGATTTCACGCTTAACCCAATCGCGCTCTTCTTCTTTCAAGCCGTCCCATTTATTAATGGCGACCACCAGTGCTCGACCCGCATCCAATATGTAGGCGGCTACGTGGGCATCTTGTTCGGTGATGCCTTCTTGCGCATCAACCACCAAAATCACCACGTTGGCCTCTTCTATCGACTGTATGGTTTTGATGACAGAGAATTTTTCTATGGCCTCCAACACACGACCACGCTTACGCACGCCCGCGGTGTCAATCAGCGTGTAGTGTTTGCCGTTCTTTTCCAAATCTATGGAAATCGAATCACGCGTAGTGCCAGGTTCATCAAAGGCAATCACGCGGTCTTCCCCGAGCAAGGCATTGACCAAGGTCGACTTGCCAACATTAGGCCGGCCTACTATGGCCACCTTAGGTATTCTGTCGTCGTTTTGATCAAGCTCAGGCTCGTCCTCTTGCACATGGAAGCTCTCTAGGGCTAAATCAATGATGTCTTTGACACCTTCGCCATGTGCAGATGAAATAGACAGCGGATCACCCAAGCCCAGTTCATGGAATTCGGCACTGACCACGGCTTTGTTCATGCCTTCGGTTTTATTTACTGCCAGCAACACTGGGCACTTACAACGGCGCAAGCGATTAGCGATCTCCATGTCTTGCGGCGTGGCCCCTTGACGGCCGTCCACGATAAACATGATGACATCAGCCTCATCTATGGCCAGCAAGGTTTGCACGGCCATAGCTTTAAGAATGCCACTGTCGGTATTGGGTTCAAACCCACCGGTGTCCACCACCAAATAAGGCTGACTGGCGCCCACGCCGCGGCCATAATGCCGGTCCCGAGTTAGGCCAGGCAAGTCTGCGACTAAGGCGTCACGGCTTTTGGTTAGGCGATTGAATAAGGTGGATTTGCCGACATTAGGCCGGCCAACCAAAACTAAGGTAGGTAACATGCATTTCTTCTATGTGTGTGCTGTAAGGTCAAGCTGGCAGAGCGATCTGTCGGCTGATTATTTAACTTGTATGGCATACAGTCCGCCATCACGGGCTTGCACAACCAGGCTATTGCTGTTGAGTAAGGCCATTCTTGGCATGACGGCACTGCTGCCAATTTGTATTCTAGAGGCCATCACCCCGTCATCTCGGCTTAGAAAATGTACGTAACCTTCCAAATCACCGACGGCCAGCAAGCTGCCCATGGTCAAAGGTACGGACAATTTACGGTTTTTTAGTACGGCTTGACGCCAAAAAGACTTACCGGTGGTGTAATCCAGGGCATACACCGCACCAGCAGCATGAGCTAGGTATATACGCCCGTCTTCCATGCTTAAACCAGTTAAGCTGGATATGTCTCTGTTCCAAACGATGCGGCCGCTCATGCGATCCACCGCGGCTATTTTGCCTTGGTAGGCCACTGCGTAAACCAAGGGGCCTTCAACCACTGGCGAGCTAGTGATGTCAGCGATGCGCTCTATCTCAGTCACGCCTTTAGGTTGAGCCACCGACGCTTCCCACAACATCTTGCCGTTATCTGCTCGAAGTGCGACCAACTTGCCCCCGCCAAAACCAGCGTAAACAGCGCCACCGTCTACCACCACCCCAACCGAACTGCGCAGGGTCAGTGCAGGCCCCGTGCGGTCATACACCCATTTGCGTGTGCCGTCATTGGCATTCAAGCCGTAGATATGATTATCGCCGCTGCGAGCGATGACCAAGCCATCAAAATACTTAGGTGCACTTAAGACCTCACTGCTTAACTTGGCTTTCCATAAAAACTTACCCGCGATGTCGTAGGCATAAACCAAGCCTTTTTGCGTGCCTACCAGCACAAGGCTGCCGCCAACGCCCACACCGCCAGACAAGACTTCGCCGGCATTCACACGCCATTCTTGCTTGCCACTGACGGCATCCAATTTGACGATTTCGCCATTGCTACTGGCCGCATAGACAAAGCCAGCATCCACCACAGGCACAAAATCAAAGTCTTGCGCGGGGCCTAACTTAGCTTGCCATAACAGCTTGCTGGCATAAATCTCTTTGAAATCCACCAAAGGGTCCGGCGCATCGGCTGGCACACGACCGAACAAGGTGTCAGTCAAATTATCTTTGACATCGCCTATCACACTGCAAGCGCTGAGCAAGAGCAAGCTAAGCGCCAATAGGCAGGTGGTTTTTTTTGATAATGGTGAGAACAAGGCAGTACCCCAGCTTTTTTATTTAATATGTCCGTGGCTTAATTTAAGCCACGGATTCCAGTTTCTTTTGCGTCAAGGCACGCATTTTTCCAGCAGGGTCTAATTTATCCAGCGCCTCTTGGTAGGCCGCTTTGGCTTCTGCATTCTTACCTAAGCCAGCCAATACATCGCCTTTTAAATCAGCAAACAAGCCATCAAAACCGGCATCATGGGAGGTGTTAAGCAAGTCTAGTGCTGCCTTTAAATCTTTCTCCTCTACTAAGATGCTGGCTAACTGCAAGGTGGCCAAGGCAGCAACACTGGTTTCACTGGCATGCTTGGCCGCCCATTCCAACTGCGCCTTCGCACTTTTTACCTGCTTAGCTTGGTAATTGGCTTTGGCTGCCAACAATGCAGCACGACCGGCGTACGGTGTGCCACTGTAATCGTCCATCAATGTAGCCGATTTCGCTTGTATGGTTGTGAGGTCTTTTTGATCGCTCACCACCAATTCCTGGTACAGACTAGACCCAGCCAAAGACTGTTTGTTTTGGTAGTAATGCCATGCTTGATAAGTCACGTAAGCCACTAGCAGCGCTAAAAATGCGCGACTAATCAGCTTGCCGTGTTGCTTCCACCAGGCTTTAAATTCGTCTAATTGTTCTTGCTCTTCTAAATCGTATGCCATGCTTTTTTCCTAAACTAATTTAATCTAATTTTAATCAATCCCTTAACCCGCCATCAACCGCTTTGCGCCTTTTTTCCAGGTATGGCCGCCAACAAACTCTGCGTGTATGGGTGTTGAGGCTGTTGGTACACCGCCTCAACCGATCCTTGCTCGACCACCTTACCTTGGTGCATCACCACCATGTCGTCGGCAATATGGCGTACCACACGCAAATCATGGCTGATGAATAAGTAACTTAAGGCCATTTCCGCTTGCAACTCTTTTAACAGCAACAGTATTTGCGCTTGTATGGAGACGTCCAAGGCAGACACCGGTTCATCACACACCACTACTTTGGGCGCCAGCACCAAAGCACGGGCTATGCCTATGCGCTGACGCTGCCCACCGGAAAATTCGTGCGGGTATTTTTGCATGTCGGACTCGCTTAAACCAACGCGCTTTAACATGGCGATGACTTTTGCTTGCTGCTCGGCAGCACTGCCTAAACCATGGATTAACAAGCCTTCGCCGACTATCTCGCCAACCCGCATGCGTGGATTTAAGGAAGCAAAGGGGTCTTGAAAGACCATTTGCAGATTTTTACGCACCTGCCTCAGCGCAGCGCCGTCTAACTTAGCCAAATCTTGACCCGCGAATAACACCTCGCCGCTGTCTAAGGCTTGCAATTGTAACAGACAACGGGCCAAGGTGGATTTGCCACTGCCAGACTCGCCCACCACGGCCAAGGTTTTACCCGCTTTTAATGCTATGCTGACATCATCCAAGGCCTTAACCAAGCGCGTGCCAAAGCCGAATTTTCCACTGCGTTGCGTGTAGGTTTTAACCAGGTGATTGGCTTGCAGCAGGATGTCGCTCACGATGGCACCTTTCTTTGCGCCTGCACTTGTGTTTGGCTTTCTGCCAACCAGGCGTAATCAATCGGCTTTAATGGTTTTTTGCCTTCGGCATCCGGCACACAGGCAAGCAAGGCTTTGGTGTATGGGTGTTGCGGATGCTGCAAGACTTGTTGTTTGCTGCCCGCTTCCACTATTTCGCCGCGAAACATTACCACCACTTGATCGGCGATATCCGCCACTACGCCAAAATCGTGGGTAATAAATAACATGCCCATGTTCATGCGCGTTTTAAGCTCATCTAGCAGGGTCAGAATTTGCGCCTGCACTGTCACGTCTAAAGCCGTGGTCGGCTCATCCGCAATCAGCAAACATGGTTCACACGCAATGCTCATGGCTATCATAACTCGCTGCCGCTGACCACCGGACAATTCGTCTGGGTAGCTATTCGCTCTGTTTTCAGGGATGCCTACCATGCTGAGTAAGCTGGCAATTTTAGTTTGCAAGGCCTCGCCCTTAAGGCCTAAATGGGTGGTCAGACTTTCACCAATTTGATAGCCCACGGTTAACACTGGATTAAGCGAGGTCATGGGCTCCTGAAAAATCATAGCAATTTTGGCGCCACGAATTTTGCGCAGAGCGGCCTGATCCAGCTTGCTTAAATCTTGCTCGCCAGAATGGCCGTCGTTAAACAGCACTTGGCCGCTGGTCAAACAAAGTTGCTTGGACAACAAGCCCATGATGGACAAGGCCGTCAGGCTTTTGCCGCTGCCTGATTCACCCACCACACATGTGGTTTCACCCGGCGCTATGCTAAAGCTTACCTGCTTTACCAATAAACGCGCTGGGGTGTTTTTAGGGGCGATGCTTATGCCCTGTAGCTGCAATAATGGCGCCACTTTATTCATAGTAAGGCCCAATATTAAGCCGCATGTTGATGGGCTTGCAGGTAAGCAACAGCCGCTTCTAGACTTAACTGTTGCTGCTCGCCTGGCACCGATGCCAGCATGGGTTTTAACGTTATTTGCTGCGTAGCCACTTCGTCATCCCCTAAAATAAGCGCAAAGCGCGCTTGGCTTCTATCGGCTTTTTTCATTTGCGATTTAAAGCTGCCACCACCGGCGTGCAAAATAACCTGCAAACCAGCTTGACGTAAGCTTTCCGCTAGACCGAACGCCGCTTGCTCGGCCAACTCGCCTAGGTTCACTAAATACACGTCCGGTGCATCGTCCACCACTGTGCCGTACTCTTGCATTAATAAAAATACCCGTTCCAGGCCTATGCCAAAACCACAGGCTGGCGTCGCTTCGCCGCCCAATCGCTCAACCAAACTGTCGTAGCGACCGCCGCCGGCTATGGTGCCTTGCGCGCCCAACTTGGTCGTCACCCATTCAAACACGGTGCGGTTGTAGTAATCCAAGCCCCGCACCAAACGCGCATTGATGGTGAAGTCCACACCGGCTTCCCTTAACAATGCACACAGACCATCAAAATGCGCGCGGGTTGCATCGCCCAAGCAATCAATTAATTTGGGCGCCGCTTCACACAAGGCTTGCATGCTTGGGTTTTTGCTGTCCAGGATACGCAATGGGTTGCTGTGCAAGCGGCGTTTTGCATCCTCGTCCAATGCATCGGCGTGTTGCTCAAAATAAGCAACCAGCACGTCGCGGTAAGCCGCGCGCTCGTGCGCATCGCCTATGCTGTTGATTTGCAGAGCCGCATCACTGATACCCAGTTCGCGCCACAATCTAGCTAGCAATACAATTTGTTCGGCGTCCACCTGCGGGTTATCAAAGCCAAAGGCTTCCACCCCAATCTGATGGAATTGGCGTTGCCGGCCTTTTTGCACGTTCTCATGCCTAAACATGGCGCCGCTGTACCACAAGCGCACAGGCCCGTTGTAGGTGAGGTTGCTTTCTATTACCGCACGCACACAACCGGCCGTGCCTTCTGGGCGCAAAGTTAATTTATCGCCGTTCAAGGCATCTTGCCAAGCGTACATTTCTTTTTCAACGATGTCGGTGTGTTCGCCGACCGAGCGCACAAACAAGTCGGTGCTCTCGACCAAGGGCATGCGTATATTTTTGTAGCCGTATTGCGCTAATACCCGGCGGGCGGTGTCTTCCAATTTAAACCAGAGCGGCGTGTGCTCGGGCAAAATATCGTAAAAACCTTTGATGCTTTGAAATTTACTGGGCTTAGTTTTACTTGTGTTGTCTGACATGCTTAGATGGCTTTAATGACTATGGTTTTTTGGCTGTGCTTGTTGGCAGCAGACTGATGTAATTTTCCGCCAAGGGCGTAATGCGTTTGCACGTAATCTTCGACGATGGCTTGGAATTCTTCTGCGATGCGCTCGCCTTTCAGGGTCACTGTTTTTTCCCCGTCAACAAACACTGGTGCCACCGGTGTCTCGCCAGTGCCGGGCAAGCTAATGCCTATGTTGGCTAATTTAGATTCGCCCGGGCCGTTGACCACACAGCCCATGACAGCCACACTTAAATTCTCCACGCCGGCATAACGGCCGCGCCAAACAGGCATTTGCTGCCTTAAATAGGCTTGGATTTGCATGGCCAATTCTTGGAAATAGGTCGACGTGGTGCGGCCGCAGCCTGGGCAAGCCGTGACCAATGGGGTGAACGACCGTATGCCCATAGTTTGCAATATCTCTTGCGCCACGATCACTTCTTTTGTGCGCGACTCTTTGGGTTCTGGCGTGAGGGACACACGTATGGTGTTACCTATGCCGCGCTGCAACAACAAGGCCAATGCGGCTGTCGAAGCAACGATGCCTTTTGAGCCCATGCCGGCCTCGGTCAAACCCAAATGCAAGGGGTAATCGCAACGCCCCGCCAAGTCGGTGTAGACCGTGACCAAATCTTGCACATTGCTCACCTTGCAAGAAATGATAATTTGATTCGGCGATAAACCCAGGGCCACGGCTTGTTCTGCACTTTCAATGGCGGACTGAATTAAGGCCTCACGCATGAGCGCATCGGCGGCCAGTGGGTTGGCTAACTTAGCGTTATCGTCCATCATTTGCGCCATCTTCACTTGATCCAAACTACCCCAATTCACCCCTATGCGCACGGCTTTTTTGTAGGTGACGGCGGCTTCTATCATGGCGGCAAACTGCTCATCGCGCTTAGAGCCTTTACCCACATTGCCTGGATTGATGCGGTATTTAGCAAGCGCCATGGCACAGCCTGGGTATTGCGCTAATAATTTATGGCCGTTGTAGTGAAAATCACCGACCAAGGGCACATTGCAGCCTAAGGCATCCAAGCCTTGGCGTATATTAGCGACTTGCGCTGCTGCTTCAGGCGAGTTCACGGTAATGCGCACCACCTCGCTACCGGCTTGCCACAGCTCAAACACTTGCGCTATGGTCGCCTTAGCATCCGCGGTATCGGTATTGGTCATGCTTTGCACCACCACCGGGCTGGCTAGTGTTCCGGCCAAACCACCGCCTACGGGCACGTGGGCTATCATCACCTGCAAGGTGGGGCGTGGGGCATGCAATTGCGATAAATTCATCTTGGATACCGTCACTTACTCAAGGGTCAAACGAGCTGTGTTATTAAAGGTTTTGCTGGCTAGGTCTACCGGCTTACCCATGTAGCTTAAGGATGTGGCTTTGGCATTGCCTAGCCATAGGTACAAGGGCGGCTGGGCTTCTAGGCTATCGCTGCTATTGGCCGTCAACATTTTTTCATACAGCACGGCGCCGGCTTTATCTTTTACCTGCACCCAGGCTTTATCGGTCACTGACAAATCGAGGCGCGCACGGCTAACACCAGCGCTTGGTTTGGCTTCGCTTATTTTAGTCTCACTGCTCGCAGCCATGCCCGACGACGGTCTTAACTGCAAGCCAACATTGGCTGTCGCCAGCATAGGCTTGTCTTTAGGCTTTACTGACTCGGCCGTGGGGGTGCTCTGAACGGTACTCACTTGCACGGCATTTGTCTGATCGCTAGGCGCCGGATTGGCGGATTGCTCAGTCGCGCCTAAACCGGCGACATCGGCTTCTCGCTCAGCCGGTGGCAATGCTGCCTCGGGCAAGGCCAAGACCGGCACATCCTCACTCACGGAGACCGGCGCTGCGGTCGGCGCTTCTGCCTGCTCGACTTGGAAGTACCAAACGACTAAAACCAGCAGCGTCAAGACCGCGGCGTATTTCAGCCAAGGACGGTTCTTTTTCACCAAATGCACATGCGGAATGGAAGTTTGCACATTGAGGCTGGTAGGTGTGTTATCCGGCACACGCAAGCGGTAGCTATCCAGTAAAGATTGTGCGTCAAGTTCCAGCAAGCGCGCGTAGTTACGAATAAAGCCGCGGGTGGCCATGGGCTGTGGCAAGACAGAAAAATCATCGCTTTCCAAAGCGCTGATTTGTTTGACGCTTAAACGCAAGGTGTCCGACACCTCTTGCAAACTTAAGCTTTTAGCATTTCTAGTGGCGGCCAACACCGCACCGAGTGGTGGCAATTCGCCGACCTGGCTGATATCGTCTGTCATGGTCTGGTACCCTGTAATAACTGAGCTTGCGCCGATTCTGGATAATTACGCTTCAATTCTAACGCATAACTGGCCTCAAGGTCCGCATCGCCCAGCTCGCGTTCTATCTGTATAGCCAACCACAGCATCTCGGCACTGGCCTTTGATAACAAGGCCGTTTGCAAGGTTTTTTTGGCCGTCAGCGCATCCTTGCGGTTAAATTGCATGGCCGCCAGTTGGTAGGCCGCCATGCTAGCGCCTGAGTCTAACTGCAAGGCACGCTGCAAATACACAGCCCCTAAATCGGCGTGGGCTTGAGCGCGCTCTTTGCGTTTGTCGTTAAAGTTTTCTGGTTGCGTAGTACAGGCTGCTAGCAAAACCCATGCGCACAGCATCAAGAACAGGCTTTTAGGCGTTAACGCTGGTCTCATTCTACGGCCTCAATCGCGATGTACTTTTCGCTGCGCTTGGTTTTATCCAAGACTTTACCGGCCAACTGACCGCAGGCCGCGTCTATGTCTTCACCGCGGGTTTTACGCACCGTCACCACGTAACCGGCTTGCATGAGCATGTCTCTAAACACGCGTATTTGATGCGGTTTAGAGGTGCCATAACCGCTATTGGGGAATGGGTTGAACGGAATTAAATTGAGCTTGCAAGGCACTTGCCTGAGCAATGCAATCAATTGCTGCGCATGCTCCAGCGTATCGTTGACGCCATCTAGCATCACGTATTCGAAGGTGACAAAATCACGCGGGGCTTTTTCTAAATAGCGGTTGCACGCCGCCATCAGGTCTTTAAGTGGGTATTTTTTATTGATGGGCACGATCACATCGCGCAACGCATCGTTGGGCGCATGCAAGCTGACCGCAAGCGCCACTGGGCAATCTTCTTTTAGCCTATCCATGGCTGGCACCAAGCCACTGGTGGACAAGGTGACGCGGCGGCGGCTCAAACCGTAGGCATTATCATCGAGCATGATTTGCATGGCCGTGACCACGTTGTCGTAATTGGCCATGGGCTCGCCCATGCCCATCATTACCACATTACTGATAATGCGCTCATCCGCTGGCAGTAAATCGTAACCAGGTTCCAAGCGCAATGAACGGTTGGCAATGGCCAATTGGCCTATGATTTCCGACACGCTTAAATTGCGATTAAAGCCTTGTCGGCCAGTACTGCAAAAGGTGCATTCCAGCGCACAACCGACTTGCGAGGAAATGCATAAAGTGCCTCTGTCGTCTTCCGGTATGAACACGGTCTCTATGCTGTTGGCGGTATCGGTGCCTATCAACCACTTACGCGCGCCGTCATTGGACACCTGCTCCAACTGCACCTGCGGCAAGCGAATTTCAGTTTCACGCGCCAACTTATCGCGCAAGACCTTAGCGATGTCCGTCATCCGCTCAAAATCATGCACGCCAAAGCGGTGCATCCAGCGCATTAACTGCTTGGCACGAAATGGTTTTTCACCTTGTTCGGCAAACCAGGCGGCCAGTTGCGGCTGATTAAAATCGAGGAGATTAAGCAATTGTGTTTTTACCCATTCATAGCTTCGTTTAAATCTTCAAGTCAGGCCAGCCGCGCTCAACACATTTAGGCCTGACCTACATTGAGGCAGAGCGTTTGTATTGGGCGCGAAGGGCCTGGCGAGGAAGCTTAATTATTTACCGAAAAAGTAAGCGATTTCGATGGCTGCGTTTTCTTCAGAATCTGAACCGTGAATGGCATTGGCGTCTATGCTTTCTGCAAAATCAGCGCGTATGGTACCGGCGGCCGCTTCTTTAGGATTGGTAGCACCCATTAAATCACGGTTAACTTGCACAGCGTTTTCGCCTTCTAAGGCTTGTATCATCACTGGGCCAGAAATCATGAATTTAACCAAGTCATTGAAGAATGGGCGAGCCGCGTGCACAGCGTAGAAACCTTCAGCTTCTGCTTTCGTTAATTGCGCCATTTTAGCTGCCACGACTTTTAAGCCGGCGTTTTCAAAACGGGTGTAAATTTTACCAATGACATTTTTTGCCACGGCATCAGGTTTGATGATAGAAAGCGTGCGTTGAACAGCCATAAATACTCCATTTAATTAATACATTGAAAAGAACGATAAAATACCATTTTTAGCGCTTAAAATAAACCTAAATTGCATGGTCAACACCTGTTTTAAGCGCGAACATGCACAATGTGGCAAAATTACGATTAAATGAATTTATCCAACACAGCCTCCACCAGCTCGCACCATGCATGCCCTGCCTGCGGTCTGCTATGCGATGACTTAGTCGTCGACCCAACAAGCGGCTTGAGTCCTGCCACCCCTTGCAAAAAAGCCCAGCGCTTTTTTGCAGCCGCCTTAGTCGTCTCAAACAGCAGCCCTAGCTTGGCTGGTAAAGCCTGCGATTTAAACACGGCCGTGCAAGCCGCCGCTGACATTCTAAGCACTAGCCAACAAGCGCTGTTTGCTGGCTTAGGCACCGAAGTGCAAGGCATGCGCGCCCTCTTAAGCTTAGCCGAAAAATGCCAAGCCACACTGGACCACATGCACAGTGAGGCCAGCGTACGCAACACCTTGGCCATGCAAAACAGCGGCTGGCAAACCACCACTTTAAGCGAAGTGAAGAATCGTGCCGACCTAATCGTGGCCATAGGCACAGACATCGTCAGCAGCCACCCGCGCTTTTTTGAAAAACTGGTGTGGAATGCAGACAGCTTATTCAATAAGGGCAAGCCCAGCGTCGTATACCTGGGCGTGGATAAGGCAGACACGGCAGCCTTGGTCGTAGCCGCAGACCAGGCGCGGCTGCCAGAGATCTTAAATGCTCTTAATGCCCTAAGCCAGGCTGACAGTCGCTTGTCTAAACTGGACGATACGGCCTTAATCGGCGGCGTGCCCTTGGCCTCCTTAAAGCGCATACTCGAAAAAATTCAGGCCGCCGAATACGCAGTGCTGGTCTGGTCTGCCAGCCAATTAGATTACCCGCACGCCGAACTGACCGTGCAAAGTATCACACAATGGATAGCCCAATTAAATGAAAGTAAACGGGTCGCCGGTTTAAGCCTAAACGCGGGCGATGGCGATATCAGCATTAACCAAACCTGCACCTGGCTGAGCGGCTATCCCAGCCGCAGTCGATTTTTAGCCGACCACCTTAGCTACGACACGCAGCAATTTTCCAGTGCCCAACAGCTTAAAAGTTGCGATGCCTTACTTTGGGTCAGCACCTTTAATGCGCATCAGCCACCTGCCTACGCTGGCCCCATCATTGCCATAGGCCACCCCAACACGCAGTTTGAGCGTCCACCCGAAGTGTTCATTCCGGTTGGCGTACCCGGGGTTGATAACACCGGCACACTCTTTAGGATGGACGGTTCAATTGCCCTGCCACTAAAAAAATGTCGCGACAGCCACTTGCCGCGCTTGGACCACGTGATACGGCAAATAGAGGCGGCGCTCAATTGATTATACGGCTCAAAAATGCGCGGGTCTTTGATCCTACCCACAAAAAAGATGGCGTGGTAGAGGACATCTACATCAGCCAGGGCCGCATCGTGGCCCAACCATCCGATGCCAGCAAAATAACTAGTAGCATGGACTTAAGCGGCAAAGTGGTGATGGCCGGCGCCATCGACATGCACAGCCACATAGGCGGTGGCAAAAGCAACATTGCCCGCATGCTGCTGCCGGAGTTTCAAGCCAGTAAACACTACAGCGAGCCCGAGGCGCATGTGTGTTCCCCGCATTGCGGCCACCATGCCACGCCCAACACCACCGAGACTGGCTTTCGCTACATAGAAATGGGTTACACGGCCGCGTTTGAGCCGGCTTTAATGCCGGTTAACGCCAGGCAAGCGCACTTGGAAATGGCCGACACGCCCATGATAGATAAGGGCGCGTATGCCATGCTGGGCAACGACGATTACTTTTTACGCATGCTCGCCAGCCAACAAGATCAAAAAGCCATCAACGATTACGTGGCCTGGATATTGCACAGCACCCAATCCATAGGCATTAAAGTGGTGAATCCGGGCGGCATCAATGCCTTTAAATTCAATCAACGCAAATTGGATTTGGACGAGAACAACCGCCACTACCAAGTCTCACCAAGGCAAATCTTATCGAGCTTAAGCCGTGCGGTGCACGAGCTGGGCATAGCCAAACCGCTGCACGTGCATTGCAATAATTTGGGCGCCGCCGGTAATTTTCAAACTACGCTGGACACCATGAGTGCCTCCGATGGCTTGCCCATGCACTTAACCCATATCCAGTTTCACAGCTACGGTAAAGAAGGCGACAAGCAGTTTTCCTCGGCCGCGGCAGAAATTGCGGAAGCCTTAAATAAACACAAACACATCACCGCCGATGTTGGGCAGATCCTGTTTGGCCAAACCGTTACCGCTTCCGGCGACAGCATGGTGCAACAGCGCAACGCCCGCCATGCCAACCCAAAAAAGTCGGTCTTGATGGACATAGAATGCGATGCCGGCTGCGGCGTTCTGCCATTTAAATACCGCGACCAAAACTACGTGAATGCCTTGCAATGGGCCATAGGCTTGGAGTTATTCTTATCGGCGGACGACCCGTGGCGCATTTTCTTAACCACCGACCACCCAAATGGGGCGCCATTCACCAGCTACCCGCATTTAATTCGCTTATTGATGGACAAACACTTTAGAAACGAGGCCTTTGCCAAGCTTAATTTTGACGCGCAAGCCATGAGCAATTTGCTCAGCTTAGACCGCGAATACAGCCTCTACGACATCGCCGTTATGACCCGCGCTGGCGCGGCTGGCTTGATAGGCTTGAACGACAGAGGCCATCTCGGCATAGGCGCCGCCGCCGACATCACAGTCTACACTGACCAAGCCGATCGCGAAGCCATGTTCAGCAAACCCGATTACGTCTTTAAGAACGGTGAATTAGTGGTCAAAGACGGCAAAGTGATTAAAGTCGTTTGGGGCGCCACCCACACCACCAAACCGGCATTTGATCTAGGCGTGGAAAAAGACTTGAGCGCCTATTTTGCCAAATACCAGACCATGCAATTGGCCAACTTTAAGATCAGCAACGATGAAATAGCCGATGACGGCCGTGGTAGCATCGTGGTGCATAACAAGCAAGCGACTAGCCCACAGGCTTAAGGAGAAGCAACATGAGTAAATTATACGGCGAGCAACACCGCCTTATTCAAGATGCCTTTGGCACTCGCGGCATGGCCGATCGGGTGGAAGAATTGGTTTGCCGCAGCGAATTTGACGACGGTGCCAAAGGCTTTATCGAAAGCGTAAACATGTTTTTTTTATCCAGCATAGACCACCAAGGCCGTCCTACGGTTTCGTTTAAAGGCGGCGATGCGGGCTTTGTCAAAGTACTGGACAGCACCACCTTAATTTTTCCAAGCTACGACGGCAACGGCATGTTTTTCTCCATGGGCAACATCAGCACCAACCCGCAAGTAGGCTTGCTTTTCATCTCTTTTGAAACGCCTAATCGTTTGCGTGTACAAGGCAGCGCCAGCCTATCAAAAGACCCGGCTTTACTAGCGCATTATAAAGAAGCCGACTTCGTGGTCACAGTGAAGCTGTCTGAATTTTGGCAGAACTGCCCACGCTACATTCCTAAATACAAAAAGGTCCGCGATTCACGCTATGTGCCACGCGCGGATTGCGAAACCCCTTTGGCCGGCTGGAAACAAGTGGATTTGGTGCAAGACATTCTATTGCCAAGCGATGCAGAAAAAGCGCAAAAAGTCGGCATCATCCCCATCGAAACCTGGGTGGGCAAAATCATGACCGGCGATGAAACGGCTTAAGGCCAAACAGGTGCAAGCTAGATGTTAATTAACGGGATACAGATAGACGACAGCTTCGCTGAAGCCTTCAACATGCGGGGCACGCGGGTCATCATTACCGCGCAAACGCTGACCTGGGCCTACCACGCAGCTAATGCCATGACAGGCTTTGCCACCTCGGTGATAGGCTGCGGCGTAGAAGCGGGCATAGAAGGCGAATTGTCCGCAGAGCAAACCCCGGACGGCCGTCCGGGGTTAAGCGTCTTACTGTTCGCCATGGGCAGCAAAGTGCTGATGCAACAACTGGAAACGCGCATGGGCCAATGCGTGCTGACCTGCCCCACAGCAGCGGCTTTTGCCGGCATAGCCAGCGACGAACCCATCAATTTAGGTAAAAATTTACGTTTCTTTGGCGACGGCTACCAAACCAGCAAACTGATAGGCGGTAAACGCTATTGGCGCATCCCGGTCATGGACGGCGAATTTTTATGCGAAGAAAGCACAGGTATGGTGCGTGCCATCGGTGGGGGCAATTTCTTAATCCTTGCCACCTCGCAAAGCGCCGCTTTAGCCGCCGCCGAAGTGGCCGTGGCCGCCATGAAAAATCTGCCCAACATCATCATGCCGTTTCCGGGTGGCGTGGTCAGATCCGGCTCCAAAGTGGGCAGCCGTTACCAAAGCCTATTTGCCTCAACCAACGATGCTTTTTGCCCCACTTTAAAAGGCGTGACGCAAACCGAACTGTCGGCTGACATAGAAAGCGTGATGGAAATTGTCATCGACGGCTTAAGCTTTGACGACATTGCCTTAGCAATGCAGACCGGCATCGCCGCCATTTGCGCACTGGGCACAGGCAGTGGCGTTAAACGCATTTCTGCCGGCAATTACGGCGGCAAACTGGGTCCACACCACTTTAAATTGCACGCCATTATGGGGGGCAACCGCCCATGAGCGCGCTGACCTTTAGCTTAAAAATACCTTTGCAATTTGCCGTCAACTGCGCCGTGCTGAGCCCAGCTTATTTAGCCGGAAAATCCTTAGCGCAAATTGCCGCCCTAAGCATCGAGCACGGCAGAACACGGATGCGCCTAGATCAAGTGTTCGTCATAAGCGGCCATGACACGCAAGACCTGCACATAAAAAACAGCAGCAGCCAACTTGATTACCTAGGCGCCAACATGGGCAGCGGCAGCCTGCTGGTAGAAGGTGATGCAGGCATGTATTTGGGCTTTGGCATGAAAGGCGGCGAAGTGCATTGCCTAGGCAACACGAAAAGTTTTGCTGCCTGCAATATGCAAAATGGCCTACTGATCATAGACGGCAATACCGTCGATTTTTTAGCGGGCGCCTCAGCCGGTTTACGCAAAGGCATGGCCGGTGGCACGGTAGTGCTTAAAGGCAATGCCGGTGATCGCGTGGCAGACCAAATGCGCCGCGGCTTAGTGTTAATAGAAGGCAATGTTGGGGATTATTGCGGCAGCCGCATGATCGCAGGCACGGTAGGCGTGCTCGGCAACGTCGGTCTGTACGCAGGCTTTAGCATGCGCCGCGGCACCTTATTGTTTAGCCGTGAACCCCAACTGCATGCCACCATGCAAGCTTGTGGCAGCCACACCTTGCCTTTTCTTACATTGCTGCTTAAATCCTTTGCGCCCTATTCCACGCGCTTTGCCAATTCAAACGCTCAACGCGTGAAACGCTGGTTGGGCGATGCCGCTAACAATGGCATGGGTGAAATTTTACTGATTAGCGATTAATGTCAGTCTGCGCGCGTCTTAACAGACTTGTTTTTTGCCTAGCCAACTTAAGCATTTGAGTGCTTTCGAGACCAGTAAGAAAATAAGCAAGGTGCCAAGCATATCACCCATAAACATAGGAAAGAGGGCAGCGAAGAATTCCGCGGTGTTGGTGTAGAAAAAATAGCAATTGCTGAGCACGGCATTCATCAAGGCGCCTACTAAAGCAAACACCAGCAATTGCCTAGCCGACAAACCTGCTAAAGATTTCGGTAGCGCAAAAAACCAGCGGCAGACCAATAAGGCCAGCATGGGCGACAGCGCCGAAATAGCCGACAAACCAAAAACATAATGGCCCAATAGTGCTTCATTGGTTAAGGCAGAGCTGATAAATAGGCCTACTACACCTGACCACCCGAAAATAAACACAGCCATCATGCGTATGCCAGCAGGCAGGAACACCCAATAGACCCGTGGATTGTATTCAAAATAAGAAAAAGCCCATAGGCTAAGGTGGTAAAGCAACACCCAGACCAGTGTCACGCTCAGTACCTGAGCGAGCATGGTTTTAATAGCCCGGCGTGATGGCGTGCTGAAGTGCTGCATTTAGCTGTTGGCGGTTTGGCTGATGCATTTCTCTAGCATAGAGAAATACTGTTCAGATAATGGCGTATGCGTGATGTATTTAATGCGGTTATCCCGCTCGTCCACAGTCAAACTAAGAAAGCCTTTAATTCTCAGTGATTTTAAATGCCGGTGCACGGAACTGGGTGTCATGGCCACATTCGAATGCATGGTTTCAGAAACACTGAGGTTCTTATCGGCCTGCCATGATAAGGCGACGTAGTTTAATAAGCACTCTTCCATGGGGTTGAGGCAAGGAAAGGCAGTCAGCTCGCGTATGGCTTTAGCTAAGTTTAAGAACTTGATGTAACTGCTTGAGGATAGGGTATTCATGAGGTTTGATTATTCAGCTTTTCCCAAGATAATACAAGTCCGTGCATAGCAGGCAGGCATAAAAATTCCTGCCGTCGCCAAAGGCGGCTAGTGATACCATAGCGTTTTGCAAAAAACAGATAGCCATGACAGCCGCCACAACCCTACCCACTTACCTAACAGCCGCCTTGTATAAATTTGTCAGCCTGCCTAATTACCAAGCACTGCAAGCCCCCCTGCTAAAAGCCTGCCAAGACAATCGCATTAAGGGCACATTGTTGCTGGCTGAAGAAGGCATTAACGGCACCATCGCCGGCTTGCCAGACGATGTGCAACGCTTGTTGGCTTTTCTACGCAAGGACACGCTGTTTGAATCTCGCTTTGCTGACTTAGAGCACAAAGAATCTTTCGCTAACGACCATCCGTTTTACCGCATGAAGGTAAAGCTGAAAAAAGAAATCGTCACCCTAGGCGTGCCTGGGGTAAGCCCGACCAAAAAAGTGGGTACCTACGTTAAAGCCGAGGATTGGAATGCGCTGATTTCGGACCCCGAGGTGTTGTTGATAGACACGCGTAACGGTTACGAGGTCGACATAGGCACATTCAAAGGAGCAATTGATCCTAAGACCACCACCTTTCGCGAGTTTCCAAACTACATCGCCGAGCACGTGGATAAAACCAAACATAAAAAAGTGGCGATGTTTTGCACCGGCGGCATACGTTGTGAAAAAGCGTCGTCGTATATGCTGGATCAAGGCTTTGAAGAGGTTTACCACCTGCAAGGCGGCATTTTAAAGTACCTAGAAACCGTGCCGGAAGCGTCCAGTATGTGGCAAGGCGAGTGCTTTGTGTTTGACCAACGGGTAGCGGTTAAACACAACTTAGCCGTGGGTGATTTTGACCAATGCTATGCCTGCCGGCACCCCCTATCGCCTGCCGAAATGCAGAGCGAACATTACAGCGCCGGCATCTCATGCCCCTACTGTTTTGATCATTTATCAGCCGACAAACGCGCACGCTTGAGCGAACGGCAAAAGCAAGTGCAGCTAGCCAAACAGCGCGGCGAAACGCACATAGGCGAAAGCCAATTAGGCGAAAAAAGAAAAAATTACCCCCCCGTGCTTCGCCAAAAAACCCATGTCTTATATAAAACATAAGATATCTGTAAAAAGACAGGAAATCATTTAATTATCGCTTGATTTGCCGGCATCTAAGGTTTATTGTTTAAGTCGCGCCTTTATTCTTAAAGCCTTAACCACTAAGGGCTTGCAAAGGATAAAGCTAACTTATCAGTAACAAGAAATTGTCTACAGAACAATGTGGGTTACCCAATAGAAACACTACATAAACAACAGCAAAACTAGAGGAGTCAGTATGAGTTTAGATCTTTTAAAAGGCCTTGGTGTAAAAATACCTTACAAAGCCAAATACGATAATTTTATTGGCGGCAAATGGGTTGCGCCAGTAAAAGGTGAATACTTTGATGTCATCACGCCTATCACTGGCAAACCCTATACCAAAGCGGCTCGCTCAAGTGCAGAAGACATTGAATTAGCCTTGGATGCTGCGCACGCTGCCGCAGACAAATGGGCAAAAACAGCTCCTGGCGAACGTGCTAACTTGCTACTTAAAATTGCCGATCGTTTAGAAGCCAACCTAGAATTGTTAGCTACCGCAGAAACCATAGACAACGGTAAACCTATCCGTGAAACATTGAATGCCGATATTCCATTGGCCATCGATCATTTCCGCTACTTTGCCGGTTGCATGCGCGCACAAGAAGGCAGCTTGAGTGAAATTGACGACAGCATGGTGGCTTACCACTTCCACGAGCCTATCGGCGTGGTCGGCCAAATTATTCCTTGGAACTTCCCAATTCTAATGGCGGCATGGAAGCTTGCACCAGCCGTGGTTGCCGGTAACTGCGTGGTATTAAAACCAGCAGAATTCACACCGATCAGCATCTTGATTTTAATGGAAACCATCGCTGACATCTTGCCACCAGGCGTCATCAACATCGTTAACGGTTACGGCCGCGATGTAGGCGCACCATTGGCCAACAGCCGTCGTATCGGTAAAATTGCCTTTACTGGTTCAACCGGTACCGGTCGTGTGATTGCGCAAGCAGCGGCATCTAACTTAATTCCTGCTACATTGGAATTAGGCGGCAAATCACCTAACGTGTTCTTTGAAGACATTGCCGATGCAGACGATGACTTCTTTGATAAAGCCGTTGAAGGCTTGGTCTTGTTTGCCTTTAACCAAGGTGAAGTGTGTACCTGCCCATCTCGTGCATTGATACAAGAATCCATCTACGACAAATTCATGGAACGCGTATTACCACGCGTGGCAGCCATCAAACAAGGCAACCCATTGGATCCAAACACCATGATAGGTGCGCAAGCCTCACAAGACCAGTTAAACAAAATCATGTCTTACATGGACATTGGTAAGCAAGAAGGCGCGAAATTATTAATTGGTGGCGAGCGCAACATGTTAACTGGCGCGTTGGCTGACGGTTATTACATTCAGCCTACTCTGCTTAAAGGCCACAACAAAATGCGCGTGTTCCAAGAAGAAATTTTTGGCCCAGTGCTTGCCGTAACAACCTTTAAAGACGAAGCAGACGCCTTAGCGATTGCCAACGACACCATATTCGGCCTAGGTTCAGGCGTATGGACACGTGATGGCAGCCGCGCTTACCGCATGGGCCGTGGCATCAAAGCCGGTCGCGTTTGGACCAACTGCTACCACGCCTACCCTGCCCACGCTGCATTCGGTGGTTACAAAGAGTCAGGCATCGGTCGCGAAACACACAAAATGATGCTAGACCATTACCAACAAACCAAAAACTTATTGGTAAGCTACAGCCCGAAAAAACTAGGTTTCTTCTAATTTTTGGGAACCTAGCTTAGGCTTGTTTTGAAATTTAAACGGGCTTAGAATCAAGAGGCGGATTAATTCCGCCTCTTTTTTTGTGCCTTGATATTGCCATTTACTTTAATACGGAATCCATCATGCCTACAGCACGCGTATCCGCCACCCCATCTGCCATAGGGCTCATACAAAAACTCACCGCCGAACACGGCCCCATCCTGTTTTTTCAATCGGGTGGCTGCTGTGAAGGCAGCGTGCCATTGTGCATGCCGGTCCACGAGTTCAAACCCAGCCCATCCGATGTGGTGGTGGGCGAAATTGAGGGCGCAGTATTTTACATGGGCCACAACCACTTTCAATTTTCAGAGAACACCCACACCATCGTTGATGCCTTGCCAGGTTCCAGCGGCTCTTTCTCATTGGACTGCGGTAGCGGCTTGGCATTTATCACCCGGGGTCGCTTGTACAACGACGATGAGTTGAAGAATCTAGCGTCTGTCCTCACCTATGGCTACAGGTAGTTAAAGGCCTACTCCAAATCGCGCGATGCGATGTAGTAACTGTCATCAAATAACGCCGGCTCAGCCACTGCATAACCTTGAGCATAATCGATGCCTATGGCTTGAGTTATCGCCAAAGCTTGCTCATCCTCAACGAATTCCGCTATGGTGCTTAGGCCCGCAAAGAACAACAGGATGGCAAGGGCTGCGGCTAACAGCAGCTTATCGCGCAACCCTATGAAATTTTTCTCTGCCATGTCTATCCACAAAAAATTAAGCTTGAACGCCACCAAGGTTTATGCCCTTTATCCTAGCAGTCAAGCACAGCCACACTATAGCACTAGTCTTTGCAACTGGGATTTTTGCTAGCGCAGGCTATAATACAAGCATGGGTAAAAAACTAGCATTAGAACGCATCATTCACAACCAAGGTTTTGGGGCACGGAAGTTATGCCGACTCATGGTATGGGACAATGAAATCACGGTCAATGGCAGCCCGTGCGATGACCCCAATGCCGAATTTGACTTAGAAAATTTGTCTTACACCGTCAAAGGCGAGGCTTGGGACTACCGTGAAAAATCGTATTTGATGATGCACAAACCTAGCCATTACGAGTGCTCACACAAAACCCAACACCACCCCACCATATACAGCTTACTGCCGCAACCCTTGGTCGTGCGCGACGTGCAATGCATAGGTCGACTGGACGAGGACACCACGGGTTTAATCCTCATCTCCGATGACGGGCAATTCATACACCGCATGAGTTCGCCTAAACACAAAGTGCCAAAAGTCTATGAGGTCACCTGCAAACACCCGTTGACCGACGAGCAAATTGAGCAGCTCTGCCAAGGCGTGCAATTGATTGATGAAGACGCGCCCATAGCCGCCCTCAAATGCACCCGCATCGACGCCCATATCATCCACATGACCTTAGCCGAAGGCAAATACCATCAAGTAAAACGCATGGTGGCCGCCATCAGCAACCGTGTTGATGCACTCAAACGTATCCAAATTGGCGACTTAGCCTTACCATCTGATTTGGCCGTGGGCCAATGGCGCTGGTTAAGCGAAACAGACATGAAAAAACTAGGGGCCTTATAAAACCATGACACGCCTAAATGCAGTGCGCTATTTGCTAATTTGCCTTAGCGCCTTGCTAGTCAATGCCTGCATGGGTGTGCCAGATAAGGTGAAGGTGGTGCCTAGCATCGATGCGAGGCAATACTTAGGCACTTGGTATGAAATTGCCAGACTCGACCATACCTTCGAACGCGACTTGGATTATGTGACGGCCAATTACAGCCTGCGTGAGGACGGCGGTATTAAAATCATCAATCGTGGCTTTAATAGCAAAACAAAAACTTGGCAAGAAGCGGAAGGCAAAGCTTACTTTGTCGATCCGGCCAATGCCGACAAAACTAACACCGGCAAATTAAAAGTGTCGTTTTTTGGGCCGTTTTACGGCGCTTACAACATCATGGTATTGGACAAGCCTTATTACAATTACGTCATGGTGTGTGGGCCGGATAAATCCTATTTATGGATACTGTCACGCACCCCGCAACTCACTTATCCGATTAAGCAACACCTGATTGCGCAAGCGCAGGAGCTAGGCTTTACCACCGAGAAGCTGATACACGTTAATCAATCGAGTGAAATCATCCAATACAAAGCCGGCCCGCACGTTAATTGAGCGGCTACTTAAGCGGACTCAAACGATAGCCTGCCGCGCGCAGGCGAGCTAACAAACCACCCTGCCCAGCCAAATGCGAAGCGCCCACAGCCACAAAGACCTTATGCGTGTTCGCTTCTTCTATGATGCGCTTGGCCATCACCACATTTCTATCGTCCACCAATTTAGTGCGCATTTTGTCCCACAAGGCTTTAGGTAACATATTGCCGGTTATTTTATCGTCTAATGCGGCAATGGCCTCGCTGTCACCGGCCAAGTAAGCTTGCACCAGCAAAGCAAACCCCTGTTCTTTCTCTGCAGCGCTGCGCTTTAATAC
>JAIQBT010000075.1 GCA_020035195.1 Methylotenera sp.
AAGCTTGGTAGCTTGCTAAATATTCTAAGGCGCTTTTATCCCAGCTCAAGTCTAGATTCATGCCATTCATTTGGATTTGCCGCCATGCGGCTGCATCATTCTGGTAAACGTTTAAAGCCTGTTTGATGGCGTTTAGCAGGCTGATTGAGCTCGCTTCACTCATGACAAAGCCGTTGGCGGTCTTATTTTTAAAGCTAATGATATTGGTGTCCACTACCGTGTCGGCTAAGCCGCCAGTGGCGTTAACCACAGGTGGTGTTCCGTATGCTAATCCATACATCTGATTGAGCCCACAAGGTTCAAAGCGTGAAGGCATGATAAACAAATCGCATGCTGCCATGATTTGATGGGAAAGTGTTTCGTTGTAAGAGATGGTCACGCTTACCTGCTTGGGGTTGTCCTTAGCTAGCAAGCTAAAGGCCGCTTCAAGTGCGGCCTCTCCGCTACCCAGGACCACCAATTGGCAACCGGCAGCTATCAATTGCTGGCTAATAGGCAGCAACATGTCTAAGCCTTTTTGATGGGTTAAGCGACTCACTACGCCTAATAATGGTGCACTTGCATCAATTTGTAGCCCTAATTTTTTCTGCAAGGCTTGTTTGACCTGTTTTTTCCCAGCCAATGCCTTGCTGCTGTAGTTTTTAATTAGGTGGGGGTCGGTTTTTGGGTTCCATTCGTCGGTCTCTATGCCGTTTAAGATCCCTTTAATGTGGCTGCCTCGTTGACTTAACAGCCCTTCAAGACCAAAACCAAATTCAGCGCTTTGTATTTCTTTTGCGTAACTCGGACTTACCGTACTCACGCTGTCCGCATAAACTATACCGGCTTTTAAAAAAGACAGTTGGCCATGGTATTCAAAGCCATCAATGGCAAAATTGCTGTGTGGCAGACCTAGGGTGGTTAACCAAGCCGGCGCAAAGCAGCCTTGAAAGGCCATGTTGTGTAAGCTGATGATGGATTTTGCCAGGCTGTGTTCTAGCAGTTTCATGTAGGCCGGAGTTAAGCCGGTTTGCCAGTCATTGCAATGCACGATGTCAGGATGCCAGTCAGGGATGGGTGATCCTGTGCCACTCAGGATGGCGCCTACTTTTGACAATATGCCAAAGCGCAATGCATTGTCTAACCATTCCAGTCCGTTCGCATCGGCATAGGGTCCGCCATCCCGCTCATAGAGATTGGGGGCTTTAATGACCATGACCTTGAGTTTGCTTTGGGCGATTTCGCCCATCATCAAGTCAGCATGCATGATCATGGGAAGATTATCTAGCTTGGCGACAAAACGTAGATTGCTTAGCTGATTTAATACTGCGGGGTAGCCGGGTATGAGTAGGCGTATGTCTAGCCCTAAATTCTGCAATGCCAGAGGCAGGGAGCCGCTTACATCAGCTAAACCGCCAGTTTTAATCAGTGGAAATACTTCGGAAGTGGTAAACAATACCCGCAAAATATACTTTCTTGATTGTAGTAGGGATGCATTATTATATTGTATAAAGTTAGGCTGGATAATAATGATTTAGGGGGTAGGCATGAGTTTTAATGGTTTTTTATTGGTGGGCGCAGGTGCGGCAGTTGGCGCATGGTTTAGGTGGTTGTTGGCCCTAATGTTCAATTCCAGTATGCTTGCATTGCCCATAGGCACGTTGCTGGCTAATTTGATAGGCAGCTATTTCATGGGTTTATTGATGGCATTATTCACTTTCAATCCATCCATCAGTGCCGAGACCCGACTATTTTTAATTACCGGCTTGCTTGGCGGTTTAACAACGTTTTCTAGTTTTTCTGGTGAAGCCATGACGTTGCTCACGAAGGGGCAGTATGCATGGGCAAGCACCCACATAGCATTGCATGTCTTAGGCTCTTTAGCCATGACAGGCTTAGGTTTGCTTACTGTACATTTGTTAAGAAGCTAAGCCCAGCTTGCTGCATTTGCTTTGCTTAATCTAGGGTTAATAGTTTAGGCATAACGAAAAAAGGCCATGCTAATGCATGGCCTTTTTTTGACGACTTTAAAAAGTGCGCTTACTTGTTTTGCGTTTCCACCATCACCATGGCTTCATTGACGCTTTCTGCTTTAGCTTCTTTTTGCCATGCGGCTGGTTTCCTAGGTGTGCGCGTTTTTGTTTCAGTGTTTACCGGGCTAGCCTTAGGCGCGTCCGCTTTGGTTTCCACCAATTGCAAACCAGCGGCTGCCAAATCAACGGGTTTAGCAGCGGCTTTGCGAGCACGGACTGGGCGCTTGTTGTTGGCTTTGGCTGCTGATGCAACCGTAGCCTCGACCGCAACTGGCGCCGTAGTTTCTACATTAACGAGTTCCGTTTCAGCCTTGGCTGCTTTTTCGAGTTTGGCTTTTTTAGCTGGTTTTGCCACCTCAGCAACAGCCACTGGCGCCACCGTCTCAGTATTTATTACAACGGCTTCCGTTCTTGGAGAAGCTGGCGCCTCATTGGTAGGCAGCGCCTCCACTTGATCGTTTGCAACAAAAGGACGGTTACTTTCTGCTGGAGCACCTTCACCTCGATCCCGACGGCCGCGACGGTTGTTACGGTTGCGCCGTCCGCTTGTTTTTTCTGTGATGGGCGTTTGCTCGTTCGGAGTGCTATCAGCGGCAAGACTGCCTTGTTGCTGAGGTTGACGTTGCTGCTTAGGCGGTCGCTGATCCTGCGTTCTAGCCTCTTGAGGCTTGGCTTCATTGGGTCGATTCTGCCTGTCTTGCGGTGCATTTTTGTTGCGGTCATTGCGATTGCGGTTTCGATTGCGGTTGTTACGATTGCGATCGCGGTTGAGTTCTTCGTTCTTTTCCGCTTCGGTTTTTTGTGTGCTGCTGGACGATGCGCTGCTAAATAGGTTTTTAATGCGACCTAGCAAGGACAAGATAGGCGTCGCCACGGCTGATTTCTCAGCAACGATGGGGGCCGGTGCCGCAGGTGTAATGCCTCTAACTGCTGCAACAGGACGTACTTCTTTTGCAGTTTGTTCTGGCGTTGGAATGTAAGACGTTTCTGTCGGCAATTCCACTAATTTGTAGCTGGCGCGACTGGTTTCTTCCGTCACATCATCGTGCTTGACGCGTACGATGTTGTAATTAGGTGTTTCAAGGTGAATGTTAGGAATCAACACCACTTCCACGCCCATGCGTTGTTCAATGGCATGGATGTCAGCACGCTTCTCGTTTAATAAGAAGGTGGCCACTTCTACTGGCAACTGCACTTGAATGATGGCACTGTTGTCTTTCATGGCATCTTCTTGAGTGATGCGCAGTATGTGTAGGGCGGTTGATTCAATGCCGCGTATGTGACCTGTACCATTGCAACGCGGGCAAGGGATGTGGTTGGTTTCGCCTAGGCTAGGGCGTAAGCGTTGGCGAGACAGTTCAAGCAAGCCAAAGCGCGATATTTTACCCGTTTGCACGCGTGCACGATCGTGATGCAAAGCTTCGCGTAAGGCATTTTCAACGTCACGTTGGTTGCGCTGGCTTTCCATGTCAATAAAGTCTATGACCACCAAACCGCCAAGATCGCGCAAGCGTAATTGCCTAGCCACTTCTTCAGCGGCTTCCATGTTGGTGTTGAATGCGGTGTGCTCGATGTCGCTACCGCGTGTGGCGCGACCGGAGTTGACGTCAACCGATACTAAAGCCTCGGTGTGGTCTATTACGATGGCGCCACCTGATGGCAAGCGCACTTCACGCGAGAAGGCCGATTCAATTTGATGCTCAATTTGGAAGCGGGTGAATAGGGGTATTTCATCTTGGTATAGTTTCACACGCGCTACATTGCCTGGCATGACGTGGCTCATGAACTGCAATGCTTGTTCATGGATGTCTGGCGTATCAATGAGTATTTCACCAATATCGGCGCTGAAGTAATCGCGGATCGCGCGTATCACCAAGCTGCCTTCTTGATAGATAAGGTAAGCGCCACTTTGCATAGCAGAGGCGCCATCAATGGCGGCCCATAATTGCGTTAAGTAGTTTAAATCCCATTGCAATTCTTCTGCATTGCGGCCTATGCCAGCGGTGCGGGCAATGATGCTCATGCCTTTTGGAACTTGCAGTTGGGCTAAGACATCACGTAACTCGTCCCTGTCCTCGCCTTCAATGCGACGGGATACGCCACCGCCACGTGGGTTATTAGGCATGAGCACTAAGTAGCGACCGGCCAATGAGATGAAGGTGGTAAGCGCGGCGCCTTTATTGCCACGCTCGTCTTTATCCACTTGCACGATGATTTCTTGGCCTTCTTTTAAGGCGTCTTGTATGCGTGCCTTGCTGTCTGCGCCTTCTTTGAAGTAACTGCGCGCCACTTCTTTAAACGGCAGAAAGCCGTGTCTATCCATACCATAGTCGACAAAAGCCGCTTCTAGTGAGGGTTCTATGCGGGTGATGACACCTTTGTAGATGTTGCTTTTGCGCTGTTCTTTGCCAGCGTGTTCTATGTCTAAATCGATCAGCTTTTGACCGTCTACGATGGCAACGCGTAATTCTTCCGATTGCGTTGCATTAAATAACATGCGTTTCATTGTTTGCTCCTGTAGGGCTTAAGGCGCAGACTGAATTATTGAAGGCAGATTAAGGTGATGGTGCCAATGGAATTGGCCAAGCTACTGAAGGCGCGTGGGTATGCGCAAGTTTTAAATCTAACGATTTGAATTAAAAGACTAGCCGCGAAAAAGTCGCTCTGTTCTAAAAAATCTAAACAATCAACACCTTGGGTTGGCTATTTGCATAAGCAAAAGCCTAAATATAAGCGTGTGTTTATTGTATGTGTTTCAATTGACTGCATCAAATTGAAACCTTTGTGTTGCTCGTTAAATTTAACTAATCATTAAAATTTATGCCGTAGTGGCGTAAATTCGTTAAAATTCTATCTTCAGTAAATGCCAATTTAGCGATACGCCAAATTGGACTACCACCCTAGTCGCGCTTTATGTTTATTTGTCTGCGGCGGCTTGAGCGCTAATTTTTACTTGCTGCTACTTTATAATATGGCGAGCGGCGTTAACCAAGTATCTGTTT
>JAIQBT010000055.1 GCA_020035195.1 Methylotenera sp.
GAGTAGTCCCGCTGACCATTAAATAAATAGTGGCACAGCTTATGCTTAATAAAATCAGGAAAAAGCCCTCATAAATTGTAAAAAAATTGTAAAAGATTAAACTTTTTGCAAATATCCACGTTTATGTGCGGAAAATTACTGGTTTTTTTTATAATTGCTGGTAAAATTTGCCTCACTCGGTACTGCTTATTAGATAAAACTTTTCAGCGTCTATCGAAAAAGCTTTTTTAACCCGTTGTAAACCTTAAGGAAATAAAATGACACGTTCAATTCTACTTGCTGCATTATTAGCTCTTGCTGTTACTGCTTGTGGCGAAAAAGCTGCTGAAGCTCCTGTTGAAGCTCCTGCTGCTGTTGAAGCTCCTGCTGAAGCCGCTCCTGCTGAAGCCGCTCCTGCTGCTGACGCTGCTGCTCCTGCAGCTGCTCCTGCCGAAGCTGCTAAGTAATTAGCTCTTTGCATGCAATAAAAAAGCCGACTTTTAGTCGGCTTTTTTATTTTCAAAACTCAGCTTTAGCTTATCTCACGCCAATCCAAACCTAAGCCTTGATCGGCAACACCCACCCAATTCGGGTGGCAATTCAAAACTCCTGCCAACGCTTGCTTGGCTAACTCTGGGGTATTATTTTTTGCGCTCAAATGCGCAGCCACGATATGCTGCAATCGGCTGTTGTCTAATTTAGCCAATATATTGGCCGAGGCTAAATTTTCCAAATGCCCTAGATCCCCACCGACGCGCTGCTTTAACGATCGACTGTAAGGACCCACTTGCAGCATCGCTGCATCATGATTGCATTCTAAAACCAAGGCATCACAAGCACTCAAGGTTTGCTCTATGTGCGGCGTGCTTCTGCCCACATCGGTCAGCACGCCCAAGCGTTTATTACCGTCGCTAAATACGCATTGTATGGGTTCGCGTGCATCGTGCGGCACCGGGTAAGGTTGCACTTCGATGGCCTGTATGGAAAAAGCACTGTGACTATCCATCACATGCAGGTCTAGCGAATGCTGATTAGGCATGTAGCGGTCCACCATTTTCAGGGTACCGTAGCTTAGCCAAACCGGGATGTTGTATTTAGCGGCAAACTTAAATGCGCCGCCGGCATGGTCGTCGTGCTCGTGGGTAATGACGATGCCATTCAGATGCTCAGGCTCAAGCTGCAATCTGGCCAACCTGGCCAGCGTTTCTTTGATGCTAAAGCCGCAATCCAACATCACGCAGGTGTCGCCGGCTTTAACAACCAAGGCATTGCCAGCACTGCCGCTGCCTAATGAGGCAAAACGCATAGCGGTTCGCCGACTTGCGCTTATTTTAATTGCTCGTACATCAGCGCCACAATGCGATTGGCTGTGGTGGTGGCAATGCGTGTACCGTCTTTGTCCACTACCGTCACCACACTGTTTTCTTTCTCGCCGTCCGCCACTTTAATGCGGTATTGTTTTTCTGGATTTACTTTCGCCTTATCGTCTGTGCCCCAGAACTTCAATTTCTCAATCATGCTTTTATCGTCTTTAGATGCCGCAGCAGTGCTTTCCTTTTTATCTTCGCCATCCCAGAATTTCAAGGTGTCCAACAAGCCTTTCTTTTTCTTAGGTGTATCGTCGATATCCACGTCGGCATAGCGCACAAAGAACAAGCCCTTAGAACGGTCTTTATCCTCAATCACAAAACCCACTCTATCCAATGCCAAGCCTACACGTCGCCATGCGCGATCAAAGCTGTCGTTTAAAATCAGGCTTGCACTGCCATCGCTTTCTTTTTTGACATCGGCACGCTTAATGGTCACGCCTTGCGCCATGACGGCTTTGGATTTTTGCTCTTCCACACCCAACTTGACCATCAATCTACGCAATAACTCAGCATCGTATTCTGCTTCCCTAGCGTCTTCGGCAATAGGCGTTTTACTGTCTAGCTTGTAACCGGTATCGATTTCACCTAGCTGGGTTTTAATTCTATTTTTACCGTCATCGGGCGCACTATTAACAGAGCGGTGCGTCATGTAAATCTCGGTGGTGTTTGCTTCTTCACCCCGCTCCAAACGCGTGCGAAATTTCTTCTTATCGGCGTAACCGGATAATTTATCCAGCATCTTGTCAAAACGGTCGCCTAAACCGGCTTTCTCATCTTTTTTAATGGACTCGGCATCCAACCACTCGGTTTCCATCACCCCCAATTGGGCGTTTTCTGAGCGCACCGCAAAGCCTTGGTCTGCCCAAAACTCCAACACCACCGGCCAGACTTTTTCAGCCGGAGCGTTCACGACCAACCAGCGTTGTGCGCCGGCTTTTTCTAAGCGAACACCGTCGGGTGTCGCTAACACTTTCTCCACCGCCACTTCTTGGCCTTCTTGCGCTTGGCTATAACTGGAGTAATTGGTAGCACCTGGGATGGTGTAAGCATCGCTTACTGGGCTAGCGGTTAAGTCCGGCGGCACTTCCAATGGGCGCGAGCGGGCCGCGCCTTTGTAGTCCGAGCTACTGTTAATAAATGGGATGGAGTCGCACGCGGCCAAACTGGCAAGTATTAATAGGTAGAGAGTGCTGTGTTTGATAGTCATTTGTTTCATTAACCTCTTAAATAAATCGTTTAAGCCTACAATATTTGCGCCGGTTGGCATGCCGCGCGCAACACCTCGTGGTATTGAGCGGACAAAGGCACCATCGGTAAGCGTATGCCGGCTTTAATTAAACCCATTTCTTGCAACACCCACTTCACTGGAATGGGGTTGGCTTCGACAAACAGTTTTTGGTGCAAGGGAAATAATTTGGCGTTAATTTGGCGTGCACTGACGACATCGCCTGCCACGGCCGCAACGCACATGTCGTGCATCAATTTAGGGGCGACATTGGCCGTCACTGAGATGACGCCTTTACCGCCCAACAACATCAAACTCATGGCCGTGGCATCGTCGCCACTTAATACCGCAAAGTCTTTAGGGGCGCGCAACAACAAATCGGTGCCACGCTCTATGCCGCCGGTCGCGTCTTTAATGCCGATAATGTTTGGGTGTTGGGCCAAACGGACAACCGTGTCATTGCTAATGTCGCAGCCGGTCCGGCCAGGCACGTTGTATAAAATTTGTGGAATAGCGACCGCATCCGCAATCGCTTTAAAATGCTGGTACAGCCCTTCTTGGGTGGGTTTGTTGTAATAAGGCGCCACCAACAAACAGGCGTCCACGCCCAGGTCTTTGGCTTTTTGCGTAAGTGCAATGGCTTCTTTGGTTGAATTGGCGCCCGTGCCAGCAATCACAGGCACGCGACCATGCACTTGCTCCACGGCGGTTTTGATCAATAAGCAATGCTCGTCAAAATCAACCGTGGGCGACTCGCCCGTGGTACCAACAATGACGATGCCATCGCTGCCTTGCGCTATATGAAATTCAATTAATGCATTTAAAGCGGGGATATCCAAACGGCCATCTTCAAACATCGGCGTGACGATGGCTACCAAGCTACCCTGAGCGACTGCACTTCCTTGCAACATACGCTAACCTAAACTAATCATAATTTTACATTTTAACTTAAAAGCCTAGCGAAAATACAATTTCTACTAGCAAAGTTGCAAGCGAAAGGCCTTAAGCTAGGCCTATGCTGCGTTTATTCAATACGCTTATATGGGTATAATAAAGTGTGCTTTGGCTAGCACCAAACATAGCGCTATAGTGCAGTGCTTTTTTACTTTAGCTTGGCCTAAACTGGGTCAGCTAGCGGCGCACAAACACAGTATAATTTAGCCTAACACTCAGAAACTGACGACGACTATGGATTTACATCATTACATCATGATTTTAATCGGCACCGTGCTGGTTAATAACATCGTGCTGGTTAAAATATTAGGGCTGTGCCCTTTTATGGGTGTTTCTAAAAAACTGGAAGCTTCCATAGGCATGGCCGGCGCCACGGCGTTTGTGCTTAGCATAGGGTCGATGACCAGTTGGGGCATCACCCACTACCTGCTTGAACCTAATGGCCTGGAGTATTTGCGCACGCTGTCCTTCATCGTGGTCATTGCCGGCGTGGTGCAATTCACCGAAATGGCCATGGAGAAAAATTTTCCGCCTTTGTACCAAGCCCTAGGAATTTTCTTACCGCTGATCACCACCAATTGTGCGGTGCTAGGCATTCCTTTATTAAATGCCCAATCCAGCCACAGCTTTATTGAATCCCTGTTTTTTGGCATGGGCGGTGCGCTTGGGTTCTCGATGGTGCTGATCTTATTCGCCTCCATGCGCGAACGCCTTGAAGCCGCCGATGTCCCACTCACCCTCAAAGGATCAGCCATCGCCATGGTCACGGCTTCATTAATGAGCCTGGCTTTTATGGGTTTTGCCGGCTTAGATAAATATTAAGTTGGGTACTTAAATCTTCTCCTCATGTTAATTTCCCTATACATCATGCTGGGATTGGCCACACTGCTTGGCATAGTGCTGGGTTGTTCTGCCCTATGGTTTAAAGTAGAAGGCGATCCCCTGGTAGCCAGAATTGACGCCATATTGCCGCAAACACAATGCGGCCAATGCGGCTACCCTGGCTGCAAACCTTATGCTACGGCTATCGCCGCCGGCGACGCCGACATCAACCAATGCCCGCCGGGTGGGGATGCCGGTGCGCAGGCACTGGCCGATTTAATGGGGGTGGAATACAAACCCCTGAATGCCGAACACGGTGCACCTAAACCCAAATCGGTGGCCTTGATAGACGAAGCCACCTGCATAGGCTGCACGCTGTGCATACAAGCCTGCCCGGTCGATGCGATATTGGGCGCGGCCAAGCACATGCACACCATCATCGCTTCCGAATGCACGGGCTGTGAGCTTTGCTTGGCGCCCTGCCCGGTCGATTGCATCAGCATGCAAGCCGTGGCTGAACAACCCGACAACTGGAAATGGAAATACCCCATCATTCCAATTAGACCTTTAAATAAGCTTAGCGCATGAACGCCATCCTCAATTTTGCCAGTCGCATACTGCCAGGCTTAGGCCGAGATGAAGACGTGCACGCTTTTAACGGCGGCGTGCATCCGCCTGAGCACAAAAGCGAATCCAGCACACAACCCATCAGCGTGCTTAACTTACCTAAAACACTGGTTTTGCCATTGCGCCAACACGTAGGGCACTTGCCTAAACTGCAAGTAAAGGTCGGCGATCGCGTGCTCAAAGGGCAGCTGTTAGCGGAAGCAGAAGGCACGGTATCGGCAGCCATACACGCGCCAACCTCAGGCACCATTACCGCCATAGACGAACAAATTATTCCGCACCCGTCTGGCTTGCCTGACACCTGCATCACGCTCAGCAGCGACGGCTTAGACACATGGGCACCCTTGCAACCGATAGACTGGCAAGCCAGCGATAAAAAAACCCTGGTCGACAGCTTGCGTCGTTCTGGCATAGTCGGCTTAGGCGGCGCAACCTTCCCTAGCCACATTAAATTACGCAGCAACAGCCAGTCGCCCATACACACCCTCATCATCAATGCCGCCGAATGCGAACCCTACATCACTTGCGACGACATGCTGATGCGCGAGCGTGCCGATGCGATTGTTTCTGGCATAGAAATCGTTAAGTATTTATTGGGCGCAGAAAAATGTCTGATAGGCATAGAAGACAACAAACCACTGGCTTCCAAGGCTATGCGGGCGGCCTGCAGTCAAGGCCAAGCCGAAGTCAAAGTGGTGCCTACGCTTTACCCCAGCGGCGATGCCAGGCGTCTAATTCACCTGCTGTTGGATTTGGAAATCCCTAGCGACAAACGCTCCACCGATTTAGGTGTGCAGGTATTCAATGTGGCCACGGTGCTGGCCATACACCGCTACTTTGCCTTTGGTGAACCGTCCATCAGCCGCATCGTCACGATCACCGGCAATGTGCTTCAGCCGCAAAATTTTGAGGTCTTGTTTGGCACGCCGCTAAACGATTTAATTCAAGCCGCAGGTGGCGCGCACACCAATACCAGCCATTACATTATGGGTGGGCCTATGATGGGCTTTGATTTACCCAATAGCCAAGTGCCCATCACCAAAGCGTCTAATTGCATCATCGCGGCCAGACAGGATTTATTCCCAGCAGCGCCACCGGCCATGCCTTGCATACGCTGCACACGCTGTGCCGATGCCTGCCCAGTTAACTTGCAACCGCAAGAACTGTATTGGTTTGCCAAATCCGACAACTTTGAAAAAGCCCGCGATTACAAATTATTTGACTGCATAGAATGCGGTTGCTGCAGCTACGTCTGCCCAAGCACCATACCGCTGGTGCAATATTACCGCTACGCAAAAAGCGAAATCATTGCTACCGACAAAGCCAAAGAAGCCGCTGATCTCGCGCGTGAACGCAATGAATTTAGGTTGGCACGCATAGAGCGAGAAAAACTAGAGCGCGCGCAAAAACACGCAGAACGGGCGGCAGGCGGCAGGGCTGAAGCCTCAGCGAACACGGACGCGACCGTCCCTAGCACGCCCACAGCTAGCGACAGCAACGATAAGCAAGCCGCCATTGCGGCAGCCATCGCTCGCGCCAAGGCGCAAAAATTAGCCGGCGGCAGCCCCGCGCCAGCCCAAACCAGCCCAACTGCAGCAGCCGACAATACCGACAAACAAGCCTTGATAGCGGCGGCCATAGAGCGGGCAAAAGCCGCTAAACTGGCGGCGGCACAAGCTGGAGAGGCGCCAAAAAATACGGAAAATGTCAGCCCCAGCGTGCAGGCAGAAATCAAACAAACTGATGCCCTGCGTGAAAAAGTAAAAAAATCCAGCGGCGAAAATGCAGATATAGGCTCAGAGACAAGTGCAGATAAAGGATAAAAATTGAACCGTTCACCGTATATCAGTGATGCGCCCAGCGTCAGCACCATCATGTTTAAAGTCTTACTGGCCTTGGTGCCAGGCATTGCTGCTTACGCTTGGGTGTATGGCGCCGGTATCTTAGTGTCATTGACACTGGCCACCAGCACCGCCTTGCTTACTGAAGCGGCCTTACTCAAGCTACGCCAACGCCCCATCAAACCGTATTTGATGGACATGAGCGCTATCGTCACCGCCTGGCTATTAGCACTTTCCCTGCCGGCCTTGGCGCCCTGGTGGCTAGTCGTAATCGGCACTTTTTTTGCCATCGTCATTGCCAAGCAACTTTATGGCGGTTTAGGCTACAACCCTTTCAACCCGGCCATGGTTGGCTACGCCGTTTTGCTTATTTCGTTCCCGCTGATCATGACCAAATGGCCTGCGCCCTTAGCGCTAGCCGCCCAACCCTTAAGCTGGTCTGAGCAACTGAATTTTATCTTCAGTCAAAGCTTGCCGGCCGCACTGCATGTAGATGCCACCAGCTCAGCGACCCCACTGGATTATTTAAAAACACAACTCTTGCTAAACAAAGAAGTCGCCAGCATCAGCCTGGCGCCTATGTTTGGCCATTTTGGTGGACAAGGTCAGGAATACGTAACGGCAGCCTATGGATTAGGTGGGCTGTATTTATGGCAACAACGCATTATCAGCTGGCATTTGCCGACGGCATTTTTGCTATCCTTAGCCGCCATTTCTGGCGTGTTTTACTTGGTCGATCCTGGCCATTTTGCCACCCCGCTATTTCACATCATGAGTGGCGCGTCGCTGTTGTGTGCTTTTTTCATCATCACCGACCCAGTCAGCGGGCCAACCACCCCCAAAGGCAAACTCTATTTTGCTGCCGGCGTGGCCGTGTTGACCTATATCATTCGCGTCTATGGCGGCTACCCCGATGGCGTCGCATTTGCCGTACTGATCATGAATATGTGCGTGCCACTGATAGACTCACTGACGCAACCGCGCGTGTTTGGCCACGAGAAATAATATGGCCACCCACATAATTAAACATGCGCTAAAAACATCCGTCGCCATGCTGGCTTTTGCTTTTGTCGGCACGCTCTTACTCGCCTATGTGTTTATTGCCACGCGTCCGCCCATAGAAGCCAGCGAAAAAGAAGCCCGACTGGCTTTGTTCAAGCAAATTTTGCCTGAGAAAAATTACGACAACGATTTGCTGTCCAGCCAAGTGCGCATAGCACCCAACGCCTTATTGGGCAACCGTTTGCCCAGCATAGCCAATGTCGCTACCTTTCAACACAAACCCGCTGGGGTGATACTGGAAGCCGTGGCCCATGATGGCTACAGCGGCGACATCAAGTTGCTCATCGCCATTCGCGCGGATGGCAGCATCAGTGGTGTGCGTGTGCTGGCGCATAAAGAAACACCGGGCTTGGGCGACTACATAGACATTGCTCATGGCAACTGGATTAAACTGTTTAATGACGAATCCCTGCAAAAAACACCCACAGAAAAATGGCAGGTTAAAAAAGACGGTGGCCAATACGACTACATGGTGGGCGCGACCATCACCCCGCGCGCAGTGGTTAAAGCCGTGCTCAAAGCACTGCAATATTTTGAAATGAATAAACAAACGTTGTTTGCGCCAAGCGCGAACTAGCCTAGGATTTATATGAGCAATCTCTATAAAGAAATTACCATAAATGGCTTGTGGAAACAAAACTCCGGCGTGGTCCAGCTCTTAGGCCTATGCCCAACCCTAGCGGTCACCACCAGCGCCGTCAATGGCTTGAGCTTAGGCTTTGCTACCGCCTTGGTGATGTCGGCGGCCAACGGTTCAGTCTCGCCTGTGCGCCAATTTGTACCCAATGAAATCCGCGTACCGGTATTCATCTTGGTCATTGCCGCCTTAGTGACCGTCATAGACTTATCGATTAATGCTTACGCCCATGAACTGCATAAGGTATTGGGCATTTTCATTCCGCTGATTGTGGTCAATTGCATCGTGCTGGCCAGGGTAGAATCGTTTGCGGCTAAAAACCCCACCCTACCGTCTATGTTGGATGGCTTCATGATGGGTTCAGGCTTGATGCTGGTCCTGGGCTTACTTGGCGCAATCCGTGAATTGCTGGGTAAAGGCACCGTGTTATCTGGATTGGACTTAGTGTTCGGCCCAGCGGCCCATGCCTTCATGTGGACCAGTGTCGACTACCACGGTTTCTTGCTGGCGGTCTTACCTCCAGGCGCTTTCTTAGGTTTAGGCAGTTTGATTGCCCTACGCAATTGGATAGAACTGCGTAAAACAGCGTCCCATCAAAGCGCCGTGACCAGCACGCAATCGGCTACCAGCCACTAGTGCTTAGCTAAAAGAGCCGCGTTTAACCCCCCCATGAATGCAGAAAAACGCCATGAAATTTTTAGGCGCTTAAGCCTCGCCATCCCCAACCCCAGCACCGAGCTTAAACACAACAGCACCTTTGAATTGTTAATCGCAGTGATACTGTCGGCCCAAGCCACCGACAAAGGCGTTAACATCGCGACGGATAAACTGTATGCCGTGGCCAATACGCCTCCTTCCATATTGGCGCTGGGCTTGGACGGCTTGGAAGCCTACATAAACAGCATAGGTTTGTACCACGCAAAAGCTAAAAACATTTTGGCCACCTGCGCCATCTTAATAAACGAGCACCAATCGCAAGTGCCTGATAGCCGAGCCGCTTTGGAGCGCCTACCTGGCGTTGGCCGCAAGACTGCCAACGTGATTTTAAATACGGCCTTTGGCCAACCGACCATAGCCGTTGACACGCATTTGTTTCGCTTGGGCAATCGCATCAAATTGGCCACCGGCAAAACCGTGTTAGAGGTAGAAAAAAAATACCTGAAAACCATCCCTGCCGCCTACCTGCAAGATGCTCACCATTTGCTGATCCTTCACGGGCGCTATACTTGCCAAGCACGCAAACCTAAATGTCAGGCTTGCTGCATAGCCGATCTGTGTGAATTTAACGCCAAAGAGTACCACTAAAAAATGAGTTTATACAATCCCAGTCGCGACCAAGCCAGGCAATTTTTATTCGATGCTTGGGCTAAATTTAAGCAAGCCGCCGTGCTCACGGATTTAGAAAAAATAGCCGTGGAGGTCATGACCATGCACCCTGAATACCACGCCATGTTTGATGCCCCTGAGCAATACCTGCAGCAAGCCTATTTTCCAGAAATGGGTGTCACCAACCCATTTTTGCACATCAGTTTGCATTTATCGGTGATCGAGCAAATTAGCATAGACCAGCCCTTGGGCATTAAGGCCTTGCATGCCAAATTACGTGAAAAATACGCCGATACCCACTTGGCTTACCACGACGTGATGGACTGCTTGGCTGAAACCCTATGGCAAGCCCAACGCAACAGCACCGCTTTGGATGCCACGCATTACCTTAATTTACTGCAAGGAAAAGTCCAGGCTAAGTAAAGCCCATGCAGGCCCATACAATAGAAAAAGCCGGCATTGATGCCGGCTTTTTCTATTGTACTTTTATTGCAAACCCAGCCAATTAATCATCAAAATTAGCCTGCTGCATTTGCCTGTCAACCAAGGCGTCCAATAAAACTTTTTGCTGCTCAACCGTCATGTCCCACCATCCTTTTATTTCATCCAAACTGCGCTGGCAACCTAAGCAAAATCCACTGCTGTCATCAATAGCGCATACGCCTATGCAAGGCGAAGCGGGCGGGTTATTGGCTAGTGTTTCCGTCATAGCAGGTCTTCTTTCTTAACTTAATACGCCATGGCATTGCTTGAATTTCTTACCCGAACCGCATGGGCAAGGATCGTTACGGCCTACTTTTATCCCAGCGCGCACTTGCGGCTGTTCACCTGCTGCTGCATCGTCCGCCGGATTGGCCAAGGCTTCATCGTAGTCGGCGTGATGATACTGTAGGTTTTCCACGTCCACCGGCTTTTCCACGGCTTCCACGTCGGCTTCATTTTTAACCTGCACCAACATGGTGACTTTGGTCACTTCACTTTTCACCGAGTTGAGCAAACCTTCAAACAGCTCAAAGGCTTCGCGCTTGTATTCTTGCTTAGGATTTTTTTGTGCGTATGAACGTAAATGGATGCCTTGACGCAAATGATCTAGCGCAGCCAAATGCTCTCGCCAATGGTTGTCCAAACTTTGCAGCATCACCGAACGTTCAAATTGACGCATGATGTCGGCACTGGCCATGTCTTCTTTCGCGGTATACGCACTGTTTGCGGCATCGAGTATGCGCTCACGCAAGGTTTCCTCATGCAAATCTGGGTTGTCTTCCAGCATTTTTTGCAAAGGAATGACCAAGCCGGCTTCGGCTTTTAACTCGCGCTCCAAGCTAGGCACATCCCATAACTCTTCCACACTGTTGGGTGGAATGTGGCTAGCCATCATGCTGACCAATACATCTTCACGCATGGCTTGTATGGTCTCGCCAACATCGGCGGCTTCCAGCAACTCATTACGTTGCTCATAGATGACCTTGCGCTGATCATTGGCCACATCATCGTATTCCAACAACTGCTTACGGATATCAAAGTTACGGCCTTCTACTTTGCGTTGGGCATTTTCAATGGCACGCGTTACCCATGGGTGTTCAATCGCCTCACCGTCCGGCATATTGAGTTTTTCCATAATGGCAGACACGCGGTCAGATGCGAAAATACGCAATAACTGGTCTTCCAAGGACAAGTAGAAACGACTGGAGCCGCTGTCGCCTTGTCGACCAGAACGGCCGCGTAATTGGTTGTCGACACGACGCGATTCATGACGCTCGGTGCCGGCAATATGCAAACCACCGGCCGCGAGCACCGCGTCATGGCGTGACTGCCACTCGGCTTTGAGCTTGTCTATGGCAGCGGTTTTTTTAGCTTCGCTTAGCTTAGCATCTTGCTTCACCATTTCTATGTCGGCTTCTGGGTTGCCACCTAATACGATGTCGGTCCCACGGCCGGCCATGTTGGTGGCGATGGTAATCACCCCTGGACGACCCGCCTGTGCAATCACATGCGCCTCGCGTTCGTGCTGCTTAGCATTGAGCACTTGGTGTTCTAGTTTTTCGGCATTCAATAATGTTGAGATGAGCTCGGAGTTCTCGATAGAGGTGGTACCGACCAATACCGGCTGACCACGGCTTTGGCAATCTTTAATATCCAAAATCACCGCTTCGTATTTCTCTCTGGCCGTGCGGTAGACTTTGTCCATGTTGTCTTTACGTAACATAGGACGGTGCGTAGGAATCACCAGCGTCTCTAAGTTGTAAATTTGATTGAATTCATACGCTTCGGTATCGGCCGTACCTGTCATGCCGGATAACTTGGCGTACATACGGAAATAATTTTGGAAGGTAATGGAAGCCAGCGTTTGGTTCTCTTTTTGAATTTCAACGCCTTCTTTAGCTTCCACTGCTTGGTGCAAGCCATCTGACCAACGGCGACCTGGCATCATGCGGCCATTGATTTCATCCACAATAGTCACTTCGCCATCGCGCACCACGTAATGCTGATCGCGGTGGTAAAGATTGCGCGCACGCAAGGAAGCGTACAAATGGTGGACCAAGGTGATGTTGGCCGCTTCGTACAAACTTGAGCCCTCTGGCAACATGCCAGACTCGGCCAACAAGGCTTCGGCATGCTCGTGGCCTTGCTCAGACAAAGTCACACTTTGGTTTTTTTCATCGACCCAAAAATCGCCAGCACCTTCCTCTTCGGTTTGCGCGATCAATTTAGCAGCCACAACATTGATTTGGCCGTAAAGCGCGATGCTGTCATCGGCCTGGCCAGAAATGATTAAAGGCGTGCGTGCCTCGTCTATCAAGATCGAATCGACTTCGTCTATCAAGGCATAACTTAAACCGCGCTGCACACGCCCTTCACGGCTGTGCACCATATTGTCTCGCAAATAGTCGAAACCGTATTCGTTATTGGTACCGTAGGTAATGTCCGCCGCGTACGCAGCACGCTTGGCTTCATTAGCCATTTGCGATAGGTTGATGCCTATGCTCAAACCCAAAAAGTTATACAGCTTGCCCATCCACTCGGCATCACGCTTAGCCAAGTAATCATTGACGGTAACCACGTGTACGCCCTTACCCGTTAAGGCATTTAAATACACCGGCAAAGTAGCGACCAAGGTTTTACCCTCACCGGTACGCATTTCGCCAATCTTGCCGGCGTTTAACACCATGCCACCTATCATCTGCACGTCAAAATGGCGCATGCCTAACACCCGTTTACCGGCTTCACGCACCACGGCAAAGGCTTCTGGCAACAATTGCTCTAAGGTTTCGCCATTGGCGTGGCGCTGTTTAAACTCGTCCGTCTTGGCTTTGAGCGCCTCGTCAGACAAAGCCTGCATGGCCGGCTCCAGCGCATTAATGCTTAGCACTTTTTGGGCGTACTGTTTGACCAGTCTTTCGTTACGGCTACCGAATATTTTTTTAAACAACGTTGAAATCATGAAGTGAGGCGCTTTCCGCTTAGAGGATAAATAACTGAGTGTAAGTAATGTAGAGTTTTATTTCGTATGGGTCTGTGGCTGTATTTTTATTAATTAATTCCTGGCATTGAGGTATTTTCTTGGGTCCAGGGCATTACCGTTTAACCTAATTTCATAATGCAAATGCGGCCCAGTGGACCGCCCAGTGTTGCCAACTTGAGCCACCATTTGGCCTTTTTCAACCCGCTCACCCACTTTAACCAGTATTTTGGAGGTGTGGGCATAGCGGGTTTCAAGTCCAGAGCCATGGGACACGATGACAATTTTACCATAATCAGGCATGGTTTCTGCCGCCGTGACTATGCCCCCTGCGGCAGCAAAAATAGGGGCTCCGGCCTCAGCCGAAAAATCCAAGCCTTCATGAAAGGCTTTGTTGCCATTAAACGGGTCTATGCGCCAACCGTAGCTGGACGAATTAAACGCCGCGCGGATAGGACTGCGGTTTGGCAACACGCCTTTAAGCATGCTTTTTTGCAACAATCCGGCTTCCAACTCACTCAAATACTCCGTTTCAAATTCAACGCGCGCGGTTAATTCAGCGATGTGCTTTTGCAAATCCAATTCCGTGTATGGGCTGTTTAGCACCAAGGGGCCGCCACGATTGGCACCTTGCGGCTTATTGCTAGGCGCAAGAACCGCAGGCGCAGCAGACTTAGCGGCGGGCGCTTTCTTTTCGCCGGCCAATTTGGCCAAGCGTTCGCTTTGTGCATCCAGGCGCATAATGCGTGCCTGCAATTCACCCATCTGCACCGCATAAGCGTCCAAGTGTTTTTGTGGGTCGCCTATATTGAATGAAAATCTGAGCTTAGACGATTTTGCCCCCTGTTGCGGCGCCGCATCCTGTGGCACAATCAACAACAGCGTCAGCAACACCGGCACTACCAGCAGCGCAAGCACAATCGCGCTCACCTGAAATACAGAGAGCGTTTTTGCTTTTGCCATACTATTAGAGATAAAAATGATGTTCATCGGCATTCCAATTACCCGGACGTTTAAGACCAGCTCACATGCGCCAGTTTAATACACTGCTAAATCAACCTGAATTAATGGGATTAACTGCGCACACGAAAGAAACCCAAGCGGCGCAAAAAATCTGGTTATCGATTGCCCCGGGCAACTTAGGCCACTTGAGCCACGCTAGCGGCATAAAAAACCAACAATTAACGGTGTATGCAAGCAACAATGCGGTCGCGGCAAAAATCAAACTTTGCATTCCTAGCTTGTTGATTCAGCTAGAAAAGCAAGGGTGTGAAGTTACTGCAATTCGGGTGAAAGTGCAAGTAAAATCTAGCCCGCAAGCCCAGCCCAAAGCCATTAAAAAGCTCAGTCAACATGCGGCCATGGAGCTCGATGGCTTGGCCAAAAAGCTCAGCGGCACCGAACTCGGCGACGCACTGGCCAGACTCGCCAGCAAAGTCAGTTAAAAATAGTCCGCTTTATTTTTCAGCCTTCCCAAACCAACCCCCAAGCCAAGCCAAACCCGCTCTTTTTAGGTCGCCCAAAAGAGGTTGTTAGGTGCGCTTATTAGTGTAATAATGAACCGTTGTTACAAATTATTTACATGTAGTGATGCATGCGTAGCGGCAAGTTATTCGTAATACTTGCATTGGTTTCAAGGGGGTGCAAAACATGCACTTCCAGCGCCTCAATTCGTACTAGTTTTATTTTTAACGTTTTAAACGCAGTTTAATACTCACGTAATTTATAAAAATTTTAGATAGGGAGAAGTCATGTCAGTTTCACTAATGATAGCCATAGGCGCTGCGTTTTTAGCAGTCTTGTATGGCCTAGTAATGAGCAAATGGATTTCAGGCTTACCGGCTGGTAATGCCCGCATGCAAGAAATTGCAGCCGCCATCCAACAAGGCGCCGCGGCCTATTTAGCGCGTCAATACAAAACCATCACCGTCGTCGGCATTATCCTGGCTGTGTTAATCGGCTTATTTTTAGGCACCACCACCGCCGTGGGCTTCGTGATAGGCGCCGTGCTATCTGGCGCTTGCGGATTCATAGGCATGAACGTGTCGGTTAAAGCCAACGTCAGAACTGCTCAAGCTGCCACCGGCGGCATCGCACCGGCCTTAGACGTCGCCTTTAAAGGCGGCGCCATCACCGGCATGTTAGTCGTGGGCTTAGGCTTATTGGGCGTGGCTGGTTTTTATGCTTACCTATTGTCCATCACCCCTGCTGAACAAGCCGTGGATTTAAATCCATTGATAGGCTTGGCCTTTGGCTCCTCCTTGATCTCTATATTTGCCCGTTTAGGCGGCGGCATTTTCACTAAGGGTGCAGACGTGGGCGCTGACTTGGTGGGTAAAGTCGAAGCCGGCATCCCCGAAGACGATCCGCGCAACCCAGCCGTGATTGCTGATAACGTGGGCGATAACGTGGGCGATTGCGCTGGTATGGCAGCCGATCTGTTTGAAACTTACGCCGTGACCTTGATTGCCACCATGGTATTGGGCAGCCTATTGCTCAGCAATGCTGGCGAAGACGGCATCATCTACCCATTAATGTTGGCCGCCGTGTCTATCGTGGCATCCATCATAGGTTGTTTCTTTGTTAAAGCCTCACCCGGCATGAAGAATGTCATGCCAGCCTTGTACAAAGGCTTGGCTGTAGCCGGCGGCTTGTCCTTAGTGGCGTTTTACTTTGTCACCACAGAAATGTTCCCCGAAGGCTTGATGGCAGGCGATTTGGCCATTTCAGCTAATCAATTGTTTGGTGCTTGCGCGGTTGGCTTAGTGTTAACAGCCGCCTTGGTTTGGATTACTGAGTATTACACCGGTACCGATTACGCACCGGTGAAACACATTGCTCAAGCCTCGACCACCGGTCACGCCACCAACATCATTGCCGGCATAGGCATCTCGATGAAATCCACCGCATGGCCAGTATTGTCCGTCTGTTTGGCCATTTTTGTGTCGCACTACCTAGGTGGTTTATACGGCGTAGCCATTGCCGCCACGTCCATGTTAAGCATGGCCGGTATCGTGGTCGCTTTAGACGCCTATGGCCCAATCACCGACAATGCCGGTGGTATTGCTGAAATGTCTGGCTTACCTAAATCCGTGCGCGACGTGACCGATCCATTGGATGCGGTAGGTAACACCACTAAAGCGGTCACCAAAGGTTATGCCATTGGCTCTGCTGGCTTAGCCGCCTTGGTCTTGTTTGCTGACTACACGCACAAATTAGAAGGTGCGGGCATGGTGGCAAAATTTGACCTAAGCGATCCCATGGTCATCATCGGGTTATTCATCGGTGGGCTTATCCCCTTCTTGTTTGCCGCCATGGCAATGGAAGCCGTAGGTCGTGCAGCCGGCGCCGTGGTAGAAGAGGTGCGCCGCCAGTTCCGCGACATCAAAGGCATCATGGACGGCACGGGCAAGCCAGAATACGGCAAAGCCGTTGACTTGCTCACCACCGCTGCCATCAAAGAAATGATGATTCCATCCTTATTGCCAGTCGCCGTGCCAGTCGCCGTTGGCTTGCTGTTAGGCCCAGTGGCCTTGGGTGGCATGCTCATGGGCACCATCGTTACCGGTCTGTTTGTAGCGATTTCCATGTGTACCGGTGGCGGCGCATGGGATAACGCTAAAAAATATATAGAAGATGGCAACCACGGTGGCAAAGGCTCAGAGGCGCATAAAGCCGCCGTGACTGGTGACACCGTTGGCGACCCGTACAAAGACACAGCGGGTCCTGCGATAAACCCATTGATTAAAATCATCAACATTGTGGCCTTGTTAATCGTGCCCTTACTGCACATGTAAGCGTACGATTTAGCTTAAGTTGGACAAAATCCGACCTCAGTTAAGCAACTCAAAAAGGCTGGCCCATGGGCTGGCCTTTTTATTAGCCCAAGCAAATTGAAAGGGAGCGTTAATCATGAAGGATAGCCTAATCGCTGGCATACATTACCGGCACACTTTTGTTGTATCTAAGGCGAAAACCGTGCCTGCCATCTACCCAGAATCACCGGACTTCTTGATCATGCCCGAGGTGTTTGCCACTGGATTTTTAGTGGGATTTTTAGAATGGGCTTGCATCTTGGCCATTAAACCACATTTGGATTGGCCGCATGAACAAACGGTGGGAACGCACATCAAAGTCAGCCACCTAGCCGCTACGCCGCCAGGTATGACCGTGACAGCCGATGTTGTGTTATTGGCCGTGGAGGGACGCAAACTTATTTTTTCTGTGGAAGCGCACGATGGCGTGGATTTGATATCCAGTGGTATGCACGAACGTCACATCATCAATAAAGAGAAGTTCGACGCTAAAACCCAAGCTAAACTAAGCGCAGGCTTAAGCCAGTAAGTTATAGCACCTGCAAGATGTCGTTAGCAATGTCTGCCGGCTTCTCGCCGTAATCGACATACAATCGAATCTTGCCAGTTTTATCAAACACATACATGCCAGCACTGTGGTCTAGCGTGTAGGTGCTTTTGCCTTTTACTTCCACCTTCTTCGCGTATATTTTAAAGTTAGCCTGGGTGAGCTTGGTCGCTTGCTCGTCGCCACGCAAACCGATAAATCGCGCGTCAAACGAAGGTACAAATTGCGCCAACACGGCTTGCGTATCGCGCTCTGGATCTAGGGTGACGAACAGCACTTGCAATTCATCGGCGCGTGGGCCTAATAATTTCATAGTTTGTTTTAAGTCCAGCATGGTGGTGGGGCACACGTCCGGGCAATGCGTGTAGCCAAAAAACAGCACCACGGCTTTGCCTTTAAATTCAGTCAAGCTGCGTGGCTTACCGTGATGATCAGTGAGGCTTAAGTCATGGCCAAAATCGGCGCCAGTGATGTCAGTCGCCACCAAGCGTTTGCCCTCCACCGAGGGTTGGCAGGCAGCAAGCAAAGTGAGGAGTAAAGCCAGGATGAAGTAACGCATTGTTTAACCTTTTGTAATCTTTAAATTTGTAAAATCTGTGCATTTAAGTCAAATTTGATTTTAACATGCGACAAGAATTACGGCCTTTAGTTTACAATAAGGCTTTTACAAAATTCGTTTATAAGGCAGCAACATGGCAATTCCAACCTCAATGGCAGACCGCGATGGCGTAATTTGGTATGACGGCAAAATGGTTAACTGGCGTGACGCCACAACCCACGTATTAACGCACACCTTGCATTATGGCATGGGTGTATTTGAAGGTGTTCGCGCCTACAAAACGGATAAAGGTACAGCCATTTTCCGTTTAAAAGAGCATACCGACCGCTTATTTCGTAGTGCGCACATTTTGCAAATGAAAATGCCATATAGCAAAGAAGAGCTCATAGAAGCACAAAAGGCCGCTGTGCGTGAAAATAATTTAGAATCTGCCTATATGCGCCCAATGGCATTTTATGGTGCAGAGGCGATGGGCATTTCTGCTAAAACACTATCAACACATGTCATAGTTGCTGCTTGGAAATGGGGCGCATACATGGGGCAAGATGCCTTAGATAATGGCATTCGTGTAAAAACATCTT
>JAIQBT010000061.1 GCA_020035195.1 Methylotenera sp.
AATCATGAAAGAATTGCCCATGCCAGTTAGCCTTGATCGATGTGAATAACTTTTACGTGTCGTGCAAGCGCGTGTTTAACCCAAAGTTGCAAGGCCGACCGGTGGTGGTGTTGTCCAATAACGATGGCTGTGCGGTGGCACGCAGCAACTGAGGATTCCACATATTTAGAGTAGATACCAACAAAAGTACCAACAAATACCCACAGATTTGGTTGGATTAGACTAGACTAATTTGGACGAAAAGGCAACAAAAAACCCGCCAGGAGGCGGGTTTCGTGTACTTCGTTGGACATCTCTGTCCGTGTAAGTGGTGGTGAAAGAGGGACTTGAACCCTCGACCCCAGGATTATGAATCCTGTGCTCTAACCAGCTGAGCTACATCACCATGGTAAACCGGTTGTTTTTGGTTGTCTAAAACACAAACAAGGGCGCAATTCTAGTGTTTTAGGCGGTGCTTGTCAAAAATAGTTTGCTAATTACACATTAAATCTAAAGTGCATTACATCGCCATCTTGCACAATATATTCCTTACCCTCTAGGCGCATTTTTCCGGCTTCTTTGGCGCCTTGCTCGCCTTTGTTTTTAACGAATTCGTCGTATTGAATGACTTCGGCACGAATGAAGCCGCGCTCAAAGTCGGTGTGGATAACGCCGGCCGCTTGCGGTGCTGTGGCACCTTTTTTAACGGTCCAAGCACGCACTTCTTGCACGCCAGCGGTGAAGTAGGTTTGCAAGCCAAGCAGGGTGTAAGCGGCACGGATCACGCGGTTTAAGCCGGGTTCGTCTTGGCCGAGTTCAGCTAAAAATAGCGCTTTATCGTCGTCGTCCAATTCAGAAATTTCCGATTCAATTTTTGCACAGATGGCCACCACCGGTGCGTTTTCGGCTTTGCCTAAGTCCAGCACTTTTTGCAACAAGGGGTTGTTAGTGAAGCCGGTTTCATCGACATTGGCTAAATACATGACCGGTTTAACGGTGATTAAGCACAGCGGTTTTAATAAGGTCAATTGGTCGTTGTCCAGGCCTAAGGTGCGTACGGCTTTGGCTTCGTTTAAGCAGGGCAAGACTTTGTCCAACACGGCCAATAAAGCAATGGCGTCTTTGTCGCCGCTTTTGGCTTTTTTGCTTTCGCGCTGCATGGTTTTTTCTACGGTTTCCATGTCAGCTAAGGCCAATTCGGTGTTGATTACTTCGATGTCGGACAGTGGGTCAATTTTATTCGACACATGGATCACATTGCTGTCTTCAAAGCAGCGCACTACATGGGCAATCGCATCGGTTTCACGGATGTTGGCTAAAAACTTATTGCCCAAGCCTTCGCCTTTCGAGGCGCCGGCCACCAAGCCGGCAATGTCGACCATCTCGACGATGGCCGGTTGTGTTTTTTGTGGCTTAACGATGTCGATCAAGGCTTGCATGCGCGTATCTGGCACTTCCACTATGCCGACATTGGGCTCTATGGTGCAAAACGGGTAGTTTTCGGCAGCAATGCCGGCCTTGGTGATGGCGTTAAAGAGGGTAGATTTGCCTACGTTGGGTAAGCCTACGATTCCACATTTCATGTTTTTTCCAGTTCGTTTTTATACGTTGCTTGCGAGCGTTGCGTTCGAATTACTTGGTCTGATCGAATTACTTGGTGTGCAATTTTAACATTGCCTGTTCAAAATCCCCGCTTAAGAGCTGCGGCAGGGTGTTCATGCTTTTGTCTATGCAGCCCTCTATGGCGCTTTGTTCGTCTTTGGTCGGGGCTTTTAGCACGAAGTTAACCACTTCGTTTCTATCGCCTGGGTGGCCTATGCCTAAGCGTAAGCGCCAAAACTCTGGCGTGCCCAAGGCCGCGGTGATGTCTTTTAATCCATTGTGGCCACCGTGACCACCGGCTTTTTTGAGTTTGACCGTGCCGGCCGGTAAGTCCAATTCGTCGTGGATCACCAAGATTTGCTCGGGCAAAATTTTGTAGTAATTGGCCAAGGCGGCGACGGCTTTACCGCTGGCGTTCATAAAGGTATTGGGCTTTTGTAACCAGGTGTCGCTGCTCTGGCCTAACTTGCCTACCTGGGCTAAAAATTTGCTGTCGAGTTTAAGCGTGCTGTTGCTGCTGGCTGCCAATTGGTCTATCCACCAAAAGCCGGCATTGTGCCGGGTGGCTTCGTATTGGCCACCGGGGTTACCGAGGCCGACAAACAATTTGATGCTGGTCATGGCGTTATAGTAGCAATAAAAAACGCGCACTTCATTAGAAAGTGCGCGTTGTTGGTCATGCTTAAACTTTAAACGACTTAAGCATCTGCGGCTGGTGTGGCTGCAGGTGCGGCCGCTTCAGCTACTTCGGCCGTTGCTTCAGATACGCTACCGCGTGTTTTAGCAATCGATACCACTGCGGCGTCAGCGCCGTGTGCTAATTGCACGAAAGACACGCCTTTTGGTAGGGCGATTTCTGAGAAATGGATAGCGTGACCCATTTCTAATTTTGCTACGTCCACTTCAATGAACTCAGGCAAATCTTTAGCCAAGCAGCTTACATCCGCTTCAGTGAAAATGTGTGCAACGATACCGCCGCCAATTTTTACGCCTGGCGCAATGTCTGCATTGATAAAGTGGAATGGCACTTTAACGTGGATTTTTTCTGTGGCGCTAACGCGTTGGAAGTCCACGTGTTGAATGCTGTTACGCACTGGGTGCATTTGGAAGTCACGCAGCAACACACTTTCTTTTTTACCGTCTAGGATTAGGTCTAGCACAGACGCGTGGAACGCTTCGTGGCGGAACTCTAAAAATAGTTCTTTAGCGTTTAACTCTATGGTTACCGCTTCTTTACCTGCACCATACACTACACCTGGCACAGAACCAGCGTGACGTAGACGGCGGCTCGCACCCGTACCTTTAGCATCACGTTTTACTGCTTTAATTTCGATAGTCATTTTACTGCTCCTAAATTTACTACTAGGCTTTCGACGCCCTTCTTACACTAAAAACTGCACACCGCGACCAGTGTGCAGGGATAAAAATCGTTTATTAATCCATGAACAATGAAGACACGGAATCTTCACTGCTGATGCGGCGTATGGTTTCTGCTAATAATTCGGCAGCGCTCAATACGCGTATTTTTTTGCAATTGGCCGATTCTTGGCCCAATGCGATGGTGTTAGTCACCACCAATTCATCTAATTCTGAGGCCATCACTCTGGCCACTGCGCCGCCGGATAAGACCGGGTGAGTGGCGTAGGCAATCACTTTTTTCGCACCGTGTTTTTTCAAAGCAGCGGCGGCTTCGCACAAGGTGTTGGCCGTGTCGACCATGTCGTCCATGATCACGCAGGTACGGCCAGCGACATCGCCTATGATGTTCATCACTTTGGCGACATTTGGCTTAGGACGGCGTTTGTCGATAATGGCCAAGTCCGAGCTTAATTGTTTGGCGGCCGCACGGGCACGCACCACACCACCCACATCCGGTGACACCACCATCAAGTTGTCGTGGTTTTGCAATAACAAATCGGCCAATAAAATCGGCGTGGCGTAAATATTGTCTACCGGGATATCAAAAAAACCTTGAATTTGATCGGAGTGCAAATCCATGGTGAGTAAGCGGTTTACGCCGACTCCGGTGAGCATATTGGCTACTACCTTAGCGGTAATGGCCACGCGTGCTGAGCGTGGACGGCGATCTTGCCGTGAATAACCAAAGTAAGGAATCGCAGCAGTGATGCGGCCAGCCGATGAACGGCGCAGTGCATCCACCATGACCATGACTTCCATCAGGCTGTCGTTGGTGGGGTGGCTGGTCGATTGCAACACAAACACATCGCGACCGCGTACATTTTCTAACAGTTCCACGGTGGTTTCGCCGTCGCTGAAGGTGCCGACGTGCGCGCGACCTAGCTCTATGCCCAAGTGCTTAGCGACTTGTTCTGCTAAAGCTGGGTTGGCTGAGCCGGTAAAGACCATCAAGTTGCCGTTAGACATCGGTTGATTCCCTGTCGTGCCGACGCGTGCCGGCATCAAACTGTCAATAAAAATGCTTAAAAAATAAAAGCGCGTAAATCCAATAATCTACACGCTTTTTCTTACTACCATGCAGGCTGAAGGCCTGCACTAAAAATTTGGCTGAGGAGGAAGGACTCGAACCTTCGGATGCTGGGATCAAAACCCAGTGCCTTAACCAACTTGGCGACTCCCCAATTGTTAATCAAACTGTTTAATCGACCGCGTAGTCCATTAATGGGTGTTGATTCAACCCGTTTGCGACAAAACTTTGCACAGCAAAGCCCAAGACTTGCGCTGGGTTTTGTTGGCAGATTTCATGCGCTATTTCTTCATTGGCCACTTCGACAAACACCGATGCGCCGGAGCCGCTCATTCTGGCATCACCAAATTGCTTAAGCCAGGTTAAACAAGCGGATACGGCTGGGTAATCGTTGCAAACTGCTTTTTCAAGCACGTTAGTAAATTCAGTGTTGTTCGCTAAATTCACAGACGCTGTGTTTGCAGCCCTTGAAAAGTCCGACATTGTCTTAGGAATAGCATTTTTTGTCAATTGCTTATTGGCAAATATTTGCGCGGTAGAGACATGCACATTAGGGCTTAACAGCAAGTAGTGCGCCGGCGCTAAAGAAATGCTTTGCAGTTGCTCGCCCACCCCTTCAGCCCAGGCATTTTTGCCGTGGATAAAGAAGGGCACATCGGCGCCCAATTGCAAACCCAAGGCCAACAATTCGCTGCGTTTTAGCTGGCATTGCCATAAGCGGTTTAAGGCCAATAAGACCGTGGCAGCATCCGAGCTGCCGCCGCCTAAGCCACCGCCCATGGGGATGCGTTTTTCCACGAGCATGTCTACGCCTAAAGTGCAACCGGTGTGTTGTTGCAGCAAGCGGGCCGCACGCACGCATAAATCTTGCTCGGCCGGCACGCCGGCGATGTCGTTGACGCGCTTAATTAAACCGTCAGGCGTGACTTTCAGTTTGATGGTGTCGTAGACATCCAGCAGCCGAAAAACCGTTTGCAATAGGTGGTAGCCATCGGCGCGTTGGCCGGTGATGTGCAAAAATAAATTGATTTTTGCCGGGGCTAAAAAAGTTTGAAAATCCTGCATGGCGGCATTTTATCAGATAGTTGGCCAAGGCTGCGGCTAGACGGTTTATTCCAGCACCCACTTTTCCACAATCAGTTTCAATTGCACGCGTTGGTTCTTCAGGGCGATTTTGTGTGGCAACATTTGCCCATGGGTGCTTTGGTAGCCTTGGTAGCTCATGACCCAATTGGCTTCGTTTAGGCTGTTGTTTAGGCCGGCTTCGTCCCAAGTTTGGCTAGCCATGGTGGCATTGGCCGGCCGGCTTAACACCCAATCGGCTAGGCCGTTGAGCGGTAAGCGCCAACCCAATACCGCTTGCGTCAGGCTCTCGGCATCCTTGCCGGAAATCACACGGCCTTGCGCATCTTCCAAGTTGATGCCTTGCACATTTTTTTGGATGCGCGCCAGTTGGCTGCCCAAGGGCGAATACAGTCGGATGTCGTCTAGGCTGTCGCTGTGCTGCCACAGCACCGTGGCCGAATAGCCTTTGCCATCGGCCTGCACGCCTAAGCGGCCTTGCAGGCTAAATTGCTGGATGCGCGCTAACCGGCTTTGCTGCTGTTGCTGCAGTAGTGTGCTTGCCGGGCTTGGCTGTTGCGTTTGCTTGGAAGAACTGCTGGGCAAAGTGCTGCAAGCAGCCAACATGGCCAGCAGGCAAAGCGACAGGGTGGCGCGTAAATAATGCATGGGCGTCTTGCTGCCTAGGGTTTAAGTTTATTGCGCGTGGTTTTGAGCAATTCGTTGTCTGGGTGGCTGCGTAAAGCACTATCTAACAGCACATTGGCCTGGTCGCGCTGGCCTTGCTGCCATAACACTTCACCCAAATGCGCGGCAATTTCTGGGTCTGGGTTCATTTGGTATGCTTGCTGCAAGGTGTCGGCCGCTAGTTTTAAATTGCCTTTGCGGTAATGCACCCAACCCAAGCTGTCCAGCATGTAATGGTCGTTTGGGCTGAGGCTTAAGGCTTTTTCTATCAGGCTTAAGGCTTCGTTTAGCTTGATGTTGCGGTCGGCAAATGAGTAGCCCAAGGCGTTGTAGGCGGCGGCAAACTTAGGCATGTCTTTGATGGTTTTGCGCAGCTCGGTTTCCATCAGATCAAACTTTTGTAAGCGTTCGGCGGCCAAGGCGTAGTCGTAAACTAGCTCGGCGGTATTGGGTAGGTTTTTCACGGCCTTGTCTAACAAATCAAACGCTTCTTGGTGGCGGTGGGCTTTTACCAAGAGCGAGGCTTCGCTTTGTATGACGATGATTTGTTGCTGGGTGTTTAAGTTTTCAAGGTTATCCAGCTTATCGAGGGCTTTGTCTACCTCACCACCGCGTGCAATTAGAGTGGCGGCGTTGACTTGCGCTTCTAAGTAATGTTGGCCGGGCGCCACTTTGTTATACCAGCTCAAGCTGGCATCGAGGCGATTTAATTTATCGTTGACTTGGCCTAAATACAGGTGAATTTGATCGGCGTCTTTAAAGCCTAATTTGAGCGCCTCTAGGAAGTAGCTTTCGGCCACTGGGTAATCCGCCCCTTGATAGGAAAGCAAGCCGACGATGGCGGTGATTTCGGCAACATTTTTAGTGTCCCCTTGTTTGGCGTTGGCGAGCAAGAGGGGAAAGTGGGTTTTGGCTTGCGCGTATTGTTTTTGGCTGACCATGAGCTTGGCCATGTTTAAACGAATTTCGTTGGCGTCACTGTGTTGGTCGAGAAAATCTTGGTAAAAAGTAATGGCTGTTTCTGGGTTTTGTTCGAACAGCACTTGGCCTTTAAGTAAGGCGGCAATCGGCCAATCCGGTTTAAGTGTTTCGGCTTGGTTTAAAGCAGTTAAGGCCACGCCGTCTTTCTGTGCGGCCCAAGCGGCTTGGGCAATGGCAAATTGTGCTTCGGCTAAATCTGGGTAAGGTTTGGCCAGCGCCTGCACCAAACTTAATACGGCCGCTTTATCTGGGTTGCGGCTAAGCAAGGTGCTTAAGTATAAAAAGCCACCGGCACGGGTTTCTTCTTTTAGAAACAGTTGCGCCAAATGGGGGCGGGCTTCTTTCAGTTTGCCTGAACCCACCAGCATTTCGGTCATGGCTTGTTGGGCTTCGTTAGAGCTAGGGTCCAGCTCGGCCCAAAGTTTGACGGCGGGCATGGTCAGGTTGTTCACATTGCCGTAAGCCGATATTTTAGCCGCGCGTTCGGCCAAGCCTGGGTTGCGCGTGGTTTTGGCTAGCTCGTAAAAAATGGTGCTTGAGGTGGCTAAATCGCCACGCTGGCCAGCCACTTCTGCAATGAGGTAGCGGTAGACAAATTCTGCCGTTAGTGCGCCCTCTGGGTTGGTTTTTGCTTGGCCAGGTTGGCTGTGGTAACTGCCATTAGTGGCGCACGCGCTCAAGGCTAAGGTGCTCGCTATTAAGCCGCGGGTTAACCATAGACGGGTTTGAGCGATGGTGATGATTGCATTTTTAGTTTGGCGCATAAGTTAGGAGTGGCAGTGTAAAGTTAAAAAGCATCGAGCTGGTTTAGCGGCTAAGTCTAATAGTCATGGCCATTAAATTAAGCCTCATTATAAACGGCATTTCTTAGTGCGTGACAGTTAGCGCAAGTTCCCACATAATTACGCGTGGGTTAGACATTGCGCCAGAAATTTTCTGTTATGCTCCCTTAAGGATTACGCCAGCATTGCCTGGCAGCGGTTGGCCATCATTATTTTTTGTAATGCGTTTTTTGAATTGAGTGACTATGAATGATTTTACAGTAGAGGCCATTGGTCTTACGCGCCTTTATGGCGGCAGAGAAGCCGTCAGCAATGTCAGTTTTAATTTAAGCAAAGGCCAGGTCCTAGGCTTCCTCGGTCCTAACGGGGCAGGCAAATCCACCACCATGAAAATGTTGACCGGCAATTTGGCGCCTAGCAACGGCAGCGTCAAAATCTGCGGCATTGACATGATGGAAAATCCTAAAGAAGCCAAAGCACTGATCGGCTACTTGCCAGAAATGCGCCCCTTATACAAAGAGTTGACGGTGGACGAGTACTTGACCATCGCGGCCAGGCTACACCGTGTCAGCGGCGCCAACATCAAAAAAGCCGTTGAGCAGGCTAAAGAGCGCTGCGGTTTAGGCCATATGAGCAAACGCTTGATCGAAAACTTATCCAACGGTTACCAACAGCGCGTGGGTATTGCCCAGGCCATCATACACAATCCCATGGTGGTGATTTTGGATGAGCCTACCGTGGGCTTGGACCCGATACAAATTCGCGACATTCGCGCCTTGATTCGTGAAGTGGGCAGCGAGCGCAGCGTGATTATTTCTACCCACATCTTGCCTGAAGTGGAAATGGTCTGTGATCACGTGCAGATTATTGATAAGGGTAAGTTGGTGTTCAATGGCGCCATCGATGTGCTGAAAAAACAACGCATAGGCAACAAGTTGTTGATCGCCATGAACAAGCCGCCGAAAGCGGCTGAACTACTAAAAATTGTCGGCGTCGAAGAGGCCGAAAGCGTGTCGGATCAATTAATGCGCGTGCGCTTTGCCGAAGGTGCCACGCCGGCGGAAGCCATCGTGCAAACGGCCGTGGCCAAGGGCTGGGGTTTGTACCAAATTGGCCCAGACCAAACCAGTTTAGAAGACGTGTTTGTGCAGTTGACTTACCAAGAACAAGCCGCGGCTTAAGGAACCCTCATGATTATTAATGTAGCAAGAAAAGAACTAAAAAGTATGTTTGCCTCGCCCATGGGTTGGGTGATCTTAGCCTTGTTGATGTTCTCGTTTGGGACCTATTACCTGAATGGCGTTAACGATTATTTTGCCGTGATGTCAGGCGCCATGCGTCCTGCTGAGCGCACTGGGGTGACGCAGTTTGTTGGGCAAAATGTCTACGGCTTTGCTTCCTTTATGGTGTTGTTTGCCGTGCCACTGTTATCCATGCGTTTGGTATCCGAAGAGCGCCGCAACCAAACCCTGCCCTTTCTTTTCAGTGCACCATTGTCTTTAACTGAAATTGTTTTGGGTAAGTTTTTAGGATTGGTGGCCTTCTTAAGTATATTGGTGGTTTACATAGGCGCTATGTTGTCCACCTTGAACATTTGGGCAGACATTGATTTTGGTTTCATCGTGGCCAACTCCATTGGTTTGTTGTTGATGGTGGCCAGCTTTTCTGCGCTGGGTTTGTATTTTTCTAGCATCACACAGCAGCCTGTGGTGGCGGCGATTCTGACTTTTATCGCTTTGTTTGCTTTGATGTTTCTGGACCGCTTTTTTGCCGGTGACCCAAGCAACACTTTGGCCAGCTTGTCCTTGACCCGACACTTTCAATCGTTTGCGGGCGGTTTGATTGATACGGCAGACATCGCTTATTTTGGCTTGTTTATCGCCAGCTTTTTAACTTTAACCGTGCGTCGCTTGGATGCCGACCGCTTGCGTGGTTAAGGCTTTTTTATTGTGTTAGTCGTAGTGAAATTTTAGGCCGGATGAAATGAATATTAATCGTAAATTGCGTTTTCAACTTTTAGTGCAAAACAGTTTCTTTGTGGTGCTGTTTTTAATGCTGGTGGTCTTGCTAGGCTATTTGGCTAGCCAATACCATGTGGCCAAAGACATTACCCAAGCTAACCGAAATATCTTGACGCAAGGCAGTGTCAATGTGCTCAAGCAAATGAAAGAGCCGATTAACATTACCGTGTTTGCCACCAAAGACGATGCTTCGGGCGGCGACAATTTCCGCAAGGGCATGATCGATTTTATAGGGCGCTACCAACGCGAGAAAAAGAACGTCAATCTAAAATTCATTAACCCATCCATAGAGCCTAAGTTGGCACAGGATGCCGGCGTGAAAGAAGACGGCGAAGTGGTGGTGGAATACAACAAGCGTTCTGAGCACATTATTCCACCCATCGCAGAGCAAGAAATGACCAACTTATTGGTGCGTTTATCGCGCACTAACCAGCAAGCCGTGATGTATTTAGACGGCCACGGCGAGCGTAATTTATTGGGCGTTAAAAACCACGACATTGGTGAGTTTGGTAAACAGTTAGAGAAAAAAGGCTTTAAGTTTGCTAACCCGGATTTAACCGTGGCCCAAGCGGTGCCTAGCAACGGTGCCATGTTGGTGATCGCCAGCCCACAAGTGAATGTCAGCGAAGTGGAAGCGAAAAAAATCAAAGCCTACCTAGAGCGTGGCGGTAACTTGCTGTGGTTGGTGGACGACAATAATTTACGCGGTTTGGAATCCGTGGCCGAGTACTTGGGCATGACGGTGTCCCCTGGTATCGCGCTCGACATGGCCTCAGCGCAATACGGCGCCGATGCCCGTGTGTCTTTTGCCAGCCTGTACGGCGAGCATGCCATCACTAAAAACTTCATGTTGCGCACCTTGTTTCCAGAGGCGCACCAAGTGACGGCCATGGGTACCGAGGAAAACGGTTGGAAGGTGAGCAACTTGGTGGAAGTGGCGCCTAACGGTTGGTTGATGGCAGGCAAATTGGCTAAAGAGGCCAAACCGGAATTCAATGAAAAAACCGACAAACGCGGCCCAATTAATATCGGTGTGGCATTGGAGCGTATTTACGGAAAAAAAGGCCAGCGCGTGGTGGTGATGGGTAATGCAAACTTCTTATCCAACACTTTTATTACCAACGGCGGCAATTTGGATTTAGGCGTGAACATTGTCAACTGGTTGGCCGGGGATGATCAATTAATCACCATACAGCCTATGCCCTTAAAAGACATCAATGTGACCATTCCGGACAGCGACAGTGGCCGCTTAGTGGCATGGACGGTGTTCCATAGCTTCCAGTATTTCCTACCCTTGGCCATGATGCTGGCGGGCTTCTATTTCTGGTGGAAACGCAGGAAAGCTTAAAGGACTTCGGTAGGAGCGGCGCCCTCGCCGCGATATTCCATATTAGAGACAGACATGAAAAAACGTTGGTTACTTAATTTAATTTTATTGGTCTTGGTGGCAGGCTTGGTGGCCTTTGTCTATTTACGCCCCAAAGCCGATGCTGAGCAATCGACCAGCCATGAGTTAACCAATTACAAGTTGGCTGAATTTAATGCCATACGCGTGGAGTTTCCGGCGCAAGCGGCCGTGACCTTTGCTAAAGTGGACGGCTATTGGCGCATCACGGCACCGGTGAATATGCGTGCCGATCAATCCTCTGTGCAGCGCATTTTATCCATCATAGCCGCGCAGTCCACCGATAAAATCACTGGTGGCGACATGGCGAAGTTTGGATTAAGCAACCCGGAAATCAAGCTCAAGTTAATTCGCGATAAAGACAACATCGAAGAGTTTACCTTTGGCACGCATAACCCAGTGACCGAAGAGCAATACGTGGCGCACAGAAACAATGTTTATTTAGTGTCTAACGGCTATGCGGAAGCGGCCGCCACCCAATTGATCGAACTGATCGATAAATCCCCGTTGAAGCCCACGGAAAAAGTGGTGGGCTTTGAGTTCGGCCGTTTAGAGCAATGGCAAGAGGTTAATCTTAAAGTCGACATCGTTGATGGCGTTTGGAAAACCTCAATTGCGGTAGCCAAACCACAGCAAAACGAAATGAATGAGTGGTTGGATTTTTCTTGGCTACACAACCCGGCTAAATCGGTGGAGACATACACGCCCGATCGTAAAGTGACTTACCCCTCATTTGAAATTAAATTGGCCGACGGCAGTAAAGTGCATTTTGATAAGGTGCAAGAGTCACCGGAATTAATGTTGGCTAGGCCAGACGAAGGCTTGATCTACCATTTCCCATCGGATATGGGCTTTAGTATGCTTAATCCGCCGCTTAATATCCCTAGTAAATAAGCCCCATGCCAGAATTGCCCGAGGTAGAAACCACGCGCCGTGGGCTTTTGCCTTTAGTCGGCCGTGTGGTGCACGCCGTGACCATACGCCACCCCACCTTGCGCTGGCCTATCCCGACGCACTTGCCGCAAACCCTACCGGGCATGACACTCAATAGCCTTCGACGCCGTGCTAAATACCTCTTGTGCGATTTTTCTGGGGCCTCTGGTTCTGGCATATTGCTTTTGCATTTAGGCATGTCCGGCCGCATCCAGTTATTGGATGACGCCTACCCAGCAGAAAAACACGACCACTTTGATGTGGCGTTCAGCGATGGCCAAGTGCTGCGCCTGCGTGACCCGCGCCGTTTTGGCGCGGTGCTGTGGTTGCAGGGGAATGCGTCGAACCACCCCTTGTTAGCCAGCTTGGGCCCAGAACCCTTGGAAGACGAATTTAATGCCAAGTATTTGCAAAAGGCCTTGGCAAACAAAACGCTTGCCATCAAAAATGCCATTATGGATGGCCATGTGGTGGTGGGGGTGGGCAATATTTACGCCTCGGAATCCTTGTTCCGCAGTGGCATCCACCCTGAAACGCCGGCTAACCATTTGAGTTTAAAACGCTGCGAAAAATTAGTGGCGGAAATTAAGCTGACTTTGAACGAGGCGCTGAATGCCGGTGGCAGCAGTTTGCGGGATTTTTTTGGCACCAACGGCTTGCCTGGTTATTTTCAACAAAGCTATTTTGTCTATGGCCGCACCGATGAGCCGTGCCGGGTGTGTGATAAAGCGATAAAAACCATGCGCTTGGGTCAGCGATCGACCTTTTTCTGCGCGCACTGCCAGAAACGCGGCTTAGTGGCTTAGGGTAAAAAGGCACTAAGCAACATGGCTATCTCTAGGCTGGCCACCACGGCGATGCCTATAAAAAAGCGTTTTTGCCAACGCGCTTGCTGTTCTTGCACAGCGATGAGTTGAGCTAAGCTGGCCCGTAGTGGTTCGTCTTGCTCGGCTTGGGTTTGTTGGCGTAAAAAAGCGTGCACCAAACGTGGCATTTCAGGCAGTGTTTTAGCCATAAAAGGCAGTTCTTTCTTCAGTTTTTTGGCCAAGCTGCGCCAACCCATTTGCTCACTCATCCAGCGTTTTAAGAAGGGCTTGGCACTTTGCCATAAGTCGATGTCTGGGTCTAAATCGCGGCCCAAGCCTTCTATGTTGAGCAAGGTTTTTTGCAGCATGACCAATTGCGGCTGAATCACCACGCCAAATTTACGCGACATTTGAAACAGGCTGAGCAAGGTGCGGCCGAATGAAATGTCTTTTAATGGCTTATTGAAAATGGGTTCGCATATGGCGCGCACGGCAGTTTCCAAGGCTTCCACGTTGGTGTCTTTGGGTACCCAGCCGGACTCGATGTGGGCGACCGCCACATCGTGGTAATCGCGGTTGAAGAAAGCCAAGAAGTTGCGCGCTAAATAGTATTTATCGTTGTCGCTCAAGCTGCCCATGATGCCAAAATCCAAGGCGATGTATTTGCCTTTGTCTGGTCCACTGTTGACCACTAAAATGTTGCCTGGGTGCATGTCGGCATGAAAGAAACCGTCTCTAAACACTTGGGTGAAGAATATTTCTACCCCATCGTGCGCCAGTTTGGCAATATCTATGCCTTGTTCGCGCAACAGGTCAATCTTGCTGATGGGCGTGCCGTGCATGCGCTGCATGACCATGACTTGTTGACGGCACCAATCCCAATAGACCTCAGGTACCAACAATTTTCTGTCTGGGAAGTTGCCCGCTAAGCGCGTGCAATTGGCGGCTTCTAGGGTGAGGTCCAGCTCGCTTTCGGTGTGCTGGGCAAATTCTGCCACCACTTCGCGTGGCTTCAAGCGTTTTATTTCAGCGGATAAGGCTTGCAGCAACCAAGCGGCCGTGTCCAGTAATGCGAGGTCATGGTGTATGACTTTGGCGATGCCCGGGCGTAACACTTTTACTGCCACCGGCATGCCGTCCATTAATTCAGCGAAGTGCACTTGTGCCACTGAAGCGCTGGCAATGGCGGTTTGATCGAAACTGGCAAACACTTGATTGAGCGGCAGTTGGTAAGCGGCTTGGACAATTTTATCCACCTCGGCGTAAGCGAAGGGCGGCACTTGGTCTTGCAGTTTGGCTAACTCGTCGGCGATGTCTAATGGAATTAAGTCGCGACGGGTAGAGAGCATTTGGCCGAATTTTACAAAGATAGGGCCTAAAGCCTCCAAGGCTAAACGCAGCCTTAGGGCGCGTGGTGTGCGTTTGTTGCGCCAAAAAAGCAGCCCTTGCAAAAGGCCATGCAAGGGCTTGAGTTTGCTGCTGGCTAAGACGAATTCATCCAGGCCGAAGCGCAGCGCAATGTAAACAATGTAAATCAGGCGGAATAGGCGCATGGTTTAGGGTTTGCTGCTGGCAGCAGCGCCTTTGTTATCGTGTTGTTGTTTGAGTTTAGCCAGTTTTTTTTCTAAGCGGGCCACGTCGGCGCGCAAGCCGTCAACCTCGCTAATGAAACTTTCCACGTGGCGTTTTTTGGCGATTAAGGGCATTTCTTCCTGCCAGTATTCGCTGAGCATGGACGCCAAATTGGCGCCGGTTTCTTTACTGCTGGTTTTGATGCCACGCAAGGTGTCGCCGAGTTTGCTGGCAGCCACGTCGCCGACAAATTTGCTGGCATCGTCTTCAAAGTCCCAGCGCATGGCAGACAAGACCTTAGCCAATTCGGCGGCCAAGTGGGTGTCGCCTGTTATCTGCACTTGGCGTTTGGCGGCTTCATCGCCGGCCATTAAGCGCAGCGCTAAGCTGGGCGATAGGCTGACGCTGGCATCGGCGGTGTTGCTCACCCCGGCCATGGCCAGGTTGCCGTCTTCTAATATGACCAGGCTGCGGCTAAAAAAGCCCAGCTTAAATTCCACGGACTGGCCAGCGTAGGGTTGCAGCATGGCGCACGCCCAGCTGTTTTGCGCAATCAGGTGTTGCAGCATGCGGGTGGATAGGCCGGTTAACATACGTTAAATTTTGTAGCCTTTGTGTAAGGCCACCACGCCGGCAGCCAGGTTGTAATAATCCACTTTAGCCAAGCCCGCTTGTTCCATCATCTGCTTGAGGGTTTCTTGATCGGGGTGCATGCGTATTGACTCGGCCAAGTATTGGTAGCTGTCGGCGTCCTTAGCAAAGAGCTTGCCCATCAAGGGCAATAGTTTGAATGAGTAAGCGTCGTAGAGTTTGCTTAAGGGTTGCCATACTTTGGAGAATTCCAACACCAAGAGGCGGCCGCCGACTTTAAGCACCCGTTGCATTTCAGCCAGGGCCAAGTCTTTGTGGGTCATGTTGCGTAAGCCAAAGGCGACAATGACGCAATCAAAATGGCCGTCCGGGAACGGCAGTTTTTCTGCATCGCATTGCAAGGCGGGGACGTTTAAGCCGGCATCAAGCATACGGTCACGGCCGACGCTGAGCATGGATGCATTGATGTCGGTTAAGATCACGCGGCCTTGCGGGCCGACTTTTTGCGCAAATAGTTTGGATAAATCGCCGCTGCCGCCTGCGATGTCTAATACCGTGTCACCGGCTTTTACGCCACTTATTTCCACGGCAAAGCGTTTCCAACTGCGGTGTAAACCGGCAGACATGACATCGTTCATCAAGTCGTATTTGCTGGCCACGGAATGGAAGACTTCGCCGACTTTTTTGGCTTTTTCGCCTTCGGCTACCGTTTTAAAACCAAAATGGGTTTGTTGATCGTTTGACATACTGGCCTCGTTTATTCGTTTCTATCCCGTTTATTCTTTACGACTAATCCCGGCCGCACTGAGTTTACCCAAGTACTCCAACCATAGCGCTTCGTAGTTACGTGCTAATTCGTATAAGTAATCCCACGAATACAAACCGGTGTCATGGCCATCGCTAAATATGAGCTTCACAGCGTAATTGCCTACCGCTTCTATGTTGCTGATGTTGACCTGTTCTTTGCCTGTTTGCAGCACCTCTTGGCCAGGACCGTGGCCTTTGACTTCGGCTGAGGGCGAGTGGGCGCGTAAAAATTCACAGGACAACATGCATTCCGTGTTGTCATCAAATTTAATTTCCAGCAATCGCGATGCTTGGTGCAGCTTTATGTCGGTCGGTCTAGGGGTTTGCTTGCTCATGCGGCGGTCAATTTTTTATAAAATAAGATAATAACAGAATGGCGTGGTAGCCACATCATTAGGCATGGTGATGGGCAGTCCACAGCATAAAAAAAGGCTGCTTAACGCAGCCTTTTTAACACACCAACCAGCCTTAGGCTTGGTAAGCCAACATGGCGCTTTTGATTTTTTGCATGGCTTTTTGTTCAATTTGGCGTATGCGTTCTGCGGACACGCCAAACTCATCTGCCAACTCATGTAAGGTTTTGCCGCCGTCGTCTTGCAACCAGCGTGATTCCACCACGCGACGGCTACGCTCGTCTAGGTGTTGTAAGGCATGACTCAAGCCTTTGGTTTCGTAAGTTTCGGTTTGTTTGGCTTCTATGGCCGCCAGCGGTTCTAGGCGCTCGTCTTGCAGGTAAGCGATTGGGCTAAAATGGCCGTCTTCGTCGTCGTCCGCAGCGGATTCCAAGGAGAACTCGTGACCGTTAAGGCGCGCTTCCATTTCACGCACTTCTTCGGCTTTGACATTCAAGGTTTGCGCAATGTGCTCCACTTCGCTGGTTTGTAAGCTGTTGTGGCCAGGCTTCATGCTGCGTAAATTAAAGAATAATTTGCGTTGCGCCTTGGTGGTGGCAATCTTGACCAAGCGCCAATTACGCACTATGTATTCGTGCATTTCGGCTTTAATCCAATGCATGGCAAAAGACACCAAGCGCACGCCGCGCTCTGGGTCAAAGCGTTTTACCGCCTTCATCAGGCCGATGTTGCCTTCTTGGATTAAATCCGATTGCGGCAAGCCGTAACCGTTGTAGCCACGGGCAATGCTGGCCACCAAGCGTAAATGCGAGACGATCAATTGCCGCGCTGCTTCTAAATCATTTTCTTTTCTAAATTTGACGGCCAGCGCGTATTCCTCTTCTGCGGACAGAATAGGGTAAGCCTTAATCGCTCTAGAGTAGTGCTCTAGGCTGTCGCTGGCAGTTAACACGGGTAATAAGGCAGTGGTCATTAAAATTTAGTCCTCCAATAGGATCATTTTAGCACTCTGTATAAGAGAGTGCTAGAGGCTAAATGGTTCAATCGGGCAGGCGGGTGTAAATCTAATCGATTTTGATGGAGGCTATCGCGCGGCTGACAGACAAAAACGAACCCAGCCAGCCTATGAAGATCGACAGCAGGGTGATGCCTAGGTAAAGTGGCAGGTTGAACCAGGCTAGGCTAAAGTCGCCGCTGTATAGCTGCGACAATTGCGAGACTGATTGGTTAAACAGTTGCACGATGACGATTAAAATGGCCATGGCCAGCACACCACCGAATAAGCCGTAGACCATACCGGCGTACAAGAACGGGGTGCGAATAAAGTTGGTGGTGGCGCCTATGAGTTTACTGACCACGATTTCGTCTTTTTGCGTCAAGATTTGCATGCGCACGGTGTTGCCTATGATGACCAATAAGGCCAAGGCCAATAAAGCAGCGATGAAGGCGATGATCTTTGTGCCCAAGGCTAAAATGCTGGACAAGCGTTTGGCCCACTCGGCATTTAATAGGGCTTGGTCTACCCCAGGCAAGGCTTGCAATTCTTCCCTAAGGCTAGCAAGGGCGGCCGGATCGGCCGATTTGGCTTGGATAAAAAAAGCATCCGGTAGCGGGTTTTGTTCGAGGTTTTGCACTTCGTTATTGACGTTGCTGGACGAGGCTTTGGCTTTTAGTTCTTCCCAAGCATCGGCTTTGCTGACCAGTTTGAATTTTTTGATGGCGGGGTTGCTGCTTAAAGTCGCCTCGACGTCGCTCAAGGCCTTGGACCCAGCATCGCGTTGCATAAATACGCTGATTTCGGTTTCATCTTGCATGTGATTGCTGAGTTTTGACAAGTGCTCCACGCCTAAATAAAACACGCCAGGGATGGCCATGGCTACGGCGATCACCAAGCTGATCATAAAGGTCGACAATTTGTTATTGTCCATGCGCGCCAGCACTAATTTGATGGCTTGCACGTGTTGGTTGAGCCAGTTCATCATGCTGTTACGCTTTCATCAAAATGGGATGCGGCTAATTGGCCGTGGTCTAAATGCAGCACGCGGTTTTGCGTGGCTGACATGCCGCGTGCATCGTGGGTAGCCACGATGACGGTCACGCCGACTTGATTGAAATCTTGGAATATACCCATGATGTCGGCCGCGTAACTGGAATCCAAGTTACCGGTGGGTTCGTCGGCGATCAATATCGATGGCCGACTCACTACCGCGCGCGCAATGGCTAAGCGTTGTTGCTCGCCGCCGGACAAGGTGATGGGCATGGCTTTTTCTTTGTGCAACAAGCCGACTTTGTCTAAGGCGGCACGCACACGCTTGGCAGCGTCTAGGCCAGTAATGCCATTGATGTGCAAAGGCAAGATGACGTTTTCAAAGCAATTGCGATCGTAGAGCAATTTGTGGTCTTGAAAAATCAGGCCAAAGCGGCGGCGCATGTAAGGAATCGCGGCCGCTTTTAATTGGCTGATGTTTTGATTGGCAATCAAGACCGTGCCGCTGGTAGGCCGTTCTATGGCAGCGATCAGTTTGAGTAAGGTGCTTTTGCCGGCGCCCGAGTGCCCCGTGACAAACACCAATTCGCCGGCTTCGATGTCGAAGCTCACTTGGCTTAAGGCTTCGTTGCTACCGGGGTAACGTTTGGTGACGTGGTCAAATTTAATCATGGATAAAAGCCGATTTTAAAAAAGTGCATCAACATAT
>JAIQBT010000025.1 GCA_020035195.1 Methylotenera sp.
AAATACCGTGAGTCACTCAACATTGCGCCGGCCAGCTTAAGAAAAACCTTATAAAAAAACCGGCAAAAATAGTCTGGTCCACCCTAGCGCAGATGCTGGCTAACAGTGTAAACTGAAACTGTTCGGGAAGTTTTTACTCTCGCTAAAAATCCTACCATCGCCGGTTTTTTAACAGGGTCACTTTGCGGACTATTTATATAAGGAGCAAGTCATGAATTTACAATTAACCGGCCTACATTTAGAAGTCACTCCTGCATTACGCGATTATGTCACCAGTAAATTGTCCAGAATTAGCAATCACTTTGATCATGTGATTGATGTGAAAGTGACCATGAGTGTAGAAAAGCTTGCTCAAAAAGTTGAAGCCACTTTGCATGTGCCTGGCAACGATTTGCACGCTGCCTGCGAAGGCGAAAACATGTACAGCGCCATAGACATGCTGGCCGACAAGCTGGACCGTCAAGTGGTTAAACACAAAGAAAAACACGCGGACCACCATAAATCGCACGGTGCTGTTAAACACCAAAACATCAACACCGAAGATTTAAATTAACCCTACTTTGCATAAATACTGGCCTTAATTTCTTTTCGAGTTCTACGATTCCATGGCTCAAATAAACGTAGCTGAGCTGTTCAAACAAACCCGCCGTAAGCTAAAAATGCAATGGGTAGCAGGGCTAGACGGTGGGTCCAATACCCTCACCAGCGAAACGGTCACCAAGCCTTCTTTGGCGCTGATCGGTCATTTGAATTTTGTTCATCCCAACCGCGTACAAGTGTTGGGCTGTGCTGAAATGGATTACCTGCGCAGCTTAAAAGCCAGCGAAGCCGCTTCTGCGATTGAGAATTTATTCTCCACGGATTTGGCGGTAGTGATCGTGGCCAACGGCGAAACAGTACCAAATTCATTATTGGATGCCGCCAATAGCCACCGCACCCCGCTGTTCACCTCCACCTTACGCAGCCCTATGTTGATGGACATCCTTAACCATTATCTGGCGCATGCCGTCGCAGAATCCATCAGCTTGCACGGCGTATTCATGGAAGTGCAAGGTTTTGGTGCTTTGATTAAAGGCGAAGCGGCCATCGGTAAAAGCGAATTGGCGCTGGAGCTTATCTCGCGCGGCCACCGCATCATTGCAGATGACGTGGTGGATTTTTACCGCATATCGCCCGAGCGAGTTGAGGGCCGCTGCCCGCCACTACTGCAAGATTTTTTAGAAGTGCGTGGTTTAGGCGTGTTAAACATACGCGCCTTATTTGGCGACAACGCAGTCAAACCAACCAAACCTTTGGATTTAATCATTCAATTGGAGATGGCCAACCAAAACACCATGCCGGCGCTGGATAGACTGAACACCTCGGTTCAACACGAGGAAGTGTTGGGCGTAAAAATAGCTAAAATTAAAATTCCGGTCGCGGCCGGTCGCAACATTGCCGTGCTGGTGGAAGTGGCCATACGTAACCATGTGCTATTATTGCGTGGCATCAACGCCACCAAACAATTAATGCAACGCCAACAGCGCGAGATGAAGAAAAACCTCCCCAGTGAACCCTAGCCTGCCATGAAACAACTGATCATCATCACCGGGCTATCGGGTTCGGGCAAGAGCATAGCCTTACATGCGCTGGAAGACAGTGGCTACTATTGCATAGACAATTTACCGGCTACCATGCTGCCGCAAATCGCCGACCACTTGCGCAGTGAAAACCAACGCCCAGGCAGCGTCAACCTGACCAATTTTGATAAAGTGGCGATTAGCATAGACAGCCGCAGTGCCGCCATAGAAACCTTGCCGGCGCACATCGAGCAATTGAAATTGCAAAATGTCAGCACGCAAGTTTTGTTCTTAGAATCCAATGTGGAAACCTTGGTTAAGCGCTTTAGCGAAACCCGGCGCAAACACCCTTTAAGCAAAGACACCACCACGCTGGCGGAAAGCATCGCGTTTGAACGCGAGCTACTTAGCGCGCTAGGTAGTTTGGGCCAAGTCATCGACACCAGCCACATCAGCGCCAACAAATTGCGCTCCTGGGTGAAGGATGCCGCGGCCTTAGAGCACGCCGGTCTGACCGTGTTATTTACTTCTTTCGGCTTTAAACATGGTGTGCCGCTGGATGCCGATTTCGTGTTCGACATACGCTGCTTGCCCAACCCGCATTACGATCCTAAATTGCGCGATTTAACCGGCCGCGATGCGCCGGTGCAAGACTTTTTGCAAAGCCAGCCCAATGTATTGGCCATGCTGGGTGACATTCAACATTACATAGAAAAATGGCTGCCCAGCTTTGTGGCCGACAACCGCAGTTATTTGACGGTGGCCATTGGCTGCACCGGCGGCCAACACCGTTCGGTGTATTTTGTTGAAACCTTAAGCGCTTACTTTAGGCCGCAGCATAAAGTGCTGACTCGGCACCGTGAACTTAAGCAATAAATGCCTGGCCAATGATCAGTACAAGTAATCAATAACGTTAGTTAAGAATTAGGGAAGAGCATGATAGGTATTTTAATTATTGCCCACGGCGGATTTGGTGAAAGCTTACTCGAATGCGCCAAGCATGTGATTGGTAACGAACCCAGGCAGGTGGCCTATCTAGCGGTCACCAACCATGACGATCCGGATGTTTTGCTACCCATTGCACAAAACCTCGTGGCCAAACTCAATGAAGGCGATGGCGTGTTGGTGCTGTCGGATATGTACGGCGCCACACCGTGCAATATTGTGAGCAAATTACTCATCCCCGGCGAAGTCGAGGGCGTAGCCGGCGTCAACATGCCCATGATAGTGCGCACCATGAGCTATAGGCACGAATCACTGTCGGCTTTGGTGGAAAAAGCCGTGACCGGCGGCCGTGAAGGCGTGGTGCACTTTAGCCGCGAATGTTGCGACCGTTATGAACCTTAACAGCCACACCAAGCTCACTTGCATTAACGATTAGGATCAGACTGGATAAATGCATGACTAGCCTAGAAGTAAAAATCATCAATAAGCTTGGCTTGCACGCGCGTGCATCCACCAAGCTGACGCAAACGGCCAGTAAATTTGCCAGTGAAATCTGGATCACCCGCAATGGCAGACGAGTCAATGCTAAAAGCATCATGGGTGTCATGATGTTGGCGGCGGCGCAAGGCTCCATGGTGACATTAGAAGCCAGCGGTAGTGACGAACAAGACGCCATTGCTGCACTGAGCGCACTGATCGCTGATTACTTTGGTGAGGGCGAATAATGGGCATACAGGACTGGCACCATGACTAGCTTTTGCCTACACGGCGTCGGTGTGTCCAGTGGCATAGCCATAGGCCATGCCCACCTGGTGTCCAACGCCTTGCTGGAAGTGGTGCACTACCCATTGCCAGCGCATTTAATCGACGCAGAGATAAATCGTTTTAGTGACGCGATAGCGACAGTTAAGCAAGATTTAATGAAAATTAACAGCAGTTTGCGCAAAAATGCACCTGCTGAATTAGCCGCCTTTATAGGCACGCACTTGATGATGCTAGAAGATAAATCGCTAGCAGAAATCCCCAAAGACATCATCCGCAATGAATTATGCAATGCCGAATGGGCGATTAAATTGCAAATGGATGACATCGTCGAGCAGTTTGAGCAAATTGAAGACGCCTACTTGCGTGAACGCAAACAAGACGTCATACAAGTGGTCGAACGCGTCATCAAGGTCTTACTTGGGCACCCCAGCCAACTCAGCACGGAGCGGCAAACCAATGCCTTAAATGAAGAGCGTAAGCTGATATTGGTGGCGCACGACATCTCACCGGCGGACGCCATACAATTCAAGCACCACGAATTTGCCGCCTTTATTACCGACGTGGGCGGCATCACGTCGCACACGGCCATATTGGCACGCAGTTTAAATATCCCGTCCATCGTCGCGCTGCAAAGAGCACGCGATTTAATTCGTGACGGCGAGTTAATCATAGTCGACGGTAGCCAAGGGGTGGTGATCGTCAACCCCGATACCAGCATACTGACCGAGTACAAATTGCGTCAAGAGCAATGGGAACTTGAGCAACAAAAACTGCAACGTATCAAATCCACCAAAGCCATCACCTTGGATGGCATGGCCATAGAATTGCTAGCCAACATTGAAGTGCCCGAAGACGTGGTGGGCGTCAGCGCGTCTGGGGCGACCGGCATCGGTTTGTATAGAACGGAATTTTTATTCATGAACCGACGGGAAATGCCAGACGAAGAGGAGCAATTTCTAGCCTATAAAACCGTGGCAGTGGCCATGAAAGGCTTGCCTGTCATCATACGCACCTTGGATTTGGGTGCCGACAAACAAATGAACCCAGACACCGTGGTGACCTGTGCCAACCCGGCGTTGGGCTTGCGCGCCATACGCTATTGCTTGAGTGAGCCGCAGATCTTTCATACGCAATTGCGCGCCTTGTTGCGTGCCTCGCAGTTTGGCAACATCAAAATTCTAATCCCCATGCTGTCTAATCTGGCTGAATTACGCCAATGCAAATTGCTACTAGAACGCGCCAAAATAAGCTTACGCAAACAAAACATCGCCTTTAATGAAACCATTGCGCTAGGCGGCATGATAGAAATTCCAGCGGCGGCCATCAATGCCGATGCCTTCGCCAAGGAATTGGATTTTCTGTCCATAGGCACCAACGATTTAATTCAATACACTTTGGCCATCGATCGAACCGATGACGCGGTGGCGCATCTATACAACCCGATACACCCGTCGGTGCTGAAATTGATAGCCATGACCATCAAGGCCGGTGAGAAATTAGGCAAATCGGTGTCCGTCTGTGGTGAAATGGCCGGCGACATCAAGCTGACCAAGCTGTTGGTGGGCATGGGCTTACGCCAGTTGTCCATGCACCCTTCACATATATTGGGGGTGAAACAACAGATCTTACGCAGCCAAGCGGCGCAACTGCGCGAGCAGGCTAGAAGAATTCTAGCGCAATCGGACATAGAAAAAATAGAACCGCTGCTGGCGAAATTAAACAGCAGCCCGCATTTAAAATTGAAATAAGCGTTAAAGGATAAACCGCAGTGTCTGCACATACATTAAGCACCAACCCGCTGTTGCATTTTTCGGGCTTACCTAAATTTGAATTGGTGCAAGCCGAACACGTCAGCCCCGCCATGGACCATTTGCTTAGCGAAGCCAGAGCCACCATCGCTAGTTTGGCCGCCGATTCTGACACCGTCACTTGGGATAATTTCGCCGCCAAACTGGAAGACATGGAAGAAAAGCTGTCCCGCGCCTGGTCACAAGTGGGGCACATGAACGGCGTGGTCAATAGCCCAGCCTTGCGTGAAGCTTACAATGCCAACCTATCCAAGCTCACGGATTTTTATGCCGACCTCAGCCAAGATGAGCGCCTCTACGCTAAATTTCGTCGCCTGCGTGCCAGTTCAGACTACAGCTCGCTGACGCCAGCGCAACAGAAAATAATAGAAAATGAATTGCGTGACTTTCGTTTGGGCGGCGCCGAATTGGCGCCGGCGCAAAAAATTCGCTTCAAAGCCATACAAGAAGAACTGTCTAAACTGTCCTCCAAGTTTGAAGAGAATGTTTTGGACACCACCAACGAATACAGCTTAGTCATTGATGATATCGGCCGCTTAAAAGGCATACCTGAGGACGTATTGGCGACTGCACTCGCCGCGGCAAAAGAGGCCGGTAAAAGCGGTTACCAATTTAGCTTGCACTTCCCTTCCTATTTACCGGTCTTGCAGTATGCCGACAACCGAGAATTGCGTGAAACGCTATACCGCGCCTACGCCACCCGCGCCTCTGAATTCGGCAAAGCCGATTGGGACAACACGCCTGTCATTGCGCAAATTTTAAAGCTCAAACTAGAAGCGGCTCAACTGCTTGGCTTTGCCAATTACGCCGAACTGTCGGTCGCCACTAAAATGGCCGAATCCGCGCAACAGGTTGAGGCCTTCCTAAAAGACTTGGCCAATAAAGCCAAACCTTATGCGCTAAGAGACAAACAAGAGCTTGAGGCCTACGCTAAAAAATTGGGCATAGACGACATGCAAGCTTGGGATGTGTCTTACGCTTCAGAAAAATTACGCGAAGAAAAATACGCTTTTTCGGATTTAGAAGTCAAACAATACTTCCCTGAAGAAAAAGTTTTAAGCGGCCTATTCAAGGTGGTGGAAACTATTTTTGCTGTGCAAGTTGTCAAATCGCAAGCCTCGGTTTGGCATGAAACTGCCAGCTTTTATGGCATCAAGGACAGCCAAGGCCAATTAATCGGTCAGTTCTACTTGGATTTGTATGCGCGCAACAATAAACGCGGCGGTGCTTGGATGGACGAAGCCATCACCAGACGCAAAGTGCTGGACCAAGTGACCACGCCCGTGGCTTTTTTAACCTGCAACTTCTCGGCACCGGTGGGCGACAAACCGGCCTTGTTTACCCACGATGAAGTCTTGACCATGTTCCACGAATTTGGCCACGGCTTACACCACATGTTAACCAAAGTGGATGATTACAGCGTGTCTGGTATCAAAGGTGTGGAATGGGATGCGGTTGAACTGCCCAGCCAATTCATGGAAAACTTCTGTTGGGAATGGGAGGTATTACGCCACATGACGGCCCATGTCGACAGCGGCGCAGAATTGCCGCGCGCCTTATTCGATAAAATGGTGGCCGCAAAAAACTTTCAAGCCGGCATGCAAACCGTGCGTCAAATTGAGTTCTCTTTATTTGACATACGCTTACACGGTGCGTTTGATCCGCACGGCCAGCAAACTGCCTTGGATCTGATCGAACAAGTACGCGATGAAGTGGCGGTGGTTCGGCCCCCTAAATGGAACCGCTTCCCTAATAATTTCACCCACATCTTTTCTGGTGGTTACGCCGCTGGCTATTACAGCTACAAATGGGCGGAGGTATTGTCTGCCGACGCTTACAGTATGTTTGAAGAAAACGGCGTGCTTTGCCCAGAGACCGGGCAGCGCTATTGGCAAGAAATTTTAGCGCAAGGTGGGGCTAGACCAGCTTTGGATTCGTTTACAGCATTTCGCGGTCGAGCGCCCAATATCGATGCTTTACTGCGTCACAATGGCATGAGTTAATGGCCTAATGAAATTTGCTACCTGGAATGTCAATTCACTCAACGTAAGGCTACCGCATGTTTTGGATTGGTTGCAAAGCAATCAACCGGACGTATTGTGCTTGCAAGAAACCAAGCAAGAGGACCTCAAATTTCCCTATGCCGAGTTGCAAGCCATAGGCTATCAAGCGGCCCACATAGGGCAAAAGACTTACAATGGCGTAGCCATCATTAGCCGCCACCCGCTAACCGACATACAACACAACATACCGCAATTTGCCGACGATCAACAGCGCGTAATCACTGCCACCATAAAGGGCATGCGGGTAGTGTGCGCCTACATACCCAATGGCCAAGCGGTCGATTCGGACAAATACCAGTACAAATTGCGCTGGCTAGGCGCCCTGCATGACTGGCTAAAAAGCGAACTAAGTGTGCATCCCAACTTGCTCTTATTGGGCGATTACAACATAGCGCCCGAAGACCGCGATTGCCACGACCCCATGGCCTGGTTAGGCCAAGTCTTAGTCAGCCCACTCGAGCGCGCTGCTTTTCAAGCACTGCTGGAATTGGGCCTACACGACAGCTTTAGGTTGTTTGAACAAGCGGATAAAAGTTTCAGTTGGTGGGATTACCGCATGATGGGATTTAGGCGCAACTTAGGCATGCGCATAGACCATATTTTAGTCAGCGATGCATTGAAATCGGCCTGCCTAAGAGCCCACATAGACAAGGCCCCGCGTAGGTTAGAAAGGCCGTCTGACCACACGCCGGTGGTACTGGAAATGCACAGCCAAGCCTAAGCTTTAATTTTTATGCCCAACTGCTTAAGCTTGCGGTATAAATGGGTGCGCTCCAAACCGGCAATCTCTGCCAATTTACTCATGTTATGCGCCACCAGCTTGATGTGATGCTCAAAATACCAACGCTCAAACGCATCGCGCGCCTCACGCAAAGGCTGATCTAACAGACTGCTGTCCAAGCTTAGTCCAATGCTCTGCTCGCTGCTGACCTGCAAGGCCACGCTAAGCTCTGTGATCGTCGTGCCGCTGTCCATGGCTTGCCGGCCATCAAATTGGTGCAAGACGCGTTTAATATCATCCAAGCCAATTTTCTCACCCAAGCTGGTTTGCAATAGATTGCGTATCACCGTATCCAATTGCGCTAAATCACCCGGCCAATCGGCATTACGTAAGGCATTTAAGGCGGCCACATCAAATTCACGGTATTCCAAACCGGCCAATTCCAATTGCAAATGGGTAATGGCCAGCACCAAATCGGGGATGTCTTCCTTATGGTCGTCCAAGGCCGGCATGCTCAGTGAGACGGCGGCTAAGGTTTGGTACAAATTGTAATCAAACACCCCTTCCGCCTGTAATCTAGGTAAATTTTCACTGGTGGCACACACCACACGTACACGGTATTTGTCTGATTTTGCCATCAGCAACAACAAGCCTTTTTGCTCGGCTTTGTTGAGTTCGGTCAACTCGGCGATGTACAACACGCCACCACGCAAGCCTTCTAAAATATCCATGGGCTCATTGGCCAGACGGTCATAGTCGCTGAGGGCTAACCAAGGGCTGTCGGTTTCCTGCAAATAACGGGCGCACAATTCCGTGCCACAGCCTTTGGGACCTATCAACAATACTGGCCCAGGGTTGACGTTGGATGCGATTTTATCCAAGCGCTCTTTGAGCGCAGTGATGATTGGGCTTTTACCCAGACTGGCTAAATTCATCGCCGATTTAGGCCGTTGTTCCCCGTGCTTCAAGGCCGTGCTAACGGTTTTCAATAATTTTTGCAGGGCGATGGGTTTTTCTAGAAAATCAAACGCCCCTATACGGGTCGCTTCAACGGCGGTATCTATGGTGCCGTGACCCGACATCATGACCACGGGCATGGTCAGCAAACTGCTGTTCACCCACTCTTTAAGCAAGGTAATGCCATCGCAATCCGGCATCCAAATGTCCAGCAACACCAAGTCCGGGCGCTCCTGTAACCTGGCCTCCCGAGCGGCGGCAGCATTCTCTGCCAATTGCACGCGATAGCCTTCGTCCTGCAAAATATCGCGCAATAATTCGCGTATGCCTATTTCATCATCGACCACTAATATATGTTTTGCTGCCATGCTTATTCTTTTATTTTCTCTAGTGTTGTTAGGCGTATAAAGGCAGGCTAATCGTCACCACTGCCCCAGTTTTTTGTTCTTTGGCCACGGACTGCACAGTGCTGAGATCGCTCAGGTTCTCAATTTTTATCCAGCCCTTGTGCTCTTCTATAATCTTCTTAACAATGGCCAAGCCCAAGCCCGTGCCGTGCGATTTAGTCGTCATGTAAGGCTCAAAGGCATGCGCCAACATGTCTGCCGGGAAGCCGGTGCCGTTATCCGCCACCGTTAACACCAACATGGATCCCTGCGTTTTGGTCTGCACTTGGATTAATGCATCAGCTTGATCTAGCAAAGCATCTTGGGCATTTTGCAGCAAATTATGAATCACCTGACGCAACATGATGCTATCGCCTTTGACCGCTGCCGCTTGTTTTTCTAAGGACAACTGCAGTTTATTCGCCGGCAAATCGTAAAATGACAGCACTTCTTGTATCAGCGTATTTAAATCCAAGGCTTGCAATTGCGGTGCCGGCGAACGGGCATACTCACTGAACTCATTAACCATTCTTTTGAGCGCATCCACCTGGTTAACAATGGTCGCGGTGGAGCGTTTGAGCATTTGTCCATCCGCCTCATCCAGTTTGTCGATTAATTTATGCGCCATGCGTTCGGCGGACAACTGTATGGGCGTCAATGGGTTTTTAATTTCGTGTGCCAAACGCCTGGCCACCTCGCCCCAGGCGGCATCACGCTGGGCCTGTATCATGCTGGTAGCATCATCAAACACCACCACGTAACCCCCGTCAGGCAAGGGAGTGCCACGCACGGTTAAAATTTGCTTACCTTGACCACTGAGCAACTCTATCTGGGTAAACAATTCGTCTTTAGCCGTCTCCACGGCGGTATCCGTCTTGCTGTTGTACATGGCGATGGCCAGGAAGAAAGCCTCCAAGCGCGGCTGCTTGATCACCATGTCTGCTAGGCTCAAGCCCACGCAATGCTCCAAGGGTGCTGCCAATATATTGATGGCCGCTTCATTAAAGGTGCGCAATTCACCGCGTGTATTTAAGGCGATAACGCCGGACGACAAATGCGCCAAAATGGTTTCCAAGTAGCCTCTGGCGGCTTCTACCCGTGTGCGGTTTCTTTCGGCGGCCTTGGTCGCATCATCTAATTGCTGCGTCATGCTGTTAAAGGATTGTACCAAAACGCCCAACTCATCTTTACCATGCGCCGGCAAAATGGTGCTGTAATCGCCACTGGCAATCGCTTTTGTGCCCTCTGCCAAGACCGTCAATGGTGCAGACAATTTTCGACTCAAAACAAACGCCACAGCGACGGCACCCAACATCGCCAACATCATGACCAGCGTTAAGGTCAGGGCAAACACTTCCCTTAGGGAGGTTCGACTGTAAGACAATTTTTGATAATCTTGGTAAACGTCTTGCACTGCTTCTGCCGTGTTGGCCAAGGCTTTAGGTACCGGTTGCAGCAACTGCAATATGCGCGTTTCACCGGCTAAATCTTGGCCATTGACCGGCACCAAGACGCGCAAATACAAGCCTTTATTGCTAATCGGCTCTATGCTACCCACGGTATGTAAACGGGCTTGCCTGAGTTGGGCAACACTGGGCAATTCCGGCAAAATAGTGGTGGCATCGCTGTTTGATACTTCTAAAATTCTACCTTGCACGGTCAGCAGGGTCACGTCTTTAATGCCGCTTTTTTCACGCAAATCGTTCAAGATAGAGCGGCTATTGGTTGGCTGAAATGCCAAGGTGCTGGCCATGTTTTCGCCTTTTTCTTTGACGTCCAAGAGCATAATGTCCAGGGCGGTGCGGCCTAAATTCAAGCCCCCTTCCAACGCCGCCTCTACTTTAACGTTAAACCAAGATTCGATGGAACGGGTTAAAAAATTAACCGACACCAAGTAAACAATTAAGCCTGGGATAAGGGCCATCATGGCGAAGCTCACCAACAGGCGGCGAGTAAACCGACTGCCCACCACCCCCTTGCGAATTTGCCTGAGCAAATGCCAAATCTGATAAGCTATGACGCCAATGAGAAAGGTCGCCAATAAGATATTAAGCGCCACCAACAAGGAATAGTATTCGCCGGATGCAGCGGTATTGGCACTGGCATTGGATAGCAAGTAAAGCAGGAAGGCGCCTAAGGTAGCGCTAAGTAATGCTATGAATTTCATCGCACCGGCTGTTTCATTTGAATAAAGTCGGCTGCCACTCAAAACGCTGCGTACTCATGCTCCACTCTTCCGCAACCAAGCCCTCGCCCAGCAGTGTTTTAGGTAATTTTTTTGTGTCCAAGCGCATCAAAAAACTGGCCTTATACGCCTCGCCTTTTTCTAGCTGGGACTTGTTAAATACCTTTAAGTCACTGATGCTGGATAAGTCGTCTATGGCTTCGTCTAAACGGACAAAGCTTTTTTGCTGCTCCCCACGCATCAGCAAAAATTGTCTAGAAAGCGCATGGTAACTTAAGCTGACGTGCTGAGTCACGGTGGCAATTTCATCGTCAAACCAATATTTTTTGGGTGATGCCAACTGAAATTCGATGATAAAATTTAATGCAAAGCCTTTGCTGATAGCATCTTCTATCGCGGCGCTAAACTTGATATCGACATCGGCATTCAGCACATAAGCGTCGTCTTGCGCTTTTAATTCTGCACTTTTAAGCAACATGCTGCTGTTGGCCGCGAGCACGGCCGATGAAAAAAAGGCAAAGAAAAAAACGCAGAGTAATCGATTAATTTTTTTGCAATAAAGCATAGAAAAACCCATCGTGCGCGGCAGTAGGAATAAGCTGCCCATTGAACTGAGTCAAATTGTCGGCGCCTGCGATGGCGCTCACATCAAAAGCCAACTGCCTAGCATCGGCATTGTTTTGTAAAAATTTATCCACTTGCCCTTGATTTTCTTCATTAAAAACCGAACAACTTACATAAAGTAATTTACCACCCTTTGCCAACATCTGCCATAAATTAGGCAGAATTTTAGCTTGTTGCGCCACAAAGGAAGCCACATCAGCTTCACGGCGCAACCATTTAATATCCACATGACGACGCACAATACCCGATGCGGTGCACGGCACATCCGCCAATATCCGATCGAAACTGACGCCATCCCACCAATCGCTGGCGGCCGCGTCGCCGCTTATCACTTGGGCGTGCAATTGCAAGCGGCTCAAATTGCTTTGCACCCTTAACAAACGACTGGGGTCGCTATCCAAGGCCGTTAAATTCGTACAGCCCAACTCCAAAATGTGGCCGGTTTTACCACCGGGCGCAGAACAGGCGTCCAGCACCCTGGCATGCTCAGGCACATCCAACAATACCGCCGCCAGTTGCGCGCCATAATCTTGCACGGACACCACCCCATCACTAAAGCCTGGTATTTTTTCCACCGCTACTGGCTTACTCAAAACCAAGGCCTGCCCACCCAAACACGCTGACTCTATGCCTTGGCGGGTCAACAATTGCTGATAATCCGTCACCTTGATTTTTTGGCGGTTGACGCGCAAGGTCATGGGTGGATGCTGATTGCCGTTCAGTAATATGCTTTGCCAGTGCGCGGGGTATTGCAGCTTTAGTTTATTAATCCACCATTGCGGGTAAGAATAAGTCGCCACCTCTTTGTTGGCCAGACGATCGGCTAAGGCTGTTTGTTGCCGTAAAAAATTACGCAAGATGGCATTCACCAAGCCTTTAGCCCAGGCTTTAGCAGCCGGCTTCCTAAGCATGCTCACCGCTTGCACCGCTTGATTGACCACGGTAAACGCATCGGCTTTGTCGTGCAACAATTGGTATAAAGCCACCAACAAAATGGCATGCACACGATCATCGCTTAAGGGTTTCTCTAACAACTGTATGAGGTAGGCGTCAATTTCACCGTAGAAACGCAAGGTGCCGTAACTCAAATCCTGCGCTGCCCCTCGCTGTTGTGGGGTCGCGTTCGGGTAGCTAGCTAAGGCCGCTGGCAAGGCCAGGGTTAGATTACGCCCCGACAGCACTTGGTTGACAGCTTGTGCCGCAATTTGTTGGGATAGGTACAAAGGAAACTTTCTTGGTGGTTGGGCGATTAAAGGTTAATGGATTTTACTTGATTAGCCGTGCCGTAGGGGCTTAATCACTTTAGGCTAAGCACTAAATCTATCGCCTGGTTGCAAATTATGCCCTTGCACAAAGGCCGGTGCCGGCATTCTTTTGCCGCCAGGCGCTTGCAACTCCGTGATGCGCAACACGCCCTCGCCACAAGCTACCAGTATGCCATCCTGCACCGCCATAATTTCACCCGGCTGCCCTTGGCCAGCTTCCGCCGTGGCCATCCAAATGCGGCAGACTTCTCCTTTGAGCTGGCTTTGTGCCACGGGAAAGGGATTAAACGCTCGCACTTGCCGTGAGATGGCCGCGGCCGATTGATGCCAATCAATAGCGGCTTCGGCTTTGTCTAATTTATGCGCGTAGGTCACCAAGCCTTCATCTTGCGGTGTGGCAGCCAAGGCGCCATGCTTTTCCAGGCTGGCTATCGCGTCCACCATCAAGTCCGCCCCAAGAGCGCTCAAGGCATCGTGCAAGCTTTGCGTCGTGTCACTATCGCCTATAGGCAGTACCGCACGACTGACCGTGGCCCCCGCGTCGAGCGCCAGTACCACCTCCATAATGGTCACGCCGGTTTCTTGATCGCCGGCTAGCAAGGATCGGTGTATGGGTGCGGCACCGCGCCAGCGCGGTAACAAGGAGGCGTGGATGTTATAGCAACCATAACGCGTGGCATGCAAGGTGGCCTCCGGAATAATTAAACCATAGGCCGCCACTATCATGGCATCGGCTTGCAGCTCTGCAATGCGCGCCTGAACCTGCGCGTCTTTCAAGCTAACTGGCTGAAAGACCGTTAAACCATGCTGCTCAGCCAGCACTTTAACTGGGCTGGCTTTTAGTTTCATGCCACGACCTGCTGGACGATCAGGCTGGGTCAAGACCATGGCAATGTCATGGCCCGCCGCAATCAATGCAGCCAAGGCAGGAACAGCAAATTCTGGCGTGCCAGCAAAAATGAGTTTCATAGTGGGTGGATTACACCTAAAAAATCAGCGATCACGCCGTTGTTTGAGCATTTTATTTTTAATGCGAGTGCGTTTTAGCGGGGATAAATACTCTATAAATACCTTGCCTAGTAGGTGGTCCATTTCATGCTGTATGCAGACACTGAGCAAGCCCTCGGCGTTCAATGTGAAGGATTTTCCGTCACGGTCCAAAGCTTCCACCGTGACCTTCTCGGCGCGACTCACCGTGTCGTAGACACCGGGCACAGACAAACAGCCTTCTTCGTAATCTTGTTCGCCACTTTTTTGGGTAATCTTGGGATTAATCAATACCAGCAAGTCATTTTTACTTTCACTGGTGTCTATCAAAATAAGTTGCACATGCGCATTGACCTGGGTCGCGGCCAAGCCTATGCCGGGCGCATCGTACATGGTTTCAGCCATATCAACGATCAAGCGCTTAATGCTAGCATTGACCTCTTTAACCGGTTGCGCCAACGTGTGCAATCGCGGATCTGGGTATTGCAGTATGTCTAAAATCGCCATAAAAACTCATTTATCTTTTAAAAATGACGTACTGAACGCATGGGGTTTACGAGTAAAAAAAGCGCTAAATTTAAAGCCGCTTTACTGGTTTATCGCCAGCATTTAATCGTATACTTAAGCACACTATTTACCATTAAAGATTGCTCGGTATGTTTCGCCACATTATAACGCTGCTGCTGTTTTGTTGCATAAGCTTAACTGCCCTAGCCGATGAAATTCTGTTAAATAGTCAGCATCCCGATCGCCATGTGGTGGTTAAGGGCGACACCTTATGGGGCATATCAGCCACTTTCTTAAAAGACCCTTGGCAATGGCCTAAAGTCTGGCAGCTTAATCGTGGTGAAATAAAAAATCCGCAGCCAGATAAAAAGGCTAGCAGCATTAAATTGCCTGACGAACGCATAGGCTTGTTAATGGTATTCCAGGTGTTTGAGCGTGTCTCGTACGCCCTCATCATGCAAGCCAAGGAGCCCATCAACAAACTGGACAGCGTCCAGACCCCGCAGTGAGAATTAGCCCATGCCCATAGATGACAGCGCTGCCTTACTAGAAAAATCACAGTGGCTTAGCTTAAGCAACATCGACGGTTTGGGCTGCTTAACTTTTTGCCAGTTGCTCAAAACCTTTGGCAGTCCAGGCGAAATCTACCGCAGAAAATTTAAGGAATTGCGGGCAGTGGTGTCAGAAAAAATTGCCCTAGCAATCACTAAAGGCATAGACCAAGACAGCCTAAAAGAGACCCTGCAGTGGCTCAGCCTAGACAACAACCACCTGGTCACACTGGCCGATGCCGACTACCCCAAAGCCCTCTTGCAAATTACCGATCCCCCGCCACTGCTGTATGCAAAAGGCAATTTAGCCTGGCTCAACCACTTAAGCATCGCCATCGTCGGCAGCCGCAACGCCTCGGTACAAGGTGAAAAAAATGCCGAGGCGTTTGCCCAAGGCTTGGCCGAGCACGGATTATGCATAGTCAGCGGACTGGCTTTAGGCATAGACGGCGCGGCCCACCGCGGCGCACTAAAAGCCAAGGGCGGCACCATTGCCGTTGTGGGCACTGGCTTAGACATGGTCTACCCTGCCAAACACCGTGATCTCGCCCATCAAATTGCGAACAGCGGTTTGATTATCTCCGAATTTCCATTGGGCACCGTGTCCCAACCGCAAAATTTCCCCAGGCGCAATCGCCTGATTAGCGGCCTGAGTTTAGGCTGCTTGGTGGTCGAAGCCAACTTGAAAAGCGGCTCACAGATTACCGCGCGCTTGAGTGCCGAACAAGGGCGTGAAGTGTTTGCTATTCCCGGATCGATTCATTCGCCGCTGGCAAAAGGCTGCCACCAATTGATTAAACAAGGCGCTAAATTGGTCGACAGTTTGCAAGACATCGTCGAGGAATTAAATTTAACTAAAGCCGTAAACGATAGCCCTGTTGATGAACCCAAAGTAGGCGACGATGCGCCTGCCAGCGAGACACAACAAAAGCTGTTGGAAACCATGGGCTTTGATGCCATCTCATTAGAAAGTTTGCTGCAATTGACTGGCTTGACGGTCAGCACACTTTCATCCATGCTCACAGTATTAGAGTTAGAAGGGAGAATCACTAGCCTTGCTGGCGGACAATACCAACAGATTGTGTAGTTGACGATTTAGTCATTTTAGATGGATGCATAAACCACCTCACTTAATTGAAAAACACCATTAATAAGGATGACACCATGTTTGAAGTATTGGTTTATATGTTTGAAAACTACATAGACACGCAGTTTAGGCCTGACCAAGACACCTTATCAAAAGAGCTGTCTGCGGCTGGGTTTGCTGACTACGATATTAACAGTGCGTTCAATTGGTTTAATGAACTAGAACGCATGACTGAGCAAGGCGACATTTATAGCAAAGCCCAGTCGCATAGCACGCGCATTTTTACTGAGGACGAACGCAGAAAAATCAGCGGCGAAAGTTTAGGGCTGGTCGTGTTTTTAACTCAAGCCAATGTACTTAATACCGCGCAACGCGAATTGGTGTTGGAACTGGCCATGAATTTATCCCAACTTAAAATCAATATCGAAGAAATGCGCTGGATAGTATTGATGACCACATGGGGTGCGGGCAAGACCGGGGCAGATAAAACCAAAGACTATTTGTTTATTGAAGATGCCTTAAACCAAACAGAAAAACCGACTCTGCACTAGCCATTGGTCGGTTTTTTTATAGTCGCAATCATCAGAACGGCCGCCAGACAAGGCGGTCGTAAAGGGCTTAGTTAATCGGCTAGGTTTTCAATAATGTTGCTGATCACACCCGCGCGGTTCAGGGTGTAAAAATGCAAACTGGGCGCACCAAACACCCGTAGCGTTTCACACAAGTCCGTCACCACATCGATGCCAAACGCGCGCAAGGAAGCCATGTCATCGCCGTATTCTTCCAACCTCAGCTTCAACCACCTAGGAATTTCTGCGCCACAAACGTTAGAAAAACGCGCCAGTTGGGTGATGTTATAAATCGGCATGATGCCAGGCACGATAGGCACATTAATGCCGGCCGCCGCACACTGATCTAGAAAGCGGAAGTAGGCATCGGCATTGTAAAAATATTGGGTGATGGCCGAATTGGCACCGGCATCCACCTTGCGTTTCAAATTCAATAAATCCGCTGCCGGGGTTTTGGCTTCCGGATGAAACTCAGGGTAAGCCGCCACTTCTATGTGGAAATGCTGGCCTGTTTCAGCACGTATAAACGCCACCAATTCCGAGGCGTAGCGAAAATCGCCCAAGCTCACCTCACCGGATGGCACGTCGCCGCGCAAGGCCACCAAACGCTTGATGCCCTGGGCTTGGTAGGCATGCAACAAAGCCCGGATTTCTTCTTTGCTCGAGGAAATGCAGGAAATGTGCGGTGCCGCTGGCAAGCCTTGTTGCTGAATTTCCAAGACCGTGTCCATGGTTCTGTCGCGCGTCGAACCGCCCGCACCAAAGGTCACTGAGAAAAACTCAGGATTAAATTTAGCCAACTCCGTACGTGCGTCGCGCAAGCTTGCGACGCCTTCTGCGGTTTTAGGCGGAAAAAACTCAAAGCTGTATGCTGTTGTGTTCATTTATTTGTCTTTTTTATCATCTATCACTATAGCGCCTAACAACCAAGCAAGCACGCTATAAAGCAAAGCGCCTAGCAAGCCGGCAGTGATTGTTTGCACTTCAAAACCAGGAAAAGCATTGCCCACAGCATAAAATAATAGGCCATTAATCAGCAATAAAAATAGCCCTAAAGTGAGCACAGTAATGGGCAGTGTCAGCAGCACCAGTACAGGTCGAATCAACATATTGACCAAACCTATAGCCAGCGCCGCCAGCAAAGCCGTAGGAAAATCAGCCACATGAATGTTGGGCACGTAGTAGGCCACGGCTAACAGCGCCAAGGCATTCAAAATCCAGCCCAACAATAATCTCATACTGCCACTCCCCTTAATTAATCAGTAAACACTGATAACCAACCTCTAGCCGATAAATCGGCTAGAGGTTTCTAATAACGGTAGGTATCCGGTTTATAAGGCCCTTGCTTTTGCACCCCAATGTAAGCCGCTTGTTGGTCGGTTAGGCTGGTCAGTTGCGCATTTAATTTGCGCAATTGCAAGATTGCCACCTTCTCGTCCAAGTGCTTAGGCAAGGTATACACGCCCACTGGGTAGTTAG
>JAIQBT010000054.1 GCA_020035195.1 Methylotenera sp.
CCGTAAAAATTGATGGTGGTGCTTTAGTTGCCATCGTACAAGAAGCTGATGAGCAATTTAAGGCTGGCGATAAAGTTCGTTTAATTGAAACTGGTGGCACAACTCGCGTCTCTCATTAAAAATTTTTTGTAGTAATTACTGTTAGACCATTTACCCCCAGCGCGTCTACTACTGACAATACTGGGGGTGCTTTTAAATTTCAGCCTGATGTAAAAATCTTGTCAATAAACAGTCATATTTCTGTCACCATAATTTAATGTTGAATCATTAAAGTCTCCTTAACTTATAAGGAGACATTCAATGTTAAGCAAAAAGCTTCTATCAACAACCAATACGACTGAACATGGCCGTAAGCACGTTGACCTATCAGTTCCAGACCAAAGACGCCTTAGCATTAGTCTGGCACGTACCCAAGTTGAAATTGAAGAAGCGCAACGCTTACGCTACAAAGTATTTGCTGAAGAGATGGGCGCGCAACTGTTAGGCACCGGCGGCTTAGATGTTGACGGATTTGACAAATATTGCGATCACCTGATTGTACGTGATAGCGATACCAATCAAGTGATAGGCACCTACCGAATTTTAAGTCCATCAAGCGCCAATGAAGCTGGCGGTTACTACTCTGCAGGGGAGTTTGATTTAAGCCGGTTAGCACACCTCTTTGATCGCACTGTAGAAGTGGGTCGTGCTTGTGTACACCAAAATTATCGTAATGGCGGCACGATTACCATGCTTTGGGCTGGGCTAGCTAAATACATGAAAATTCATAATTACGAATACATGATAGGTTGTGGCAGTGTGAGCATGTCTGACGGTGGTCACGCGGCAGCAAGTTTGTATAGAAGATTAGAAGATGATTATTTATCACCCCTTGAATATCGGGTTTTTCCACGCAATCCATTACTTAACGACTCATTACGCACCGACATGCAAGTGGCTTGCCCGCCATTAATTAAGGGTTATTTACGTCTTGGCGCTTATATTTGTGGTGAACCTGCATGGGATCCCTATTTCAACACAGCCGATATGCTGGTAATGTTACCGCTATCTAAAATCAACCCAAGATATGCCGCTCACTTTTTGAAATAAATCGTTTATTTTGACCAGCTGTGTCCTATCAACCGACCATTTGCCCGCCACTACGCTTCAGACCACCAGTCGCCTAAGACGCTATTACCGAATGAGTCGCATCGCATGCCACACCCTAAGTGGTGTGGCGATTGCGGGGCTGATCATGCCCATGGTGGGCAAAAATGGTAGGCAAGCCATCATCCAATGGTGGAGCACAGCGTTGCTGCAGATTTTGAATGTGCAAGTGCAAGTGCATGGAACACCGCCACCCAGCTATAAAACGGCACGCAACAATCTGTTGGTGGCCAACCACATTTCCTGGCTGGACATCCATGCCATCAACAGCCTATTGCCGGTGCGCTTCATTGCCAAAGACGACATAAAAGCCTGGCCACTGTTTGGCTACCTGGCAAAGAAAAGCAATGTCTTGTTCATAGAACGGGGGAAGCGCCAGCATGCACCTCGCATAGTTGATGCCACGCGGCATTGCCTGCAAGCCGGCGATAACGTCTGCTTTTTTCCAGAAGGCACCACCACCGACGGCAGCACCGTCTTGCCTTTCAAAAGCAGCGTCATGGAATCCGCCCTGCAAGCCAAATCGACCATTTGGCCGATAGCCATACGCTACCCGCGCATGGATGGCAGCATCAATACCGAGGTGGCCTATGCCGGCGAGACCACGCTATTGGAATCGATACGCTGCGTAATACAGCAAGCGCAGCCAGTGGTGGAACTGCATTTTTTAGCGCCCATCACGGCCCATCCACAGGCCATGCAAGCCAAGCGCCGCGAGCTGACGCAGCACATACAAGCCAACATCACCAAGCAGTTAAAGCTTTAGCGGCCTGTGGTTGTCCCGCGGGTCTGACGGCACTTGGCTGATCGCCTTAGTTTGCAGATTCATGGCAGTTAACTGACCGCCCCACAAACAACCGGTATCCAGCGCATACACCCCACCCTGCTGCTGCAAACCCAAGGCCGACCAATGGCCAAAAATCACCGGAATGGCTTGCGTTGCGCGATGCTTTAGCGCAAACCAAGGCAAATACGGCGGCGGCACATCGGCCAACTCGCCCTTAAATTGAAATTCCATTTCACCCTCTGCCGTGCACACGCGTAAGCGCGTCAAGGCATTGGTGATTACCCGCAAGCGGTCTATGCCGGTTAAATCGGCTTGCCAACGGTTAGGTAAATTACCGTACATGTGCGCCAGAAAATGTAAATAATCCGGGCCCTGCAAAGCCGCTTCCACTTCTGCGGCGTAGTCCAGCACCTGCTCAGCCGTCCAATCCGGCAACAGCCCTGCGTGCACCATTAAATACGATAGCCCGGGTGCCACCTCAGCTTGATAGGCCAGCGGCTGATGACGCAACCAAGTAAGCAAAGCCTCCCTATCCGGCGCCGCCAATAGGCTATCTAGGGTGTCGCCTTTATGGGCTTTAACAAAGCCAGCCGCCACCACCAGTGCGTGCAAATCGTGGTTACCCAAGACCACATGAATAGAAGATTGATGCGCATAACACCAACGCAATACCTCCAGTGATCCGCTGCCACGATTAATTAAATCGCCGACCAACCACAGGTGGTCTTTTTTTGCATCAAATTGTATGCGCGCCAACAAAGTTTGAAACGCGTGGTAACAACCTTGTATGTCGCCTATCGCATAGATGGCCATGGCTCACTCGCTAAAAATAAAAAACCACTTAAGAAATTAAGTGGTTTTTTAAGGGGAAACATTGCCGTCATTAATATGCGCCATGCAATTGGGCCAGCTTAGCGCCAGCCGTCATGCGGCATTTATTTCGCTGGCGCAGTAAAGCTAGCGCCACTGGCATTAGCCATGTTCACTACCGCATTAGCCATTTCACCGTCGGTTAGTGCTGGGTTGCCGCCACGGGCTGGCATAGTGCGAATACCGTTAATGGCATGGCTCACTAGCACATCGTAACCTTGTGCAATGCGTGGCGCCCATTGGCCTTTGTCACCAATTTTAGGCGCATTCATTAAGCCCGCTGTGTGGCACATACCGCAAACGGCTTTAACCACTTCTTCGCCGCTCTTGTCCACATGTGGGCCGGCATCGGCAGCCGCCACTTCCACGGTCGCTTCCGGTTTGATGTTTTCATCGGCTTGCGATGTCGCTGCCGCAGGCTCTGCAACAACTACAGCAGGCGCATCCGCCACGCCGAAAGATTTAGCGATTAAAGAAATAATCAAGGTAAACGCTAAGATGGCGCCTGGTATCACCAAGATTAATTGCCACAAACTCGAGCTTTTGTATTCATTACTCATAACAGTCCATTTCTACACATAAATTTAAGATGTACGAGATTATACCTGCACTTTATCGCTAGGTAAAAGCCCTTGAGCCCATGCGAATCAGCCGGGACAGGTAATGCTTTGCTATAATGGCAAACTCTTTTGCGCCCGTAGCTCATTTGGATAGAGTATCGGTTTCCGAAGCCGAGGGTAGTGGGTTCGAATCCCGCCGGGCGCGCCAAAAAATAAAAGGCTGATTTCTTTACGGAATCGGCCTTTTCAACTGCTAGCCATAGTGGCTGCCAAATTGATTGATCAGCGCAGAAAACCCACTACGCTTAATCAAGCTGCTTTTAATTGACCCTTAGATGACATTTATCAATACGGCAACATCCCCTCAGCATAGACTCTGATGGACGGGGTCAATCGTGCTCTTGAGAAAGAAGGGTCATGGGCAATACATGCCAGCGATTTTTACGTCATATCATCAAAACATCAAGATGGGCATCTTGCTCCATCAATATGCAATGCTGGTTTATAAAAAAAGGAATGGCTATGAAAATGTTTAAAATGATGATGTTAAGCCTAATGATAGGGCTATTTAGCAGTGTATCTCTAGCTAAAAGTGGCGGCAACAAAGGGGCTGGGCAAGGCAAAAAATCTAGCCAAGGTGCAGGCGGACAAGCCACTAAATCTGGCCAGCCAGCGGATAAAGGACAAGGCAATACCGACAATGTAAAACCTGAAAATGGGGATAAGACGCGCGATCAAAGCACCGATCAAACCGGCACAAAAACGCAAGATAGGGATCGTATACACACCCCAGGGACTGGCACGGCAACCCCAACAGCCGTTCCAGCAACTAACTAGACCTGCTATTGATTAATTTTCACTAAAGCAGCGTAATACCAAAAAGACTTAGCTCAGGCTAAGTCTTTTTGCATTGTTTAAGGCAAGACTTGCGTGATGGCAACATCGACCACCCCAGCACTGGGCATCAGCGGCGCTGATATGCCCTGCATGTCCCCGGCTTGCGGTTTAGCATCACCTGCTTTAGATACACGAGCTACGACCACCACTTCACCGGCTTGAGAAAGCTTCAAGTCCGCCATGATGCTAACGCTGTCATCCAGTTGATAGGCGTAAGGTAAATTTTTTGCCGTGGTTTGTACGATGGCCAAGGGCATGGGTGGGCCTTGGGTGGAGCGAGCGTAAATAAACACCGTGGCAGACGGATCGACTTTTTTAGCCAAGGCCGGCGACAAACTTACCGTGCCTTGAATGCTGGCAGCTTGAGTGCTCATCGCTTGTATGTCAGGGTAAATAATGGCGAATGGGCGACCAATCACTAAATACAAGTAAATGGCCAAAACAGGCACTGTCAGGATTAAAGCAAAGGCTAACCAGCGGTCTGGCTTAGCCTTAACGGCAACACTATCCAGCACGCCCAATTCTTCCAGCATGCGGCGTTCTAACTCGGTTTTTGCGACTTTATAATGCGCCGCATCGAGCATGCCATTGGCTTGATCTTGGGCCAACTCATCAAACTGCTGACGGTATATTTCACGCTTTCCCAGCGTAGCGTCGCCCTTCAACGCGCTGTTCGGCCACAGCAAGGGGCGCACCATAAACGTCAGCACAATCACTATCAACAACAGCACCAAGGCTAAAAATGCCAGCATGTCTTTCCTTTATCTACGCAATGAATTTATTTTAAAAGTTCGCTAACTTTACGTGCTTCTGCCGCGCTAAGTGGTGCTTCTGGCGCCATGCTTTGGCGCCTACGCAACATCACCAGCAAGCCTAGTCCGCCGGCGATCAGCAAAGCAAACGGGCCTAACCAGAGCAAGGATGTGGTTTTATTCAAGGGCGGTTTGTAGCGCACAAAATCGCCGTAACGCGCCACCAAGTAATCAATAATTTCTTGGTCAGCCATGCCTCTTGACGCCATCTCGCGTATCTCTTGCAGCAAATCTTGTGCGAGCTCGGCATGCGAATCCGCCAGCGTTTGGTTTTGGCAAACCAAACAACGCAACTGGCTGGACAATCGCTGCACTTGGGCTTCCACCGCCACATCGGATTGCAAGGGTTGTGCTTCATGCGCCCACGCTGGCACGCTTAGCAACAATGCCATGGCCAGGACTAGGCCAGATAAACTTAGCTTCCTCATTGTGCTTGCAACCTTTTCACCAAGGGCAGGATGTCGTTACGCAAGGCCTCTACGGTGACCGGGCCTATTTGCTTGTAGGCGATGACGCCGGCTTTATCAATCACATAGGTTTCTGGTACACCGTACACCCCGTAATCTATCCCTACCCGACCGTCGGCGTCCACCGCACTTAATAGGTAGGGGTTGCCTCGCTCATCCAACCACTGTTTGGCATCAAGCGGCGTGTCTTTGTAATCCATGCCCACCACAGGCACCAAGCCGGATTTGGCTAATGCCACCAAGATCGGATGCTCATCGCGGCAAGCCCCGCACCAGGAGGCCCAGACATTAAACAACCAAACTTGGCCTAACATGTCTTTGGGGGCGAAGGTTTTTTCTGCTTGGTCCAAACGCGGCAAACTGAACGCCGGCGCAGGCTTGCCCACCAAGGGTGATGGCACTTCACGTGGATTTAGGAACAAGCCTTTGAACAAAAAGCCGACCATGATGATAAAAATCGCAAAGGGGATTAAGGCCCGTTTCATGCGGATCGACCTTTTTTAGGCACTGCGTTTTTAGCATGAGCGTGCAAACGGTAGCGCTTATCCAATATGGCTAACAAGCCGCCAAAGGCCATCATTAAACAGCCGAACCAAATCCATTCCACCATGGGCTTGTGGTAGATGCGTACGCTCCAAGCGCCGCCTTCCAAAGGTTCGCCTAGCGAAGCATACAAATCGTGGATTAAATGTGGGCTGATGCCGGCCTCACTCATGGGCATATTGGTGACGGTGTACAAGCGTTTTTCCGGTTCCAACACGGTGCGCAATACGCCATTTTTGCTGACATGAATTTGTCCGTGACTGGCCGTGTAATTTGGGCCATTGCGACTTTCCACGCCATCAAAAGTGAACTCGTAGCCGGCCAAGTGAGCGACGTCGCCTGGGTTCATTTTCACGGCGATTTCCGATTCAAAGCCTTTGACCACGGTCACGCCTAAGACAAACACGGCTATGCCTAAATGGGCAATCACCATGCCCCACCATGAACGTGAATTAGCCCTTATGCGAGCCAACAATCCGCCCTCGGATTTACGCAAACGCTGGTAGACCAACTCCGCACTGCTGGCAAACACCCAAAAGGCCAAAAATAAACCCAAGCCTATCATGGGCGTTAAGTTGCCCAAAATTAAAGGCAGGGTAATGGCCGTCAGCACACTGATGGCAAAGGCCCAACGCAAGCGCACGGCTAGTTCAGGCAAGGCGGCGTCCTTCCATCTGGCGATGGGGCCTATGCCCATCAAGAAAACCGCTGGCGCCATCAGTGGCGCAAACACCGCATCAAAGTACGGCGGGCCTACGGATATTTTGCCTAAATTTAAGGCATCTAAAAATAAGGGGTAAAGCGTGCCCAGCAGCACAGATAAGGCTGCTACTGCCAGCAAAACATTGTTCGCCAGCAAAAAGCTCTCACGCGAAATCACAGCAAACTTACCACCACGCCCTACCGATGTTGCGCGCCAAGCAAACAGCAGCAAGGAACCGCCTATCACCACCACTAAAAATGCCAAGATGAATACCCCGCGTCCGGGGTCGGTAGCGAAGGCATGCACCGAGGTCAGCACGCCGGAACGCACTAAAAAAGTACCCAACAAACTCAATGAAAAAGCGCAAATGGCCAGCAGCACGGTCCAGGCTTTGAAGCTGCCACGTTTTTCTGTGACCGCCAGTGAATGGATTAAGGCAGTGCCGACCAGCCATGGCATAAAGGAGGCGTTTTCCACGGCGTCCCAAAACCACCAACCGCCCCACCCCAATTCGTAATAAGCCCAGTTACTGCCGGCCATGATGCCCACGGTTAAAAACACCCAAGCCATGATGGTCCAAGGCCGCGACCAGCGCGCCCAAGCCGCATCCAACTGGCCGCCCAATAGCGCTGCAATGGAAAAAGCAAAAGCCACAGAAAAGCCCACGTAACCCATGTAGAGCATGGGTGGATGAAAGATCATGCCGGGGTCTTGCAACAAGGGGTTTAAATCTTTGCCATCCAAGGCGGCCGGCATTAAGCGATCAAAGGGGTTGGACACCATCAGCATGAACAATAAAAAACCCACGCTGATTAAGCCCATCACGCCCAATATACGCGCACGCATGTCGTCCGGTATGTGCTTAGAAAACAGGCCAACGGCCAAGGTCCACACGCTTAAAATTAAAGCCCACAGCAGCAATGACCCTTCATGGCCGCCCCAAACGGCGGCAATGCGGAATTGCAATGGCAGTTGCGAATTGGAATTGTTGGCCACATAGACCACCGAATAATCTTTAGCGGCAAAGGCATAGGCCAAGCAGAAAAATGCAAAGGCAATCAGAAAAAACTGCAAGCCTGCCAAGGGTCTAGCTAAGCCCATCCACACGGTGTTACCGCGTGCGGCCCCGGCAATCGGAAAGCTGCCCAACACCAATGCCACCAATAAGGCGAGTATCAGGGAAAAATGGCCAATTTCAGGTATCACGGTGTCGTCCTTTTAATGATGCGGTGTGCTGCGTTGCTTATCGTTGTTACTGCTATTACTTGCTTGGCAACTGCAAGGTTTTGCTTTGCTCTTGCGCACTTTTTAGCGCGGCAGCGGCTTCCGGTGGCATGTAGTTTTCGTCGTGCTTAGCCAACACTTCGCTGGCCACGAACAGTCCATCCACCCCCACGCTACCTTGTGCCACCACGCCTTTGCCTTCTTTAAACAAATCCGGCAACACGCCTTTGTAAACCACGGGCACGGTCTTGGCCGTATCGGTGATGACAAAATGAACCGTGAGGCCATCGTCGCCGCGTTTAATGCTGCCCACTTCCACCAAGCCGCCTATGCGAAAACCGGTGTTGTGCGGCACCTCGCCTTTAGCCACTTGGGTGGGCGTGTAAAAGAACACCATATTGCTTTGAAAAGCATTCAATATCAGCATCGCGGCCAAGCCGATTAAGGCCAAGCCGATGCCAATTAAGATAAACCGTTTATGCCGTGCTTTAAGTACCATGTTAATCCTGTGCTAATAATGTTGCTAAATGCAATGCATCGCGACTGCGTTTACGAAGGGCATAGACTTCCCATAGCACGCATAGTGCCGTCAAGCCAAAAGAAAACCACACATAAAATGCGTAGCCGCCCATATTAAAAAAAAACGACCAACTCGCCCACTGCATTATTTAGCCCCTTTCGCTGTTAATGCTTTTACCCAGTCGCTGCTGCGCTCGCGTTCTAACATGATGCAGCGCACGCGCAATAAGCTCACGGCAATGCTGTACATCCAAAAAGCCAAGGCCATGAGCAGCATGCCGAGCAACATGGTGGCAGCCATTTTTGGCGCCACGCCCATATTGATGGTGGAGCCTTGGTGCAAGGTGTTCCACCATTTCACTGAGAAGTAAATGATGGGCACATTGACCACGCCCACCAAAGCCAGCAAGGCGCCCGCCCTATCGGCACGGCGCGGGTCATCGATGGAGGATTGCAAAGCCATGAAACCCAAATACAAAAACAATAAAATCAATTCCGAGGTCAAGCGCGCATCCCACACCCACCATGTGCCCCACATGGGTTTTCCCCAAAGGGAACCGGTTACCAAGGCCAACAAGGTAAACATGGCGCCGGTGGGTGCCAAGGCTTGCGCCATCATGGCCGACAACCTGGCATTAAGTGCCAAACCCATGGCCGCCCAACCGGCCATCACCACGTAGATAAACATGGACATCCACGCGGCCGGCACGTGCACAAAAATAATGCGGTAGGCTTCGCCTTGCTGAAAATCGGTAGGGGCGAGGGCAAAACTCACATACAAACCAACCAACGCTAACAAGGTGGCCAGCCAGAAAAACCAGGGGACCAGTTTGCCGGCCAGCGGATAAAACGTAGCTGGGGAGGAAAATTTAAACCAATTCATGTGCATAGTTTTTTACTCTACAGAAATACGTAAGGCGGCGGCTGTGGCCACAGGCGCCAACACCAAAGACAACAATGAGACCGCGGCTAACAAGGATAAATGCGCTTCCGCACTCATGCCATGCTGACTGGTCGCCACCGCCCCGGCCCCAAAAATAAGCGTGGGGATGTACAAGGGCAAGACCAACAAGGCCACCAATAAACCGCTGCCACGCACGCCCAAGGTCAGCGCTGCACCTATGGCACCGATTAAACTTAAAGTAGGCGTGCCTAACAACAGCGAATAGACCAACACCCACAAGGCTTCGTTCGGCAAAGCGTATTGCAAACCGATCAAGGGCGCTAACAGCACCACCGGCAAGCCGCACACTAGCCAATGGGCCAGTATTTTAGCCGTGACCAACACGGCTAAAGGTTGCGGGGCTAACAACAGTTGCTCCAAGCTGCCGTCGCTAAAATCGGCCGCGAACATCCGCGATAAAGAAATCATGCCGGCCAACAGCGCCGCCACCCACAACACGCCGGGGGCAATGCTGCTTAACACGGCGGGCTCTGGGCCTATGCCTAAAGGAAATAGGCTGGACACGATGACAAAGAAAAACAGCGTGGTGGCAATGTCGGAACGCCGACGGTAGGCCTGCAACAAGTCGCGTTTTAATACGGTTAACCAGGCCTGCTTCATGCGCTTAAGCTCACGGTAAAAGTGGATTTGGCCTTGATAGGCACGTCTTGATGACTAGTGATAATGGCCATGCCGCCGCCAGCTAAATGCTCGCCTATGCGTGCCGCCAAGACCTCGGTCGCTTGCACGTCCAAGGCCGCAAACGGTTCGTCTAAAATCCACAATGGACTTGCGCTTAGCCACAAGGCGGCCAAAGCCACCCGTCTTTTCTGGCCTTGTGACAACACGCGTGCCGGCAAATGTGCACAGCGGGCAATGCCTATCGCATTCAGCGCAGCCAAAGCGGATGCCTCTGTCACTTCTTGGCCAGACAAGCGCGCACCCATTTGCAAATTCTCCAACGCGCTTAAGTCGTCTTTTAAGCCGTTTAAATGGCCCAGGTATTTCAAGTTAGCCAAGTACTGTTCCGCATTGGCCTTGATGGGTTTATCCGCCCATAACACCTCGCCCTGCTCAGGCAACAATAAGCCACAAAGCATGCGCAACAAACTGCTTTTGCCACTGCCGTTTTCACCGAGCACGTAGAGTAAGCTGCCGGCATCGATAGCAAAACTCAAGTCTTTAAATAGCAAACGGTCGCCACGCACACAGGCTAAACCTTGAGCTTTTAGCATGCGGGATCCTGCAATAAAAAAGTGGGGGCAGCATAGCTGGCGCCAGCATGCGCAGCAAAAATTAAGGCTGACTTAATGCGGTGGGTGATTAAAAAGCAGGCATTCATAGTTTTAGCTTGGCCTTAGCAATGCGTTTGGTAGGGCGTGCGAGGTTCGAACTCGCGACAAACGGATTAAGAGTCCGCTGCTCTACCAACTGAGCTAACACCCCATCAATTCAAAGTTAAACGACAGCGCTTAGTATAGCAAAATCGCCTTGCCTCGTCTGCTCCGTGACAGGCCTTGCCATAAAAAAGCCCAGTTGGATGCCACTGGGCTTTTCGTGTTTAGCTTAAGCTTAGCTGAGAGGTTTAGCCTTACATCTTTAAACAAATCTTGCCAAAATGCTTATTGCTTTCCTGGTATTGGAAAGCCTCGACGATATTCTCTAGCGGAAACACTTTGTCGACGATAGGGCGCATGCCGTTCGCATCGATGGCTTTCACCATGTCTTGCTGCTGCGTACGATTGCCCACGATCAGGCCCTGCAAACGCAGTTGCTTAATGAGCGCCGTGACTATGGACACTTCCCCACCCAAGCCAGTCAATATGACTATGACCGAAATATGTGCCCCCACCCTAGCCGCCACCATGGATTGATCCAATGTCGCTGGACCACCCACTTCCACCACATGATCCACGCCGCGTCCGCCAGTGATTTCACGGGCGACTTCACCCCAGTTAGGCGTTTTACGGTAATTGATCAGGTGATCTGCGCCCAAGGCTTTTAATCTAGCCAACTTGTCATCGCTGGATGATGTGGCGATCACGGTAGCACCGGCCACTCACCACGGCAATCGTGGTAATTGAGGGAGTTGGCGTGCAGCCTCACGCTGATTTCACCAGCGCTTGGCGCTGCCGCCTCGCGTGTGCCCACAGTCACGTTGGCGTAACCGCCACCTGTTTTTAGTATGATGGCTTTATTGTTCATGACGATCTTCCTGTTTACTTAGATTTGTCACGCAAGGTGCTTTAATGGCATGGTAGCCGATAAATTATGTCCAAGCAAAGGCAATCAAAATCCAAGCCAGCAAGGGAACAAATAAGCGTAAACCGCCTCTTATTGGACGACTTATTCAATTTGTATAAACCCATGAAAAAAAATCACTTGCTGTGCCTAGGCTTAATTTTTAGCTTGTTCTCCTCTGCGCTATTTGCGCAATCCATATTCGATAAAAATTTCACCGGCACGCAAAAAGAGTATTTTGCGGACGGCAAACCCAAGTACGAAATCAATGTGGTTAAAGGCCTCAAACAAGGCCTAGAAACCTTCTGGTATGCCAGTGGCAAGCTTTACCTACAAACCAATTATTTGAACGACAAAGAAGACGGCATCTGGCACCAGTGGTACGAGAGTGGCCAACTAAAATTAGCCGCACATTACAAAGGCGGACTGGAGCACCGCAGCTTTACCCAGTGGTATGAGGATGGCCAAATGCGCGTGCAAGCCCATTTTATTGATGGCAAAAAAGAAGGCCTGGAAACGGCTTGGAACAAAGACGGCAGCATGCGCTATCAAAGCAAGTACGCGAATGGCCAAGAAGTAAAACCTTAAGGGTTTGATCGCAAGCCCCTAATTTTACAAACACATCGAATCACTTAAAGAGCACCGTCCCATGAAGCAAACAAACCCGCAAAGACTGCCTCAACTGCTTGGTTATTTAGGTCTACTGCCCTTTATTGTCCCTAGCTTTTTTTTGCTGTACGACCCTGAGCACGCAATAGTGTGGCGTGATTTACTCCTGTCCTATGCCGCTGTTATCCTAAGTTTTGTTGGGGCATTGCATTGGGCGTTTGCCATGACACTGGATGATCTGTCGGAAAAAAGCCGACGCTGGCTTTATGTTTGGAGTGTTATCCCCGCACTAGCCGGGTGGGTGGCCTTAGCCTTACCTGCCTGGCATGGGGCATTACTCATGGCCATGGTGTTTGCATTGAATTTACTGCAGGACATCCACTTATGCCGCATGGCAGACATACCGGCTTGGTACTTGCCGTTAAGAAGAAATCTAAGCTCGGTCGCATCGGCCTGCTTAACTTATTCTACTTTAGCTTAGGCCACGCTCACCTAGGGTTTAATCCAGCGGATTTAAAACAGCCACACCAACCTCATGCCAGTAGTTAGTAAATACTTTTTAGCTGGGAAAAACAAAGCCTATGCGAATTACAAGCAACATAGCGAAATGAAGCGGCGTGCAATTTCCACCATTGATTTATAATTTAAACAGCGCAGCCCCCAGCCAATCAAAGCAACCATAATCTAAGCCAAGCATTCAATGAGTCCCTATTTAAATCGCAGCATACCCATTAACGGCAAGGAAGCAGCAGCCTTGCGCGAGCAAATTCGCCAGTATTTTCATCAAACGGCCGATTTATACGAGGCCTTGTTTCAGTCGCTGGCGTCTGATGAAGCCTATTGTGTGAAGCCGATCAGTTTGCGTCACCCGCTGATTTTTTATTACGGCCACACCAATACTTTTTTTATTAATAAATTAATTTTGGCCGGCTTAATCACTGGGCGCGTCCATCCTCAGTTTGAATCCATGTTTGCGGTGGGGGTGGATGAAATGGGCTGGGACGACGTCAATGCGCAAAATTACAACTGGCCCACGCCCCTAGCAGTGAAAGCTTACCGGGTCAGCGTGCGCCAAGTGGTCGACCAGCTAATTTGCACCCTGCCGCTTAATTTGCCTATCGATTGGGACAGCCCGTGGTGGCCTATCTTAATGGGCATAGAGCATGAGCGCATTCATTTAGAAACCAGCTCGGTCTTAATCCGCCAGCACGCTTTGCATTTTGTGCAAAAATTAGACGCTTGGCGCCCCTGCCAAGTCATAGAGAGCGCTGCACCCACCAACAGCTTGGTGGACATAGCGCCCAGACTGATTAAACTAAGCAAATCAGCCGAACATTACGGCTGGGATAACGAATACGGCCATTTTGAAACTGAATGCCCGGGCTTTCAGGCAGCGAAATACCTAACATCCAATGCCGAGTTTTTAGCTTTTGTCGACGCCGGCGCTTACGAAGATGACGCGTATTGGCAGGAAGAAGGCTTGGCTTGGCGGCAGTTTGCCCAGGCCAAGCACCCGACTTTCTGGCGCAAACAAGGCGATGTTTGGAAGCTCAGATTAATGGCAGAAGAAATTGCCATGCCCTGGAGTTGGCCAGTCGAAGTCAATTACCATGAAGCAAAAGCCTTTTGCAATTGGCAATCCATCGTCACTGACAAGCAAGTGCGCATGCCTACCGAGCACGAGTGGTATAGCCTATACGCCCACGCTGGCTTGTCAGACGCAATGGTAAACACGGGTAGTCATGCCAACCTATTTTTAGATCATTACGCCTCTTCTTGCCCAGTCAACACCTTTGCACACGGCGATTTGTACGATGCGGTTGGTAATGTGTGGCAATGGACAGAAACCCCCCTCTTCCCGTTTGATGGGTTTAAAGTGCACCCCTTATACGATGACTTCACCACCCCCACCTTTGATGGTCGGCATAACGTCATCAAAGGCGGTTCGTGGATCGCCACCGGTAACGAAGCCCTAAAAAGCGCCCGTTATGCCTTTCGTCGACATTTTTTTCAACACGCTGGATTCCGCTACATTGTGACTGACACCCCACTACAAATTAATGCCTCACATTACGAGACCGACAAACAACTTTCAGAGTATGCTGAGTTTCATTACGGTGACAGCTACTTCGGCGTGCCTAACTTCCCTAAAGCGCTGAGTGATTTCGCGCTGCAACACTGGCAATCACGACCCGCCAAAAAGGCCTTGGATTTGGGTTGCGCCACTGGCCGCGCTACGTTTGAACTGGCTAAGCATTTTGACCACGTCACCGGCATCGATTTTTCCGCACGCTTTATTGGCTTAGCGCTAAAACTAGCGCAACAAGGCATGCTGCGTTACACCATGGTGAACGAAGGGGATTTAGTCAGCTACCAAGAACGCAGCTTAGCTGAACTTCAATTAAGCGATGTGGCGAACAAAGTTGAGTTTTGGCAAGGCGACGCCTGCAACCTGAAGCCGCAATTTACCGGTTACGATTTTATCCTGGCGGCCAATTTAATTGATCGCTTGTACAACCCGCGTGATTTTTTAAGCCACATTCACCATCGATTAAATGTGGGTGGCGTCTTGATGATTACCTCACCCTACACCTGGCTAGAAGAGCACACGCCGCATGAAGAATGGATAGGCGGCTACAAGCAAGACGGCGAAAACGTCAGCACCTTAGACGGCCTAAAAGCTTTACTTGGCCAGCACTTCAAGCTCCTGCAAGCGCCGGTTGATATTCCTTTTGTGATTCGTGAAACACGCCATAAATTCCAACACAGCTTGTCTGAAGTGACCCTGTGGGAACGCATGCACTGATGCAGCGCTTTGACAAACCCATACCGCGGGAGGCTAGCGCATCGCTGAAATACGATGGCAGACTTGAAACGTTTGGCACGGCTGATGTCATGCCCATGTGGGTGGCGGACATGGATTTCGCGGCGCCCGATGCGGTCGTAGCCGCCTTGCAAGCAAGAGCAAACCATCCCATTTACGGCTACTCCATGCCGCCTGAGAGCCTTTATCAAGCGCTGATCGATTGGTTGCTAGCCAAGCATCAATGGCAAGTAGCGCGCGAATGGATAGTGCTAACGCCTGGCGTGGCGCCTTCCTTAAACTTGGTTGTGGCGGCATTAACCGCAGAAAATGCAGGGGTGATCGTGCAACCGCCGGTGTATTTCCCATTTCTATCCGTGGCAGCGAATCAGCAACGCCGTTTGATAGAAAACCCCTTGGTTTTGCAAGACGATGGTGTGGGAAATTTGCATTACCAAATGGATCTTTTACAACTAGATGCCTGCGCTAAAGACGCCAGCTTACTGATGCTTTGCTCACCCCACAACCCCGTCGGACGGGTTTGGCTAAAAGAGGAATTGCTGGCCCTATTGGCAATCGCCAAAAAGCACGGTTTGATTATTTTAGCCGATGAAATTCATGCCGATTTGGTGTACGACAACGCGCAACACCATGCCCTCAGTCGTTTGGCTTTTGAAGACCTAGCATCGAGCACCGCCGCGCCTCACCCTATCGTCACGGCCGTGTCGCCCAGCAAAACCTTTAACATCCCAGGCTTGAGCCTTTCTGCCTTAATCGTACCCGATGCCGCCTACCGCCAGGCCATACAAACGCATTTGAACAAGCTCGCTGTTTCCGTGACCAACCCCTTTAGCATGATCGCGTTTGAAGCGGCCTACCGTGGTGGGTCTGAGTGGTTAAACGCATTAATGGCTTACCTGCAAACGACGCGTGATGAAGCCATGGCATTTATTCATGCGCACCTGCCAAAAATACATGCAATTTGCCCGCAAGGCGGTTACCTGCTTTGGCTGGATTGCAGACAATTAAATCTGGATGACGAGGCCTTAGCCCTGTTTTTTGTGCGAGAAGCAAAATTGGGTTTATCCAGCGGCGCCATCTTTGGACGCGGTGGCGAGGGGTTTATGCGCATGAACATAGGCACCCCAAAGGCCAATGTCATGGCAGCGCTTGAACGTTTAAAAGCGGCCTTAGGCTAATTAATGGACTTGCTGTCTGCAGATAATCCCAAGGCCTATACCGCCCTGTTAGCGCCAGCTTGTGTTGTTGACGCACTCCCTTGTTGCAACTTGTTTATTAACCCTAATTAGCCACCTCACACATACACCTATGCATCACTCTCATTCCGCAGTCAGCCCCGTGCAACAAAAGCAACATCAGGACTGGAAAGTCATCAAGAATTTATTGCCCTACCTCAGCGCCTACAAAGCACGCATTATTTTCACCGTGTTGTGCTTGGTGCTGGCAAAAGCCGCCAACCTAGGCGTGCCTATCATGCTAAAAAAAATCGTTGATGCGATGAGCATTAGCAGCACCCCTAGCGCCTTGTTGGTGGTGCCGGTGAGTTTGATCTTGGGCTACGGTGTGTTGCGTTTATCTGCCTCGCTGTTTGCGGAGTTACGCGAGCTGATTTTTTCCAAAGTCACCGAGCATGCGGTGCGGCAAGTTGGCTTGCAAGTGTTTAATCACCTGCATGCTTTGTCTTTACGTTTTCACCTATCGCGTCAAACCGGCGGCATGACCCGAGACGTAGAGCGAGGCACGCGTGGCATTCAATCGCTAATCTCGTATTCGCTTTACAGCATCATCCCCACCATCATTGAGCTGCTCATGGTGCTGGGATACCTCGCGTATTCTTACGACAGTTGGTTTGTGTTGGCCACATTAATCGCCCTGATTTGTTACGTGGTGTTTACCGTAGTGGTCACCGAGTGGCGAACCAACTATAGGCGTGAAATGAATACGCTAGACTCAAAAGCCAACCAAAGCGCGGTCGACTCCTTGATTAATTTTGAGACAGTCAAGTACTTTGGCAATGAGCAGTTTGAATCCAGTCGTTACGATGCGAACCTAAAAAAGTACGCACAGGCGGCCATTAAATCACAAAAGACTTTGGCGTTTTTAAATTTTGGCCAGCAAACCATCATCGTCGTAGGCTTGGTGTGCATTTTAGCGTTGGCTAGCCAAGGGGTTGCAAGCGGAGAAATGACCATAGGTGATTTGGTGTTGGTGAATGTGTTGATGATACAACTGTACATCCCCCTTAACTTTTTAGGCGTGCTGTACCGAGAAATGAAGCAATCCTTAACCGATATCGACCGAATGTTTAGTTTGCTGGAAACTGATCAAGAAATTCCGGATTTGCCAAACGCAACAGCATTGCAAGTGCTATCCCCTGAAACTGGGCCACACGTGGTTTTTAAAGACGTTGGTTTTTATTACGAAAAAAAACGCGCCATACTCAATCAAGTTTCTTTTGAAATATTGCCAGGCCAAACTACCGCCGTGGTTGGCCACAGCGGTGCCGGTAAAAGCACCTTAGGTAGGTTGATATTTCGCTTTTACGACGTGCAATCGGGCGCCATTTATTTAGATGGCCAAGACATCAAATCCGTCAAGCAAGCCAGTCTTAGAAAGGCCATAGGCATAGTGCCGCAAGACACCGTACTATTTAACGACACCATAGGATTTAACATTGCCTACGGCAGACCGGGCGCCAGTCAAGTCGAAATCGAAGCGGCTGCGCAATCTGCCCAAATCCATGAGTTTATTTCCGGGCTGCCTGATAGCTACAACACCAACGTGGGTGAACGCGGCCTCAAACTATCGGGTGGCGAAAAGCAGCGCGTGGCGATTGCAAGAACACTGCTAAAAAATCCGTCCTTGCTGGTCTTTGACGAAGCCACCTCCGCTTTGGATTCTGAAACGGAACGCAGCATACAAAAAGAATTAAACGAGTTAGCCAAGAATCGCACGACATTAATCATTGCACACCGCTTATCCACGGTAACGCACGCCCATCAAATTTTAGTCATGGACGCTGGCCGCATTATTGAACGCGGCAACCATGAATCGCTACTAAAGGATGGGCAGCGCTATGCAAAAATGTGGCGTGCGCAACAAAACCAAATTCAATCACTAGACCATGATTGAAGTCTAGGATTGAAGACAGTGATTGAAGGCTGGTTTAAATAAGCGGGATCAGGCGGTGCGTTTTAATGAGAGCG
>JAIQBT010000052.1 GCA_020035195.1 Methylotenera sp.
GTGCGATGTCATCCGGCAATTTACTTAGATTGCGCTCAAATTGCATGCCAGAAGGCGAGTCATACCCTTGGGTGGGCGCAGGCAAAGCGGCAGGTTCCACCGGCGCTGATTCAACCGGTGCAGCCTGCACTGAAGCGGCCTCCACTGGTGCAGGCTCTACAGGCGTAGCTTCCACTGGGGTGGATGGCGCTGAGGCAGGCTCAACTGCAGCCGGCGCTTGCTCTGCGGCCGCAGCGCTGGGCTGGGCTAGCGAAGGCGTCGATTCCACTGTAGGCGGCACGGCTTCGGCAGCAGGGGCAGCTTGCACACTAGGCGCAGGCGTTTCTACTGCAGGGGTGGGCGCAGCTTCAACTGGCACTAAGGGCACAGCCAGCACTGAGGCTGGTTCAGGCGTAGCGGCAATTTCAGCTGCCGGCTTAGCTTCGCTTACGGCCGCAGGGGTGGCGGCCTCTTTTGCCGGCGTTTCTGGCTTAGCTGTTGCCAGCGGCGCAGGGCTTGCTGCGGGTACTTTTTCCCAGAATTTCAAGGTGCTAAACAAGCTTTTATCTTCGGATTTAGCCGACGGATTGATCACGCGCGTGCCGCTGTTATCAGCTACGTCGTTGGATTTGCTGGCGTCACTGCTGCTTGGTATCACATCACCACGCACGGTTTTTAACAGGTCATTTTCAAAATCCAATATCACCCGGCGCTGCTCGGTGATTTTGCCGCTTTCACGCATTTGGTATACATAATCCCAACGTTTGCCGTGAAAACTGTCTTGAATCAGCGGAGTGCCCATAATGAATCTAACTTGCGACTGGGTCATGCCAGGGCGCAACTGCAAGAGCATTTTGGAGGTAACCACATTGCCTTGTTGCACGTCCAATTTATACGGCTTGATACTAGGCAAGGCCGTGCCGCAAGAAGCACACAGCAAGGCTGTTAATAGGATGAGGTAGCGCAAAGCAGATAAATTACACATAGTATGACTTAAATTAGAATTAGCGTTAATATAACATAGACAGCCTAGCCAAAACACCGTCAATGTTAATTGTGAGTAATCCCGCATGCAAGATCAGAGAGACTTAAAAAACGCCGGCCTTAAAGCCACCTTACCCAGACTGAAGGTATTAAGCCTGTTTGAAAACAGCAAAGACCGCCACCTGTCTGCCGAGGATATTTACAAAGTGATGATCAACGCTGGTGAAGATGTTGGCTTAGCCACGGTTTACCGCGTGCTGACCCAATTCGAACAGGCCGGCTTACTCATACGCCACCACTTTGAAAGCGGTAAAGCCGTGTTTGAACTCAATACCGGCGGCCACCATGACCACGTAGTGTGTGTAAAATGCGGCCGCGTTGAGGAGTTCTACGATGCGGAAATTGAGAAAAGGCAAGAAAGTGCAGCGGATAAATTGGGCTTCACCATGCAAGACCACTCACTGACCATTTACGGTATGTGCAAGCAACAACCCTGCACTAAAAACTAAGCGCCTCTCACCACAAAGGTTTAAGCCAGCATTTCTCTGGCGTGCTGCCGGGTGGTATCGGTAATGGCTAAACCACCTAGCATGCGAGCTATTTCATCCACCCTAGCCTCTTGATCTAGCAGCGCAATGTGGCTTAAGGTTTGCCCATCCTGCTGCGACTTGCTGACCTGCATGTGCCAAGTGGCTAAGGCAGCCACTTGCGGTAAATGGGTGATCACCAGCACTTGGCGCTCAGCGGCATGACCCGCCGCACTAGCAGAAGGCAGGCCCAACTGTTTGAGCAAGCGACCCACCACTTCCGCCACCCCACCACCTATACCAACATCGACCTCATCAAAAATCATGGTGGGTACGTTTTCTTTATGCGCGGTGACCACCCGTATCGCCAAACTTATTCTAGACAACTCGCCACCCGAGGCCACTTTATTGAGCGGCCTAGCGGCGACACCGGCATGACCGGCCACTAAAAATTCGACGTGCTCCAAACCACTAGCACTGGGTGATTGCGCTGACAAAGCCACCTCAAACTGCCCGCCCGCCAAGGACAAGTGTTGCATTTGCGCGCTGATTTTTTCGCTTAATTCACGGGCCGCCACTTGGCGACCGGCGCTGAGTTGCTGCGCGCTTTGCTGGTAAGCCGCCAGCGCCTCTGCTTCCAACTTGGCTAAGGCGCCGTCATTGGCATACAAAGCCAGCTCGGCCATGCGTGCTTGGGATTGCTGCAACAAAGCGTCCAACCCTTCGGGTGGCACGCGGTATTTACGCGACAAACCGTGCACGGTTTGAATTTTTCCATCCAATGCCGCCAACTTAGCCGGGTCCAACTCCGCGTCTTGCAAATAATGGTTTAAGAAGCGGTCGGTTTCTGCCACTTGTATTAAGGCCGAATTCAGCGTCTCCATGGCTTCTTGCAAAGCCGCATCGTATGCGCATAAATTTTCCAGTTGGTAGCGCACCTTGGACAGCAAGCGCTGCGCCGATTGCTCACCTTCGCTTAACAAGTCCCGGCAGGCCGCCCCGCCACTCATCAAATCGGCCGCATTGGATAAACGCAGGTGCTCTTGCTGCAAATGCTGCCAATCGTCAGCGCTTAAGGATAAATCCGATAAAACCGCAACCGTGTCCTGTAACTCAGTCAACTCATGGGCGTAAACGGCGGCGTTCTTTGCTGCGGCCAGGCCTTGTTGGTGCAGCTGATGCCAGGCTTTAAATTGCTCGGCGACTTGCTGCGACAGGCCAGTTAAACCGGCAAATTGATCCAGTACATTGCGCTGCGTGATCGGCTTTAATAGCGAGTGGTGGGCATTTTGGCTGTAAATATCCAGCAACAACTCACCCAAGTCTTTGAGCTGCGCCACGGTGACGGTGGTGCCATTGATAAAGGCACGCGTGCGGCCATCGGCATACATGACACGGCGTAGCAATAATTCGCCACCGTCGCTGCTAAGCTCAGCAGCTTGCAGCCACTGCTGTGCATCGAGGTTGTCGTTAATACTAAAAATGGCACTGATCTCGGCTTTTTCGCAAGCCGCGCGACAGATGCCGCCTTCGCCGCGCGCCCCTAGCGCCAGTGACAAGGCATCAATCAATATGGATTTACCAGCGCCGGTCTCACCGGTCAGCACGGTGTAGCCCACATTGAAGTCCAAATCGAGCTGTTTAACGATAATAAAATCGCGTATGGATAGGCTTAATAGCATTTAACCGGTTTGCATCCTTGTAGACTTAAGCCTTAACCCCAGTTCAACTTGTTGCGCAGCATATCAAAATAGCAATAGTCACTAGGATGCAATAAAGAGACGCTTTGCGTCGCGCGTTTCACCGTGACTTTATCGCCTTGTTTTAGCACCAATTGAAATTGACCATCAAAGCTTAATTGCGCCTCGCCCAACTGCACCAGGCTAATGTCAATCTGGCTGTCGCTGTGCACGGCAATCGGACGATTGCTTAAGGTATGCGGGCAGATGGGCACCAAGGAAATGGCTTGCAAATTTGGGTGCAATATCGGACCACCGGCCGACAGCGCATAAGCCGTGGTGCCGGTAGGCGTACTGATGATCAAACCATCCGAGCGCTGTTTGTGGACAAACTTTTCGTCCACACTCACTTCCAACTCGATCAAGCGCAATGCGCTTTTAACCACCACGTCGTTGAGCGCATAATTGGCATGCACTACCTCATGGTTGCGGGTAACGGTAGCACTCAAGATCACGCGCGGCTCTAAGACATACTCCCCGGCCAATATGCCGTCCAACTGACCCAGCATGTCCTCCACGCGCAAATCGGTTAAAAAGCCAAATCGACCCCGATTAATGCCCACCAAGGGCACATTGAAATCGATCAGGCTGCGCGCCACGCTGAGCATGGTGCCATCGCCGCCCATGACAATGACCAAACCCACTTCGCTGCCTATGTTTTCTAATGAGGCGGTTTTGTAGCCGCTAATTTCAGCATGCTGCGCCGTGTCTTGTTCTATCCAAACCTGTATGTTTTTTGCTGATAAATGCTCGGCCAAATCGAGTAAATCCTTGCGCATTAATTGCAAGGCCGATTGGTTCATGTATTTGCCTATGATGGCGATGGTTTTGAATGCGAGCGTCATGCCGAAATTAAATCACAGATGGCTTTTTGCGCAAAGGGAAAGCGTACTATCTTGCTAAGTTTTAGCGCTTAATAGTATGACGATAGAAATAAATCGGGCAAAATACAGCCCATATGGATAAACGCGCGCAAATATTATTAAAAACCTTGGTTGAGCATTACATCAGCGATGGCCAACCCATAAGTTCGCGCACCTTGTTACAGCATTCCGGTTTAGACGTCAGCCCCGCCACCATACGCAATGTGATGAGTGATTTGGAGCAGCTAGGCTTCATCGCCAGCCCGCACACCTCTGCCGGTCGGGTGCCCACGCAAAAAGGTTACCGGCTGTTTGTGGACTCCCTGTTAACCGTGCAACCCTTGGGCATGCAAGCACTGCAACAGCTAAAAAGCGGCTTAACCTCACCCAACCCTAACGAACTGATTAATAGCGCGGCCGACATGCTGTCGCAGCTCACGCAATTTGCCGGCTTGGTGATGATTCCTAAGCGCAAACGCATTGCCTTCAAGCATTTGGAATTTTTGCCTTTGTCTGAAACACGCGTATTGGTGATCATCGTCACCAGCGATGGCAATGTGCAAAACCGCATTATTTTGGCCGACAAACCTTATTCATCCAGCGAACTGACCCAAGCGAGCAACTATTTCAACAGCCACTACGCCGGGCAAACCTTTGAAGAAGTGCAACAAAATTTGCATCAGGAACTGCAGCAAATGCAAAGCGACATGAACCGCCTCATGTCAGCGGCCCTAGCGGCTAGCAGCAGTCAAACCCAAGGGGACAAAGACGGCGTCATCATTGCCGGCGAGCGAAATTTATTGCAAGTCGACGAACTGTCCACCAACGTCACCAGTCTACGTAAGCTGTTTGAGTTGTTTGAGCGACGCACTTCACTGATGCAATTGCTGGATAACAGCCAACATGCAGAAGGCATACAGATTTTCATAGGCGGGGAAAGCGGTTACCTAGCCCTAGACGAATGCAGCATGATCACCGCGCCTTATGAAGCCGACGGCCAAGTGGTCGGCACCTTGGGCGTGATAGGTCCGACGCGCATGGCCTACGAGCGGGTAATACCCATCGTCGATGTGACGGCAAAACTGCTGTCCAACGCACTCAATAGCAGCAATTAAGCAGCCTTTTTTAAAGAGATTAGCCATGGCCTACTTCAACCAAGAACCCAATTACACGCACGGCGACCAACTCAAAGTCGGCATATTACTCGCCAACTTAGGCACCCCAGACGCACCCACGGCCAAGGCATTACGACCGTATTTACAGCAATTTTTAATGGATAGGCGCGTGGTGGAAATTCCACGCTTTATTTGGTGCTGGATACTGCATTGCATTATTTTGGTCATACGCCCAAAAAAATCGGCGGAAAAATACGCGCAAGTATGGACAGCGGCCGGCTCGCCTTTGCTGGTGCATGCGCAAAATCAAAGCCGCTTATTAAACGAGGCGCTGGCCAAGAAAATCAAATCACCGTTTGCGGTGGCGCTAGGCATGAGCTACGGCAACCCCAGCATGCAATCGGCCATGGACAGCTTGCGCGCCCAACATTGCGACCGCATTTTGGTGCTGCCTTTATACCCACAATACGCGGCCAGCAGCACGGCCTCGGCCATGGATGCGGTCTACCGTATTTTGTTAAAAACCCGCAGCCAGCCGGCACTACGCAGCATACGCAGCTACCACGACCACCCGGATTACATTGCCGCCCTAGCCGCCAGCGTCAAAGCGCATTGGCAAGTGCACGGCCAGCCCAGCATGTTGGTCATGAGCTTTCATGGCGTACCCGAAGCGCACTTAAACAATGGTGACCCTTACCATTGCTTATGCCATAAAACTGGCCGTTTATTGGCCGAGGCTCTTGAATTAAACAAAGCACAATACACGGTGGCGTTTCAGTCACGCTTCGGCAAGCAGGAGTGGTTAAAACCCTATTTAGCCAGCACCTTGGCCGATTTAGGTTCGGCCAAAACAGCGCGCATAGACGTGGTATGCCCAGGCTTTAGCAGCGACTGCTTAGAGACCTTAGAAGAAATCGCCCTGGAAGGTAAGCATATTTTCCAAAGCCACGGTGGCGGTGACTACCACTACATTCCTGCGCTGAATGAAAATCCGCTGTGGATAGAGGCCATGAGCAACATCGTTTTGGAAAACTTGCAAGGCTGGGTGAGCAAAAAATGGAATGAAAAAGACGCGCTGGCGGCCGCTAAGCTAACCCAAGCCCGTGCGCAAGCGATTCAAAACAACTTGGCGAAACCAGGCTAAGCCTTAAGTTAAATCTAGCCCAATAACGCGGCCAGGTTGGCTAAGACTTTTATCTGCTTGGCTTGGCAAAACCCTTGCCAATCGGCCACTTCCGTCCAATCACTTAAGAAAACAAAGTCCAAACCCGCACGATTGGCGGCTTGGTAATCGTACTGGCTGTCGCCTATAAACAAGGCCGGCAATGCCACATTGCCACTGGCCAATTCCCTAACCAAGACTGTGTCTTTATTGTCCGGGCTGCCAAACAAGCCACCATCAAACAGACCCGCTAGATTGCGCAGGGCAAACAATCGGCGAATTTCTTCTTGATCCCCACCGGACAACACCATCCAATTGGCATGCGGCGTGGCGGCTCGCAATGCGGTCAAGCCTTCCGCTACCGGGCAATGCAACAAACCCACTTCCAACTCGCGGGAAAATTCATCCAGCAAGGCTTGTACGGCCGCTTGCGTGGGTGCTTGCTGGACAATTTCTCGCAAATAATAATCAAACTTGTGGTATCGCGATATGCCGCCTAAGCGCACATGGTAATCCACCAAGGCTTGCGCTTGACTATCGCTTGCGCCTAAATTTTTGGCGGTGCGGAAATAGGCTTGCGTTTTAACCACATTGGAATCGAGCAGCACCCCATCGCAATCAAAAACCAAGGTTTTATACTGTGTTAAATCAAGGGACAAGAGGCATTCCTAAACTAGGTATCATAAAAAAGGCTTTGCCCTAGAACCCGATCTAGATTGCAAAGCCCGATAACAGACCAGAAAAAATTAAGCGGCTTTAATTGCGCTGGCTTCTTTGGCCAATTTAGTGATGTGTGCCCAATCGCCGCGAGCCACAGCATCGGCTGGCGTTAACCAAGTGCCGCCGCAAACCACCACGTTAGGCAAGGCTAGAAATTGCGGTGCGCTTTCCACTGTCACGCCACCGGTTGGGCAAAACTTCACGTCACCGAACGGGCCAGAAAATCCTTTAAGCAAATTGATGCCACCCACGGCCACGGCTGGGAATAATTTTAAGAAATAATAATCGTCGGCATTGGCCATCATAATCTCAGAGCCGGTAGAAACACCCGGCAACAATGGCAAGCCCATTTTGCGCGCGGCTAAGCCTAACTCACTGGTGTAGCCAGGGCTCACCGCGAATTGGCAACCGGCATCTTTAGACGCTTGCGCGTCTTTGATATTTCGCACCGTGCCTGAGCCCATGATGGCTTCTGGCAAAGCTTTAGCAATCGCTTCCATGCCGGCTAAAGCGCAGGATGTGCGTAAGGTAATTTCCAACACGCGTATGCCGCCTTCCAGTAAAGCGCTAGCCATGGGCACAGCATCTTCAACACGGTTAATAACAATCACTGGAATAACGGGGCCGTAATTGGCTAAATCTAATGTGTTCATCTTTTTACCTATTGAATAAATATTTAAATTTTCGTGTGCTTTATAGCCAGGTGATGGCGCCTTCTTCTGCCGACAATACATTTTTACGCATGCCACCAAACAATTCGCGACCAAAGCCATGGGCGTTACTGTGACGCTTGCTATCGGACAATTCCGCCACTTCACGTTCCGCCCATTCGTCCTCATCCACCAAGACATTGACCATACCCACCGTGGCGTTCAAGCGAATAATGTCGCCGTCACGCACCTTAGCCAATGGCCCACCAGCAGAAGCTTCTGGGCTCAAATGGATGGCGGCAGGAATTTTACCTGAGGCGCCACTCATACGACCGTCAGTGACAATCGCCACCCTAAAGCCTTTGTTTTGCAACACGGCCATGGGCGGGGTTAATTTATGCAGTTCTGGCATGCCATTGGCTTTTGGCCCTTGAAAACGCACCACCGCTATGAAGTCTTTTTCCAATTCCCCACGATCAAAAGCGGCCAACAATTCTTCTTGCGCATCAAACACGATGGCTGGTGCTTCAATGATGTGGCGATCGGGCGGCACGGCGGAAATCTTAATCACGCTGCGGCCTAAATTGCCTTTGAGCAAACGCAAGCCACCGGACTCATCAAACGGCGCTGCTGCTGTGCGCACTATGCTGTCGTCCGGACTTTCTTTAGGCAAGTCTCTCCAAACCAATTGCTCGCTTTCTTTAGCGGGCGCCTTGGCGTAATCACGTAGGCCGCCATTTGAAACGGTCAACACATCGGCGAACATGTAGCCGGCATCTATCAATTCACGGATGACAAAGGCTGGGCCACCGGCATCTTGGAATTGGTTCACATCGGCTTTGCCGTTCGGGTAAACACTGGCCAATAAAGGTGTGGTTTTAGCCAAGTGGTAAAAGTCTGTCCAATCGATCATGATGCCAGCTGCACGAGCAACGGCCACCCAATGGATGAGATGGTTAGTCGAGCCGCCGGTCGCCAACAAGGCCACCATGGCGTTCACGATCACGTGTTCGTCCACCAAACGGCCTATGGGGGTGAAATTTTCTTTTTTGGTTTTAGCCAAGACCATCTTGACCGCTTCTCGCGTTAGCATATCGCGCATGCCATCGTGCGGGTGAATAAAAGCAGCGCCCGGCACGTGCAAGCCCATAGCTTCCATCAACATTTGGTTGCTGTTGGCGGTGCCGTAGAAAGTACAGGTGCCGGCACCGTGGTAGGCCGCTGATTCAGACGCCAACAATTCTTTACGGGTTACTTCACCTTGTGCGTATTGCTCGCGCACTTTGGATTTAGCCGTGTTGTCTATGCCGGTGCTCATCGGCCCCGCTGGCACAAACACACAGGGTAAATGCCCGAACTGCAAGGCGCCGATTAACAAGCCTGGCACGATTTTATCGCACACGCCCAACAACAAGGCGGCGTCAAACACATCGTGTGACAAGGCAATCGCGGTGCTCATGGCGATGGTGTCGCGACTGAACAGAGACAATTCCATGCCTGGCTCACCTTGGGTAATACCGTCGCACATGGCGGGCACGCCACCGGCCACTTGCACGGTAGCGCCGTGTTTGCTGGCCTCTTGGCGTATGATTTCGGGATAATTTACATAAGGTTGATGCGCGGAAAGCATCTCATTGTAAGCCGTCACGATACCAATATTGGGGGCTTTTTCGACGATCACGCGTAACTTATCGTTAGCCGGCATGGCCGCAAACGCATGCGCCACGTTCGCGCAGCCCAACCTATCGGCGCCACGTTGGCGGTTCACAATATCGTCTATGCGGTTTAAGTAGGCAGTGCGGGTAGGCCGGCTTTTTTCAATAATACGCTCGGTCACTTCTATATGAGATTGCTTCATTTTCTATAAGACCATAAGGATTGTTAACTACCTCAATTATCCTCAATGCAGGCCTTATCGTCAAACGAATGATGGCTTAGCGGCCAGAAAACCGCATCCCGCCATGGGCTTTTAAGAATCGCCATGATTCAATCCAGACTCCGCTATAATCCATTTATGCGTTTCCTAAGTTTTCATTTATTACGTTTGCTCCTGACGGCTTTTGCCTTGCTGCCACTGCCTGTGGTGCACGGCCTAGGCAAGCTATTAGGTTGGGTGGGCTCAGCCTTATCCTTGCAACACGCCCGAATTAGCGCGGGTAATTTGCAATCCAGCGGTATCTACCTCAAGCCGGCCGAATTTAAGCAAGCCGCAAGCCGCAGCATAGGCGAGTCGGGTAAAGCCTTATTAGAATGCTTGTCCATCTGGTTACGCAGTGACCAGCGCCAAACCGCCCTAGTAAAAAGCTTTGATGGCTGGCAACACATAGAGCAAGGCTTAGCCAGCGGCAAAGGCATTATCTTCCTAAGCCCACACGTAGGCTGCTTTGAAATCACTTCACTTTATGTAGCCAACCGCTTTCCCATCACCATACTCTTCCGCACACCCAGGCACTCATGGATGTTGCCCATCATGACTTTGGGCCGCAAACGCGGCAAAATCAGCTTGGTGCAAGCCAATGCACAAGGAGTTAAACACCTATTAAAAGCCCTGCAACGCGGGGAAGCGATAGGCATATTGCCTGACCAAGCGCCGCAAGAAGGCGATGGCGAATGGGCACCTTTTTTTGGCAGGCCCGCCTACACCATGACGCTGGCTTCTAAATTAGCCAAAACCACGGGCGCACACGTGCTCATGGTGTTTGGTGAAAGGCTGGCGTATGGCCGCGGCTACGCCATCCACGTGCGACCGATTGCCGACGGCGGCATAGACACGCCCAGACTGCTTAACAGCGAAATTGAACGCACCATCTTGGAATGCCCCAGCCAATACCTATGGGGCTACGACCGTTACAAAGCCCGCGACTAATCGCGCTAGCCTGGGCAATGCAGCCCGCCTGTTTTACGCCTCACTAAAATAATTTAAAAATAAATAAATTTCGCGCTTGAGATTTTGTCAGCCATCCCCATTGATGTCGCATCGCTTTACACTAAACGGCTATAAATTGACAGGAACACCCCATGACTGAAAACGCAAACGACCACTCAACAACGGAAACCACGGCAGAGGAAGCCGTTCAAGCTAGCCCAGAAGATCGCATTGCCGCATTGGAAGCGCAGTTAGCTGAAGCCCAAGCCGCCGTGCTTTACATCAAAGCCGAGGGCGAAAACATCCGCCGCCGCGCCATGGACGACATCGATAAAGCGCGTAAATTTGCTTTAGAAAAATTCTCCAACGAGTTGTTGGCAGTGAAAGACAGCTTGGATGCCGCCTTACTCATAGAAGCGACGGAAGTGCAAAGCTACAAAGACGGCGTTGACCTGACGGCAAAACAATTAGCCTCGGTGTTTGATAAATTCAACATTAGCGAGATTAACCCGCTGGGCGAAAAATTTGACCCTAACAAACACCAAGCCATCAGCATGTTGGAAAACAGCGGCGAACCGAACACGGTGACCAGCGTCTTGCAAAAAGGCTACAGCTTGAACGATCGCGTCTTGCGTCCAGCTTTGGTGATGGTGGCTAAGTAAGCTTAGCTAGAAATAAACACCGATAAAATTAAAAAAGACTTGAAATAAACACAATAGACCGCATTGTAAATGCATCAATAAATTCGCCACCTAACAGCAACACGGAATACACCGGTGCTATTCGTGGCCAACAAAAAATTTTAAAAGGAATAAACGAAGATGGCAAAAATCATTGGTATTGACTTAGGCACCACAAACTCATGCGTAGCCGTGATGGAAGGCGGCAAACCGCGCGTGATTGAAAACTCCGAAGGCACACGCACCACGCCTTCCATTATTGCTTACCAAGAAGACGGTGAGATCCTAGCCGGCGCACCGGCAAAACGCCAAGCGGTAACCAACCCAAAGAACACTTTGTACGCGGTTAAGCGTTTAATTGGCCGCCGTTTTGACGAAAAAGAAGTGCAAAAAGACATAGGCTTAATGCCGTACACCATAGCCAAAGCCGACAATGGCGATGCTTGGGTAGAAGTGCGTGGCGTGAAAATGGCCCCACCACAAATCTCAGCCGAAGTATTACGCAAAATGAAAAAAACCGCTGAAGATTACTTGGGCGAAGAAGTGACCGAAGCCGTGATTACCGTGCCTGCTTACTTTAACGACAGCCAACGCCAAGCCACCAAAGACGCAGGCCGGATTGCCGGTTTGGATGTAAAACGCATCATTAACGAACCGACTGCGGCGGCCTTAGCCTTTGGTTTAGATAAACAAGAAGGTGACCGTAAAATTGCCGTGTACGACTTAGGCGGCGGTACTTTCGACGTGTCCATCATTGAGATTTCCAGCATCGATGGCGAACACCAATTCGAAGTGTTGTCGACCAACGGTGACACCTTCCTAGGCGGCGAAGACTTTGATAACCGCTTAATTGATTTCTTGGCCGATGAGTTCAAAAAAGAAAACGGCGGCTTGGATTTACGCAACGACTTGTTGGCAAAACAACGCTTGAAAGAAGCGGCTGAAAAAGCAAAAATTGAATTGTCTGGCGCCACACAAACGGAAGTGAATTTACCTTACATCACTGCCGATGCTACCGGCCCTAAACATTTGGTGGTTAAAATCACGCGCAGCAAACTGGAGTCTCTAGTAGAAGACCTGATCGAGCGCACCATGGCTCCATGCCGCACTGCTATTAAAGACGCTGGCGTGTCCATAGACGACATCACCGATGTGATTTTAGTGGGCGGTCAAAGCCGCATGCCTAAAGTGCAAGAAAAAGTGAAAGAAATCTTTGGTAAAGAGCCACGCAAAGACGTCAACCCAGACGAAGCGGTGGCGGTCGGTGCGGCCATTCAAGGCGGCGTGTTGCAGGGCGACGTAAAAGACGTCTTATTGTTGGATGTCACCCCATTGTCTCTAGGCATTGAAACCTTGGGCGGCGTGATGACTAAAGTGATTAAGAAAAATACCACGATTCCTACCAAGGCATCGCAAACTTTCTCTACCGCAGATGACAACCAGAATGCAGTGACCATCCAAGTCTTGCAAGGTGAGCGTGAAAAAGCGGCGGCCAACAAATCCTTGGGCCAATTTAATTTGAGCGACATTCCACCAGCACCACGTGGCGCGCCACAAATTGAAGTGACCTTTGACATCGACGCTAACGGCATTTTGCACGTGAGCGCCAAGGACAAAGCCACCGGTAAAGAAAATAAAATCACCATCAAAGCCAACAGCGGCCTTAGCGAAGCTGAGATTCAACAGATGGAAGAGGACGCGATTAAATACGCAGACGAAGATAAAAAATACCGTGAATTGGTGGACGTACGTAATGCCGCCGATGGCATGGTGCACTCTGTGAAAAAATCCTTGAGTGAGCACGGTGACAAATTGGATGCCGCGGAAAAAGAAGCGATAGAAGCGGCCATTAAAGACGTGGAAGATGTGTTGCAATCGGACGATAAAGAAGCCATTGAAGCGAAAACCACGGCCTTAACCGAAGCCTCACAAAAATTGGGTGAGAAAGTCTATGCAGAGCAACAAGCCCAAGCCAATACCGAATCTGCACAGCAACCAGAAGGCGAAAAAACCGTCGACGGCGATGTGGTGGATGCGGAGTTTGAGGAAGTGAAAAAAGACTAAATAAAGTCATACTTAGTATGTGGTCACGAGTCGTTAGCACCTACCCGGTGCTAACGACTTTTTCGCTACCCACTAACGACTTCCGACCAACGACTAAAAACTAGCGACTATCATTATGGCAAGCAAAAAAGATTATTACGAAGTACTGGGCCTCAACAAAGATGCCAGCGCTGAGGACATCAAAAAGTCTTATCGCAAATTAGCGATGAAACATCACCCTGACCGCAACCCAGACAACCCTAAAGCCGAAGAAAACTTCAAGGAAGCCAAAGAAGCTTACGAGATGTTAAGCGACGATCAAAAGCGCGCCGCTTATGACCAATACGGTCACGCCGGCGTTGAGCAAGGCGCGGGTGCAGGTGGCTTCGGTGGCGCAGGCTTTGGTGATGCCTTTGGCGACATCTTTGGTGACATTTTTGGTGGCGGTCGTTCAGGCGGTCAAGGCAATAAAGTCTACCGTGGCGCCGATTTGCGCTACAACATGGAAGTGTCATTAGAGGACGCCGCCAAAGGCACGGAAACTAAAATCCGTATCCCAGTGCAATCGACTTGCGAAACCTGCAATGGCTCAGGCGCTAGACCAGGCACACAACCGGTCAGCTGCACCACCTGCGGTGGCCATGGCCAAGTGCGCATGCAACAAGGCTTTTTCTCGGTGCAACAAACCTGTCCAAAATGCCACGGCAACGGCAAAATGGTCAAAGACCCTTGCCCAACTTGCCATGGCGCAGGCCGCACCAAGCAGAATAAAACCTTGTCCGTGAAAATCCCCGCCGGGGTGGACGAAGGCGACAGAATACGTCTAAGCGGCGAAGGCGAAGCCGGCGTCAACGGCGGCCCTACCGGTGATTTGTACGTGGTCATCCACCTCAAAGAACACGCTATTTTCCAGCGCGAAGGCGGCAATTTACATTGCGAAATGCCCATCAGCTTTAGCACCGCCGCATTGGGTGGCGAAATTGAAGTGCCGACCTTGGGTGGCTCAGCCAAAATGAAAATACCGGCCGAGACCCAAACCGGCGCGGTATTCCGGTTGCGCGGCAAAGGCATCAAACCGCTACGTCAATCCGATCACGGCGACTTGATGGTGCACGTGGTGGTTGAAACACCGGTTAAATTAACGGAAAAACAAAAAGACTTATTACGCGAGTTTGAAACCAGCACCCAAGCGGATTCAGGCAAACACAGCCCACGCAATAAATCGTGGATGAATAAAGTGAAAGATTTTTTTGATTGATTTTTAAACCATCTCGCCACAATGCATGGTGAGATGGTTTTTTTCGTATATCGGCGTCTAATTTAAGGCGTCCAAGTCTTTAGCAATCGCCTGCAACTCTTCTCTGGCATTGCCGTAGCGCTCATAGTCCATGCCATTCGTTTTAGCATACCAATACTTGCTGTTCCAAGCATCCCCTTCGATTTTATGCAACACCGCATGCAACCAATTGGCCATAGGGTCATGGTATTGCTGCGCCAAGGCATGCGCGCCATGCCAGTCATTGGCCAAGGCCAATCGCACGGCTTTAAGTAAGTCATCACGCAAAATAAACCAACTTTTTATCTCGGGGTAATTTTTTTAACTGCGCTTCGGCCACGCTGGCGGCGGAGCGATTTAAGTAAGCCTTGCTGGCTAGGATTTTGATGGGCGGGTTGGCTCGGGTATACCTGGCGCCTTTTCCGGCAAGGTGGGCGGCATACCTGGCCTCTAAATCATTGGTGATGCCGGCATAATAAGCGCCATTTTTGCATTCCAGCAGGTATAAAACCCAACCGCCATCCATGTTTAATAGGTGCCGGCTTGGATGAACTCCACTTTGTAGCCATCTGGATCTTCCACAAAGGCAATCACGGTCGTGCCATGCATCATGGGGCCTGCTTCACGCACCACCTTGCCACCGGCTTTGCGCACGGACTCGCAGGCTTGGGCCGCGTCGTCCACTTCCAAGGCAATGTGACCGTAGGCTTTGCCCATGTCATAACTTTCCACACCGTAATTATAGGTAAGCTCCAACACCGTATGCTGGGCTTCATCGCCATAACCTACAAAGGCCAGGCTGAATTTACCCTCAGGAAAATCGTGTTGGCGCAGCACTTTCATGCCCAGCACCTGGGTATAAAACTCGATTGAACGCGCCATATTTCCAACGCGGAGCATGGTATGTAGCATGCGCATAGCGACCCTTTAAGCCTTAGCAGCGGTTAATTGATGGTATTTGACGAGCAACTGTTCTTTGGTTTCAACCACGTCTGGGTTGAAGGGTATGCAATCGATGGGACAGACTTCTTGGCATTGCGGTTTATCGTAGTGGCCCACGCATTCGGTGCATAAATCGGAGTTGATTTCGTAGATAAGTTCGCCCTGGTAAATGGCCGTGTTGGGGCAGGCAGGCTCGCACACGTCGCAATTAATGCACTCATCGGTAATCATTAAGGCCAAAATCAGTTACCTAATTTTTGCTTAATCGCATCGTTCACGGTTTGCGATAAGAAGGCTTGCACATCGCCACCTAGCACCGCGACTTCGCGCACCAAGCTCGATGAGATAAACATGAATTGTTCCGATGGGGTTAAAAACAAGGTTTCAAATTGTGGGTATAGCTTGCGGTTCATGCCGGCCAACTGAAATTCGTATTCAAAATCCGAGGCCGCGCGCAGGCCACGTATGACCATTTTTGCGCCTTGGTCTTGCACAAACTGCATGAGCAAGCCGCTAAAGCCGACTACCTTGATATTGCTGGCGTGGCTAAACACGCCTTGCGCCATGGCCACGCGTTCTTGCAAACTGAATAAAGTGTGTTTATTGGTACTATCGGCCACCGCCACAATCACTTGATCGAATAAATCAGCGGCACGCCTAACCACGTCCTCGTGGCCCAAGGTGATGGGGTCAAAGGTACCGGGGTAAATTGCAATTCGATTTTTAGACATCATGTCACCTATTCATTTTTGGCTAATTTTAACAGATGATAAAAAACATTACCCGCTTTGCTTTGCTTGACCACTTGCCAGCCCACCAAGAACGGCTGACTGCTGGCTTGCTCATGCTCATCCAAGGCGAACTCCGCTTCCACATAGACTGTACCGTCTGCGTGTAAATGCGCAGCCAATAGTGGCAATACTTTAGCCAGCCAGCCGTGGTTGTAGGGAGGATCAAGGAATATCAATTGAAACGGCTGGGTATTTTTCGCTAAAAACTGCATGGCATCTTGTTGCAAGACGCTGGCCGCCGTGCTGTTTAATAGGGTTTTATTGCCTTGCAAGGCGGCGCAAGCCAGGCTGGATTTTTCCACCAAAGTGACGGCTGTTGCACCTCGTGATAAGGCCTCAAAGCCCATCACCCCTGTGCCGGCAAACAAGTCCAGGCAACGCAGTCCTGTTAGATCTTGCCCCAACCAATTGAACACGGTTTGCCTGACCCTTTCAGGCGTGGGTCGCAGGCCTTCGGCATCCGGAAATTTAATGAGCCGACTGCGCCATAGGCCGGCGTTGATGCGCACCGTGTTGAGATTTTTTGCTGCTGTTTTTGCCACCGCGTAAATTCCAGCCTTGTGAATGCGTTGTTATGCATAGCGTGCAAGATTGCACGAGGCCGATATTACTGAGTATTGGGGGCGCCTACAATCACCGTGACAAAATTTTCTGGTTTTAAGCGCCGATTAAACGCGTCTTTAATTTGCGCCGCCGTGACGCTGGCCACTTTGCTGTTGTACTCGTCCAGGTAATTGAGCGGCAATTTATAAAAGCCTATCACTGCCAAGTAGTCGAGGATTTTGCTATTACTGTCTATGCGCATGGGAAAACCACCGATGACATTGGCCTTGGCCGCTTTTAATTCCGCCTCGGTCACACCTTTATCTAAGAAGTTAGCCAAGGTGCTGTTAACCAATTGCAAAGCCTCATCCGCTTGCTCTTTTTTAGTTTGCAAGCCAATCTGAAAAGCGCCCAACTCGGCCATGGGCATGAAGTAGCTGTATACGCTGTAGACCAAACCGCGCTTCTCCCTCACGTCTTCAGTTAGGCGAGAAACAAAGCCACCGCCACCCAATATATAGTTGCCCAAATACAAAGGGAATAGATCCGGGTCGCCACGCTTGATGCCAGGGTAGCCTAATAAAATGTGCGATTGCGAGGCCGGGTGAGCGATGCGTTTAGTGACCGGTTGGGTTGGGTAAGTCACGGTAGCAATGGCTGGGTT
>JAIQBT010000030.1 GCA_020035195.1 Methylotenera sp.
AACCGTTACGGTCATGGTGCCATGCGTATGTTTTACCACCTTTGTCGAACAAGATTACTTCGTTAATACCATCGTAATCCCACTCATCGTGTGGAGTCATTTGCATGCCCCATTTTGCAACGCCAGTGTCTAAGTCACGAGCAAAAACAGTCATAGACCATTTGTTATCGCCAGGACGTACATCTGGGTTCCAAACTGAAGGGTTACCTGTTCCGTAGTAAACCAAGTTTGTGCGAGCATCATACGGCCACCAGCCCCATACAGAGCCACCACCATGTTGCCAACCATCTTTAACAGCTTGTGGTTTCAACCATGTACGTGTACCTAATTCTTTTTCGCCAATTTTCAATTGATCGTTAGGAATTGTTTTGAATGAACCACCTTGTTTGTTACCACCGTTAACGTCTTGGTAAACTGATAAAGCGCTGTACTCAGGAGTATCTTTGTTGAAGTCAGCACCGATTAACATTTCAGCATCAGGACCTGTTGAGTATGCTTTCCATGCTAATGAACCGTCTTTTAAGTTGTAAGCTGCGATGAAGCAACGAACACCGAACTCAGCACCTGAACAACCTGTAAGTACTTTATCTTTAATTACGTGTGGAGCGTTAGTGTTAGTAGCACCCATTTTTGGATCGTTGATTAAAGTTGACCATACTTTAGCGCCAGTTTTAGCGTCTAAAGCAACCAAGTTACCATCGTTTTGTTGAAGGTAGATTTTACCGTCGCCGTAGCCAAGACCGCGGTTTACGTTATCGCAACATAAAACAGCTTGTACTGATGGATCTTGTTTTGGGAAGTAAGACCAAACGATTTTTTGATTATCGTTTAAGTCAAGCGCGTAAACGTTGTTTGGGAATGCTGTATGCAAATACATCATGTTACCAATAATCACAGGCGAGCCTTCGTGACCACGGTTTACACCGGTTGCAAATGACCAAGCCATTTTAAGGCCTTTAACGTTACCTTTATTAACCTGCGCTAATTTACTGTAACCTTGATTGTCGTGTTGACCACGTGGGTGCAACCAGTTGTTTGAATCTTTCATTGCTTTTTCTTGGTCAGCTGCTGCAGATGCTACCATTGGCATAGCCACTGATAAACCAGCCACTAAACCTAGCGCTAATTTGATCTTGTTGATTTGCATATTAATCTCCAAAGTTGTACTACTAAGGGTTTAATAGACCCAAAATTAATTATTGGCTTTGTTGAGACAATCGCTAAAGCTAATATTCAACAGGGTCTACTTATCATCACATTTTCATGTGCGTTCCAGAACTATAAGCCAGTCATAAATGAATTGCAATACATTTGTTACAATTTACTTACAATTAATTGTAAATTACTGAAAATATGTTTTTTTAAATGCCGACGCAGTCCTTACGACCATGCTAAAATTGAAAAAAATCCATTAATAATCATATAGAAAGCCAATTTACCATGACGCAAATCCACAATTACAATTTGTATCCAGAATTGGCTGTCTTTGAAGAAAATTTACTAAAAGTTGGGGATGTACACCAAATATATTACGAAATCTGTGGCAACCCGCAGGGTCAGCCCGTGGTGTTCGTGCATGGCGGCCCAGGCAGTGGTTGCAACCCTACGCAGAGGCGATTTTTCGATCCGGCGCACTACCGCATTGTATTAATTGATCAGCGCGGCTGTGGTCGCAGCCAGCCACGCGGCGCCACAGAACAAAACACCACGGCAGATTTAGTCGCTGACATGGAGGCCATACGCCTGCACTTAAGCATTGCCCAATGGTTAGTCTTTGGTGGCTCTTGGGGCAGCACTTTAGCCTTGGCCTATGCTGTGCAACATCCGGATAAAGTCACTGGCTTGATATTACGCGGCATATTTTTGAGTCGCGCCAGCGAACTGCAATGGTTCTTGGGGCAAGTGCAAACGTTTTTCCCTGAACCTTGGCAAGCCCTGTGCGCCTTTCTTGACCCTCAAGAACGCCATGATCCTTTAAGCGCGTATGAACAACGTATTTTTTCCGACGACCCTAATCGCAATGTGCCGGCCGCCATCGCTTGGAATGCCTACGAAAGTAGCATCATGGCCTTGTTACCAAGGCCAGCGCCCGCCACACAAACCATAGACGGGGAACTTGAGCTCGCTCGAGCACGGGTACAAATACATTATATAAGGCACGATTGTTTTGTCGGCAAAACCGACTTGCTAGGGCAAGTGCAACAACGCTTAAGCCACATCCCCACGCAAATTATACAAGGCCGCTACGACATGGTTTGCCCACCCGTGACGGCCTGGGAATTGAGCCGTGCTATGCCCCACGCTGAATTTCGTGTGGTGGAAGACGCTGGGCATTCCGCCATGGAACCCGGCATCACCTCCGCACTGGTGGCCGCAACCGAAAAATTTAAAGCCCTAGGCTAAGCATGAAAAAACCCAGCCTGCCGCGCATCTTGAACAATAAGCTGGCTCCCGGCTTGCACAATGCCATGCATAAGCCACGCGCGGCCTATGCGAGGCAACGCTATAACACCCCGCTGTTTGTCGCCTACGAAATGCTCGATGCATTTAGGCGCCATAACACCTTAAGCCTCTCGGCCTCGCTGTCTTTTTACGCCATGTTTGCCTTGATTCCATTGGTGCTGTTGTTGTTCTTTTTACTCAGCCAATTGGTCTTTAGCTCAGACTACGCCACCGTCAAACTGGCCATTATTATGGGTAACTTGCTGCCAAAATTTAGCAGCTCCATTATGCTGGAGGTATACAACACGGCACAGCAAAAAGTTGCCTGGGGCGCCGCCGGGCTGTTTGTCTTGCTGTGGGCCGTCACGCCATTGGCCAGCGCCATGCGCGCGTCTTTCTACACCATAGCCAGCCTAGCGGAAGCGCCATCCTTTTTGCAGCGCAAGCTAAAAGATTTGCTCACCGTTGTAGGCATGTTGCTGCTGTTTTTTTTCTTTACCTTTGCCGGCCTAATGCTAGAAAAAGTCATGGGCTTTTTATCTAGCAATCAGCCCTACTTCGCTTACGACAGCGTCGCCGCAATCGGCTCCTTAGTTCTCACCACCTTGCTTATCGCGGCTTTTTACTTCGCCTTCTTTCCAGCCCGCTTAGCTACCAGACATATATTTATAGGCGCATTCTTCACCGCCGTACTGTGGTTAATCATGCGGCCTGCCTTCACTTTATTTCTATCCTTAAATGAATCCTACGGTTCTATTTTCGGCAGCATGAAAAATCTGTTTATTTCCATCACTTGGCTGTACTTTAATTTCGCCGTCTTTTTACTTGGCACGGAATTGGTCGCCACCTTACGCAAAAAAGACGTGCTAATATTAAAAGCCTTGTTTGCAGATCAGCCCAAGCAACAAACAGCCGAGGCTAAAGCCAATTACTTAGAAAGCCTGATGCAACACTATGGCCAGTCATACGCAAGAGGCGAGGCGGTATTTAGCCTAGGCGACTCTAGCCGCAACCTGCATTACTTGGTGAGTGGCCAAGTGCAGCTTAAACGGGATAGCAAAGTGATACGCACGGTTGACGCCGACGAGTATTTTGGCGAAATGGCTTTATTGTCTAACCTACCAACCATAGCCGATGCCGTCGTCAGCTCCGCCAACGCCGATGTCATTACCATTTACCCGGAGAACATAGAAACGCTGCTGCTGGACGAACCCAAAGTGGCCATGAAATTTTTACGCCAGTTGGCCACGCGATTACAAATGCGCGATCAGTAGTTTTATTCTAAAATAAACACACGTTATATATAGCTAGCGATAATCTTAAGTATGGCCAAACAATCGACCCCTATGCAGGCACAACCCAGCCAACTGGAAATCAATCCAGTGCTGATGCTGCTTAATGCAGGCAAACTCGACCAAACCGAAGCCGCTGCAAAGAAACTGCTGTCGCGCTATCCGCAAGCCTTTATCTTGCACCATGTGCTGGGCATCGCCCAAGATGGCCTTATGCACTATGCCGACGCGGTAGTTAGCTATAAAAAAGCATTGTCCCTACAGCCAGCCAGCCCAGAGCTGCACTTTAATTTAGCTATTGCTTTAAGCAACCTAGGTCAACTAGGCGAAGCGGAAAGCCATTATCGGCAAACCATCGCCATGCAAGCGCAATTCTTTGAAGCCTATGCCAATTTAGGCACGCTCTTACAAAAACAAGGCAAGTTGGCTGAAGCCATAGAGAATTACCGCAAAGCATTAAGCATCAACGAAGATGCCAGAGGGCATTTTAATTTGGGCACGGCCTTGCGCGATGAAGGCAAGCTGGACGAAGCGATTACGCATTTCAAGCGCGCCATTGCGCTGTTCCCTAATTACACCGATGCGCACAATTACTTGGGCGAATGCTTGCGCGATCAAGGCAATATGGAAGACGCCATCAAAAGCTATTTGGATGCTTTGCAACTTAACCAAAATCACCCAGGTGCCAACTACAACATGGGTGAATTTCTATACTTGGCTGGGCGTTTCGACGAAGCTGTCAGCCATTTTGAAAAATCACAACTGGACGACTGGCAAGAGCGTGCTTTGTATTGCACTTACAAAGCCGAACATTTTGATGCATTTAAAACAAAATTGGACACCCTAATCCGCACACAGAAAAAACACAATGCGCCGCTTTTAGCCACCTTATCCAGCCACTATGCCACCAATTTTGGGGTAGAGGATCCGTATAACTTCTGCAAAAATGGCTTTGATTTCGTGTACCAAAAAAGCATAGAAGAATTGGCGCAGCCTAACAGCCAATTTCTCAAAGACTTGCTTAGCGACATAGACAATACCGCCATAGAAGTGCGCGCACAGGGCATGATCATCAACGGCAAACAATCCGCCGGCAATTTATTTAAACGGCCAGAAGCGTCATTTAGAAAATTAGGTGAGATCGTCAGGCAAGAGTTTTTAAATTACAAAAAACAATTTGCCGGGGCCGACTGTGAATTAATTAAATCGTTTCCGCAAGAACTGGAATTCACCAGCTCCTGGTACGTCAGATTGCGCCGCGGCGGTTATGTGGATAGGCATATTCATGAGGTGGGTTGGATCAGTGGCGCGGTGTATTTGGTTTTACCCAAAGACCGAAAAGACCCGCTAGAAGGTTGCTTTGAATACGGCCTGCATGGCGACCACTACCCACAAAAACACACGAACTTTCCGGTCGGCATCGCCAGCCCTAAAGTCGGTGACATTGTGCTGTTTCCATCGTCGCTATTCCATCGCACCATCCCGTTCAATTCTAATGAAGAACGGATTTGCATCGCCTTTGACCTCAAGCCAGACGGCGATATTTTCATACGCTCCAGCTACTAGCGATTAGTTTGGCTCGTCTGGCTTATGCCACAATTTAGCCGTGCCAAAAATCAAATAATTCAATACCGCAATCGCCAAATAACAAAAGGCCATGCTGTAAATGAAATCGCCAACAGGCAACTGATTAGCCAACACATAAAGGAAGCCACCCACCAATAACACACTGACCGCAATGGTCAAACTGTTAGCCACTTTCTTTAATAAAATTTTCATGCAAACCTCTTAGATAAAAAAATTAGCCTATATGTGCTATCTTAACTTTATTAACTAATATATCGCTAAGAATAATAAATAACGCTTGAACTTATGAACGACAACCAACTATTACGCTACAGCCGTCACATGCTTTTGCCGCAAATCGGCTACGAAGGACAAGAGAAACTGGTCAACAGCCACGCCTTGGTGGTCGGCGCCGGTGGCTTGGGTTCACCAGCCGCTTTGTATTTGGCGGCTAGCGGGGTTGGCACATTAAGCATTTGTGATTTTGATACGGTGGATGTAAGCAATTTACAACGGCAAATTATTCACAATGGTGAACGCGTGGGCATGAACAAAGCGCGCTCGGCTAAGCTGGCGATCGCGAGCATTAACCCCGAAATCACCGTGCATGCCATAGAAGAAAAAGCCGACGAAGCCACCATGGCCGCATTAGTTGAAAAAGCTGATGTGGTGCTCGATTGCAGCGATAATTTCGCCACGCGTTACAGTTTAAATCGTCTTTGCGTAGACCTAAAAAAACCACTGGTGTCGGGTGCAGCCATCGGTTTTGAAGGGCAGATTACCGTTTACGACATGCGCAACAGCAACAGCCCCTGTTACCACTGCTTGTTTCCTGACAGCAGTGAAATCAGCGGCGAAGACAACGCCATGCGTTGCGCCAGCAACGGCGTTTTTTCCCCATTGGTGGGCATCATAGGCGCCACCCAAGCCGCTGAAGCACTGAAAGTGTTGATGGACATAGGCGAGAGTTTGCAAGGCCGTTTACTCTTGCTCGATGCACTGAGCATGGAGTGGCGCACCATCAAGCTAAGCCCAGACCCAGCCTGCCGTGTATGTGGTGTTAAGCCCACTTAGCCACGCAATAAATTGCGCTTAGGCTGTGATAAAATACGGCCATGACAACTCACACTACCCTGCTCAATGCACCCGCGATTAAAGAGCTCGCTAAATCATTTGACCCAAAAACCATAGAAAGCCATTGGTATCAATTTTGGGAAAGCCGCGGTTATTACGCGGCCGGTTTAGATCAAGGCAAACAAAGCAATTTTTGTATTTTGCTGCCCCCGCCCAACGTCACCGGCACCTTGCACATGGGTCACGGTTTTAACCAAACCTTGATGGATGCGCTAACACGCTATCACCGCATGGCCGGCGACAACACCCTTTGGCAACCGGGTACCGATCACGCCGGCATCGCCACGCAAATTTTGGTGGAACGCCAACTGGATGCGCAAGGGGTATCGCGTCACGATTTAGGTCGTGAAAAATTCTTAGAAAAAGTCTGGGAATGGAAAGAGTATTCCGGCGGCACCATCACCAAACAAATGCGCCGTTTAGGCACCTCGCCGGATTGGTCGCGTGAACGCTTCACCATGGATGCTGGCTTGAATAAAACGGTGACCGAGAGTTTCGTACGTTTATATAATGAAGGCCTAATTTACCGCGGCAAACGCTTGGTCAATTGGGACGTCAAGCTAGGCACGGCCGTGTCTGATTTGGAAGTGGTGCAGGAAGAAGAAGACGGCTTCATGTGGCACATCAATTACCCACTGGCGGATGGATCAGGCCATTTGACGGTGGCCACCACCCGCCCTGAAACCATGCTGGGCGATGTGGCGGTCATGGTGCACCCTGACGATGCACGCTATAAAAAGCTGATAGGTCAAAAAGTGACACTGCCTTTATGCCAGCGTGAGATTCCGATTATTGCCGACGATTATGTAGACATGGAATTTGGTACCGGCGTGGTGAAAGTAACGCCTGCCCATGACTTCAATGACTACGCGGTCGGCCAACGCCACCAACTACCCTTAATCGGCATTTTAAATTTAGCCGGCTATGTCAATGAAACCGCACCTTCAGCCTACCAAGGCCTAGAGCGTTTTGCTGCACGCAAACAAGTGGTGGCCGACTTAGAAGCGCAAGGCTATTTAGTCAAAACCGATAAACACAAATTAAAAGTACCGCGCGGTGACCGCACTGGCGTGGTGATAGAACCCATGCTTACCGACCAATGGTTTGTGGCCATGAGCAAGCCCGCCGCCGACGGCAAATCCATTACGCAAAAAGCCTTGGATGTGGTGGCCAGCGGTGAGATTAAGTTCTACCCAGAAAACTGGGTTAACACCTATAACCAATGGTTAAACAATATTCAAGATTGGTGTATTTCGCGCCAATTGTGGTGGGGCCATCAAATACCCGCTTGGTATGCCGATAACGGCAAAGTCTATGTGGCGCATGATGAAACCGAGGCTAAAGCCTTGGCGGCCAAAGATGGCTACAGCGGCAATTTAAGCCGTGATAACGATGTGTTGGATACCTGGTATTCGTCAGCCTTATGGCCATTCTCCACCCTGGACTGGACCGGCGATGCCGAGAAAGATGCGGCCAATGTTGCCTTGCAACAATTCCTGCCATCCAGCGTCTTGGTTACCGGCTTTGACATCATCTTCTTTTGGGTGGCGCGCATGGTCATGATGACCACGCACATCACCGGTAAAATCCCCTTCAAACACGTCTACGTGCATGGCTTAATTCGCGATGCCGAAGGCCAAAAAATGAGTAAATCCAAGGGCAACGTACTGGACCCCATCGATTTAATTGACGGCATCAGCTTGGACGACTTAATCAAGAAACGCACCACCGGCTTGATGAACCCAAAAGGCGCGCCAAAAATTGAGAAGCAAACGCGTAAAGAATTCCCTAACGGCATCAATGCTTATGGCACAGACGCTTTGCGCTTTACCTTTGCCGCCTTAGCCTCACCTGGCCGCGACATCAAATTTGATTTGCAACGCTGCGATGGCTACCGCAATTTCTGCAATAAACTATGGAATGCCACACGCTTTGTCTTGATGAATACTGAAGGTCAAGACAACGGCTTTGATGCCGCCACCTGCGGTGAAGGTGGCCGCAAATTCTCCTCCGCGGATCGCTGGATAGTTAGCCTATTGCAGCGCACGGAAGCCGAGGTGGAACGCGCGTTTGAAGATTACCGCTTCGACTTAGCGGCCAAAGCCATCTATGAATTTGTTTGGGATGAGTACTGCGATTGGTACTTGGAATTAGCCAAAGTGCAAATTCAACAAGGTGACGCAGCCGAACAGCGTGCCACACGCCGGACTTTGTTGCGTGTGCTGGAAACAGTGTTGCGTTTAGCGCACCCCATCATGCCGTTTATCACCGAAGAGATTTGGCAAACCATAGCGCCCATGACAGACAAACACGGCCCCAGCATCATGCTGGAAGCCTACCCTAAAGCTCAGGCAGACAAGATCGATGCGCATGCCGAAGCCTGGGTGGCGCAACTCAAACAAATGGTCGATGCCTGCCGCAGCTTACGCGGCGAAATGAGCATTTCTCCAGCAGCGCGGGTGCCACTGGTGGCGGCCGGTGATGCGGATAAACTTGTCAGCTACGCGCCTTATTTGAAGGCCTTGGCCAAACTGGAAGAGGTCAGCATCGTGAGCGATTTACCTGACGCCGACGCGCCCGTGATGTTGGTTGACGACTTTAAATTGATGCTCAAAGTAGAGATAGACGTGGCTGCGGAAAAAGAGCGTTTAGGCAAAGAGGTGGCTAGGTTAGAGGCAGAAATCAACAAAGCCAATGCCAAACTAAACAACGATAGCTTTGTGGCTAGAGCCCCAGCCGAGGTGGTGGCGCAAGAAAAAGCACGGGTAGCCGAATTTAGCGCGAATTTAGAAAAACTGCTCAGTCAGCTCGCTAAATTAAAATAAACACGCTCCCTTAAGCAACGCAGACTATGTGCTGCGTTTTTTAATGTAAAAAGTGAAGACGGCATCCACCGTGTCCAACTGCAATAATTCGTGACCGGTTTGTTGGCAAAAGGCGTTAAAGTCTTTAACCGCGCCCTTGTCGGTGGCCATCACTTTTAACACCTGGGCCGCTTCAATTTCACTCAGGCCTTTTTTGCAACGCAAGATAGGCAGTGGGCAATTCAAGCCGCGGGCATCGACTTCTTTTGCAAATTCCATCATGCCGCCTTGTAATCCACAAAAGGCAAACCGGCTCTGCCCCAAGCCAAAATACCACCCGTTAAATTGTAGACATCCTTACTGCCCAACTCCGCAGCATAAGCGGCAGCATGGGCCGAGCGCACACCGCTGTGGCAATAAAAAACGGTGGTGGTCGCCTTAGGCAAGCTGGCAAATTTGGTGGGCAACATGGCCAGAGGCACATGCACCGCATTGGCAATCATGCCGCGGACCACTTCGTCGATATTGCGCACATCGACCAACAACACCTCTCGATCACTCAGCATAGTGATCAAATCGCTTGCTGAAGTTTCACTGTATGTATTCATTTAAAGCACACCTTAATTAATCAAAAACCATCATAGCAATTTTGCCCTAGCACCGCACCTAGAATAAATAAACCACCTATATTCAGCCATCAGCCTATGATGGGCTGCTAAGGATTTACTAATTATTAAGGGGTACTCAGATGGCCAAAGGACAAGAACGCAGCAACAAAGAAGTCAAAAAACCGAAAAAAGACAAAAAAGTGGTGGTGGTCAGTGGCGGCATTATTCCCGGTAGAGCGCCTGTGCCCAGCAAAAAATAAAGCCTAAATTTAAGCCAATTGATGCAATTCTAATTTCCTGAGTTTAGGTGCAAATTTAGCCGTCACCCCGACCACGGCAAGTGTCATGGCACCGCCAAACAAGACCGATGGCACCAAGCCCATGAGACGAGCGGCTAAGCCAGACTCAAAGGCGCCCAATTCATTGGAGGAGCCTATAAAAATACCGTTGATGGCCGACACTCGGCCACGCATAGCATCGGGGGTGGCCAACTGCAATATGCTGGTGCGCATCACCACCGAAATGCCATCAAACACACCGGACATTAGTAATAGCAGGGCGGCTACCCAATACGAGTTGCTAAGCGCAAAGCCTATGATGCTAAATCCAAAGCCCGCCACCGCCCCCAACAGCCAACGGCCAGCATGGTAATTAATGGGGTGCCGCGTTAACCACAAACCGGTCATGATGGCACCAACGGCAGGCGCTGCACGCAAAATGCCCAAGCCCTCCGGGCCCATTTGATAGACCTCGCTAATGAACGCCGGCAACATGGCCACCGCACCGCCAAACAACACAGCAAACATGTCCAAGGATAAGGCGCTAAAAACAATCTGGTTGCTGTAAACAAAACGCAGGCCTTGGCCTATGCTGGTAAAAATAGGGGGGCTGTCTGCCGCAGGGGATGGTTCTTTTATTTTAATGGACCACATGGCCACGGCGGCACCTAAACAAAAACCCGTGGCCAGCCCATAGGCCGCGGCCTTGCTAGCAAACCCCACCAACAAACCACCGATAGCCGGCCCTACAATTAAGCCGGCTTGGAAGACTGAACTGCTGATACCAGAAGCCCGATTGTAGGCGTCGCGGGGCAATATCAAGGCAAACAAGGTACTGTAACTCGGCGCAATAAACGCGCGTTCTATGCCAGTTAACATGATGGAGCCATAAATCCATAAATGTGCATTCTCGCTGCTGCCTATGATACCCATGGCTAACAAAGTCAGGGTAAAGGCATTGATGGCCAAGGTCAGGGCAGAGACAGCGCCAAAAAAACGTCGCGAGTAAAAATGGTCGACTGCATGACCGGCAAACAGGGCGCAAGCAAAGTAGGGTATGGCCTCGGCCAAACCAATCAAACCCAAAGCCAAGGTATCGTGGGTAATTTCATAGATGTGCCAACCCACGGCCACCGCCATCATTTGATAAGCCAGCACCATCAGCACACGAAAAATCAGCAGCTTAAGAAAAGCGTGGTTATGTAAGGTAAATATATTCATGGATCAAGTGATGTGATGACTTTGTGGTTAAAATGGGCGGGTTAGTGCAGTGAATAAGGCAGTAAGCGTATGCATTAAAAGCACTCGCCGATGAGTCGTCATTGACCTAGTGTGACTCTGCCGCTATAGATTAGGCGCACTAACACCTCCCATTCAAAGCCCTGCCTAGGCTAACTTCAGAGCCGCCTTAATGCGCCTAAAGGTTTGGCTAAGCATGTTGCCATCCAATTTGTAATGTTTATGCAAGGCTTGCTTTACTTCCCATGTGGCGGTCATGCCAGCTGGAAAGGTGACCAAATCGCCTTTAGCAAAACGAACGGGTTTGCCACCAGTAGGCGTAATCACGCATTCACCAGCCAGTATGTAAGCAATTTCTTGTTCAGGAAAAGTCCAAGGAAATACCGACACTTCTTTTTGCCAAGTTGGCCATTTTGCGACATTTAATGCGTCTAAACGCGCTTGATCAGGATTGCTTTCTACTAAGATTTTATTATTGGCAGCGTTACTCATGGTGACTTTCTATCGTGATTAAGGTGCGTTATTTTAGCGTATAGCTAGGCATTTGTTATGGGAAACTGGCTTAAGTAGTAAAATAGCTTTTTTCGAAATTAGCCTTAAATTTTATGCGCATAAGCTTAGAACAAGCCGCAAGCAAACTGAAGCAAGGTGAGCTGGTCGCCATCCCTACCGAAACGGTATATGGCCTTGCTGCAGATGCCAGCAATGACCTAGCCTTGGCTAAAATTTTTAGCGCCAAACAACGTCCGGCCGATCATCCGCTGATAGTGCACATCAGTGATATGGCGCAAGTCCAAAATTGGGCCAGCGTTTTTCCTGACACCGCAGTCAAGCTGGCCAAAGCATTTTGGCCAGGACCCCTCACCTTAATTTTGCCAGCACAAACCCATGTATCAAAGGTGGTAAGGGGTGGCGAGTCCACTATTGCGCTGCGCGTCCCTAACCATCCACTAGCGCTGGCCTTATTGAAGCTTAGTCAATTGAGTGTGGCCGCGCCCTCAGCCAATTTATTCACCCAGCTCAGTCCGACCACCGCCGCCCATGTAGAAGCAGGCTTAGGGTCCAGCATGCCGGTGTTAGACGGTGGCGCCTGTCAGGTGGGCATAGAATCCAGCATAGTCAGCGTCAGCGCAGACGGCACTTGGAATCTGTTGCGGCCCGGCATGATCAGTGAAGCAGACATTAGTCGCGTCGTTGGCCAGCCTCAACAGACGCTAGGCAACAATAGCGCATTAGCTGCCCCCACCCCTAAAGCGCCTGGCCAACATGATCTGCACTATTCACCGCGCACAGCCATGGCTTTGTTTAAAGACCGAGCCAGCCTAATTTTGGCCAGTGAGCACTTGCAGCAAAGCGGCCTTAGCTGCGCCGCCTTGATCATGGGTCCAGGCGCACAACCCGATTGCCATACGGTGGTGTTGAATAGCGTGCCCGCAGAAGTGGCAGAGAAGTTATACGGCACTTTGCACGCCTTGGACGACCTTAAGCCAGACCGATTACTGATAGAGTTGCCACCCGAGACGGCAGAATGGACTGCCGTTTTAGATAGATTAACTCGCGCTGGCCACACTAAAGACAGCTAATACTTCGTAAGCCGCCACGGCCATTAAAATCGCTTGCGTGCAACCAAAAATTGGCGTAATTTTGTAGCTCAAATACGGCATTAACTGTGGAGATAGCCATGGATAATAAATACGGTTTAGGCAGTGCAAAAGTCGCCACCGAGCATCATGCAACACACCATAAAACCAATAAGCACCCGCCTGATAAATGCAAATTTTGCGGGCATGGCCAACTGGTCCTTTGTCCTACCATGCGCGATCACCGCTGTGCTGGCTGTGACGAGTGGCAAAATGACGTGCCACTTGGCTATTCCACTGGCAGAAGTAACGATTACTAAAATCCGTTCAGCTAGGATTCATAGCGCTTTTCACGCGACCCGCAAAAATCGCTTTTTCACAAAATAAAATCAAAATTTAAGCGATATTTCATAACTTAATGGTCCATTAAGTTTTATAATCTTGCCTACAAAAACACCCTTTCCATTAAACAACTCCAAAAGAGAAGATAAATGTCTACAAAAAATGCTGATATTGGCCTAGTTGGCCTAGCTGTTATGGGCCAAAATTTAGCCCTAAATATTGCCGATCACGGCTACACCATTGCGGTCTATAACCGCGACTCAAAAAAAATGGTGAACTTCATTGAAGAATGCAAAAAAAATGAGCCGTCTGCTGAGCGCGTCATTGGTCATGCCGATTTAGCTTCCTTTGTACTAAGCATCAAACGCCCTCGCAAAATCATCTTATTGGTCAAAGCCGGCAGCGCAACAGACGTGACTATCAATGCTTTGTTACCTTTCTTAGAGCAAGGCGACATCATCATCGACGGCGGCAACTCATTGTGGACAGACACCATACGCCGTGAAAAAGAATTGGCCGTTAAAGGCATAGACTTTATTGGTTCTGGCGTATCTGGCGGCGAAACTGGCGCACGCTTCGGCCCCTCATTAATGCCTTCAGGCACACGCAAAGCATGGGCCAGTTTAGAGCCTATCTGGCGTGATATTGCCGCTAAAGTGGACGCCGTTACCGGCGAGCCTATGGAAGGTGGTAAACCTGGCAAACCAGTGGTAGGTGGATTCTCTTGCGCAGAATACATAGGCCCAGACGGTGCCGGTCACTACGTAAAAATGGTGCACAACGGCATTGAATACATCGACATGCAATTAATTTGCGAAGCATACTGGTTGATGAAAAACTTGCTCGGCATGCCAGCTGATGAAATCGGTAAAGTATTTGAAGAGTGGAACAAAGGCGAATTGTCCAGCTTCTTGATCGAAATTACCGCTGACATCTTGCAACAAAAAGACCCAATGGGCCCAGGCTTCTTGGTCGACAAAATCTTGGATACAGCCGGTCAAAAAGGCACAGGTCAATGGACTGCAGCCAATGCGCTAGAATTAGGCGCACCCGCTAACGCCATTGCTGCGGCAGTTTATGCCCGCGCACTGTCCAGCTTGAAAGACGAGCGCGTTGAAGCGAGCAAAATCTTAAAAGGCCCAGCGATCAAAATCGAGACGGACAAAAAAGCCATCATTGATGCGATTAAAAACGCTTTGTATTGCTCAAAAATCTGCGCTTACGCACAAGGCTTCCAACTAATAGACAAAGCGCAAGTGGCGTATAACTGGAAACTTAACTTCGGTGAAATTGCACAAATTTGGCGTGGTGGTTGCATTATCCGCGCGCGCTTCTTGCAAAAAATTACCGATGCTTATGCATTAAACTCACGCTTGAAAAACTTGATGTTGGATCCCTACTTCACCAATGCGATGAACGAAGGTCAAGCAGGCTGGCGTAAAGTGATTGCCCTAGCAGTAACTAACGGCATCCCTGCGCAAGGCTTTGCAGCAGCGATGGCCTATTACGACGGCTACCGCAGTGCGGTCTTACCAGCCAACTTGTTACAAGGTCAACGCGATTACTTCGGTGCACACACTTACGAGCGTGTGGATCAAGCGCGTGGTCAGTTCTACCACTTGGATTGGCCAGAAGCCAGCCGTCCACAGTTGGAAATTTAAGATCCAGCATAGACCAAATAAAAAAGGGGCAGAATCTGCCCCTTTTTTATTGCTTAGCTCAGCTTGTTTTGCTTCTAATTAGTCGGGCTGAAGCCCGACCTACAGCTCTGCCATACCGCCTAGCTGACTTGTTGCTTATCGGGCTAAGCCAGACCTAAAGGTGACATAGCTGGTTGCTAGCTCTTTATATTTTAGGTCGGGCTTCAGCCCGACAAGCTCTTTAGCCACGCAAAGCATCTATACGCGCGCTCAAGCTTGGGTGGCTGGCAAACAGGCTGGTCCAGTTTGCATTGCCGCCGGCTATACCCGATGCCACCATTTGTTTAGGTAATACGCTAGGCTCATGCACAGCTTGCAAACGCTGCAAGGCGGCTATCATTTTATTAGCGCTGGATAAACGCGCCGCACCTGCATCCGCACGGAATTCGCGTTGACGCGAAAACCACATCACCACCATCGTAGCCAGCACACCTAGCAATAGCTCCGCGATAATCATGGTAATAAAGAATGCTGGGCCAGTGCCTTTTTCCGTTTTAAAAATCACTTTGTCCACGGTGTAGCCTATGACGCGCGAGAAGAACATGACAAAGGTATTCACCACGCCTTGTATCAAAGTCAGGGTCACCATGTCACCGTTGGCGATGTGCGACACTTCATGCGCCAGCACGGCCTCGGCTTCGTCTTTGCTCATGGCGTTAAGCAAACCGCTGGACACGGCCACCAAGGCGCTGTTTTTCGTCATGCCCGTCGCAAAAGCATTCACTTCGGGTGAATCGAATACCGCGACCTCAGGCATTTTTATGCCGGCTATCTCCGCTTGCACGCCCACGGTTTTCATTAGCCAAATTTCGGTTAATGTTTTTGCTTCCGTAATCACCACGGCACCGGACATCCGTTTGGCAGACCACTTCGACATGGCTAATGAAATAAAGGCGCCGCCAAAACCCATGATGGCAGCGAAGGTCAATAAATTACCTAAATCCAAGCCATTGGCATTTAAATAAGGCTCCACACCTAACAAGCGCATGGTGATAGAAAGCACTAAAACGATGGCCAAATTAGTCACTAAAAAATAAATGATGCGTTTCATACCTGACTCCTATGCATAAAAAAGGCCGGCTACCAATGCAAACCATTGGCCTGCCATACAAACCCTAATATAGGGTTTGTATGGCAAAAATTAAAGGGTGCGACTAAATAAATTAAGCGCCAACTGATAACACAATAGCGCCGTTTGCGCATCGTAGCGCTCATCGCCATCGCGCATGAAAGCGTGCTGCGCATTAAACTCATGCCAAGTGAACAACAAATTCGCTTCAGTCATTTTGTCGTACACCTGGCGGCGTCCGGCGGTTGGAATGTGGGTGTCTTGCTTACCCCAAATCAACAACAACTCACCTTTAATATCGGCCAGCCTTTCCATGCTGTGTTGACCGGGTTTATTGGGGATGGTCAGCGCGTGCAAATCGGTGGCATAAAAACAAGCCGTGCTTTTAATCTCAGGCTGCAAAGCCGCACGGAAGGCTAAATGACCGCCTATGCAAAATCCCATGGCACCAATGTTGCCGTCGTACCAAGCTTGCTGCTTTACAAAAGCAATCATCGCTTCGTTATCCGTGTCGTAGCCTTGCACATCTTTGGCCGCTTTATCGGCATTGCCCTTATCGCGACCAGCGTCGTCATAGGCCAACACCGTGCCTATGGGATTGAGCTCATGAAACACCTCAGGCACCAACACCACGTAACCGTGGCTGGCCATAATTTTAGCGGCACTCTCTATAGGCCCGGTTTGCTGAAAAATTTCCGAATAGAACAACACCGTTGGGTAAGTCTGATTAGGCTTCGCTTTATTCAGTGGACGATGAATATAGGTACGCATAACACCGGTAGGCGTATTAATGTCAGCAATGTCACTTTGAAGATTCATGATGGGCTTTCTAGAAAAAGGCGAGTCAAATTACAGCGAGCTTAAGCCAAACCAGGCTCAAGCCGCCAACAAAATTTTTAGCTATTGTACAACGCATACAGCAATTTTGGATGCCTAAGTCGTGGCTACCAAATAGCTGAGATAAGGTTTGCTAAGGGCCCCATTATTTTCGTAAAATGGTACTTTAAATTATCCAATAAATACCGCCCATGCAACTGACCATCAACGGGAAGGCGCGCGATTTTGCTGTCGACCAACTGACCCTGGCAGAGCTTGTCCTTGCGCTTGATTTAGCAGGCAAACGCTTGGCCATAGAACGCAATGGTGAAATTGTGCCTCGCAGTCAGTTTGCTACTACGCCATTGGCAACAGGCGATCAATTGGAAATTGTAGGCGCAGTGGGTGGGGGCTAATCCAGCCGCATCAACACCAATGCCTGCCTAGTCAACCCTTTAAGGATACAACCGTGTCAGATTTATTAAAAATTGCAGATAAAACCTACCAATCCCGTTTATTGTTAGGCACCGGCAAATACCAAGATTTTCAGCAAACACGCGCCGCCATAGACGCCAGCGGAGCAGAGATAGTCACGGTCGCCATACGCCGCACCAACATAGGCCAAACGGCGGGTGAG
>JAIQBT010000026.1 GCA_020035195.1 Methylotenera sp.
CTGCATTATAACCGAGGCCATCGCTGTGCATGGCAGGAATTACTTATTGGCCAGCATGGCCTTGATGTTGGCCATTTTGGATTTGCCAAACTCTTTGCTGATTTCTGGATCGTTAAAGGGGTTGCCAAAATGGCGCACGTCGTCTTTAGGCAGTTCGGCGATGAAACGACTGGGCTCACACAACTCCATTTCACCTGCGCGTTTACGTTTTTTACACCAAGATATGTTTAAAGATTTTTGTGCGCGGGTAATGCCTACGTACATCAAGCGGCGTTCTTCTTCGATTTTAGTTGGGTCTAGCGTGGCTAAATCGACGCTTTCTCGGTGCGGCAGTATGCCTTCTTCCACGCCTATCAAAAACACATGGCCAAACTCCAAGCCTTTGGCGGCGTGTAAGGTGGACAGCTTGACCGCGTCTACTTCGCCGCCATCTTGACCTTCTAGCATGCTCATTAAGGACACCATTTGCGTGAGCTCCAGCAGGTTCTTAGCCTCGGCTTCGTTGCCGTATTCAGTATTGGCCTCGCCTTTTTTGCTTAGCCAGCCTACAAAGTCCAAGACATTGGCCCATTTGCTTTCGGCGGCACGCGGCTCCTCACTGTCGTATAAAAAAGCTTCGTATTGTATGGTATTGAGTAAGTCGTCTAAGACCTCATTCGCGGGGTCGCGCACCGATCTTTGCTGCAATTTGTTGATGTAGGCGCAAAAGTTAAGCAAATCATCCAATTGTTTAGCGCCCACGTCACTTTGAAAGTCGGCTTCAAAGGCCGCGGCAAACAAGGAGATTTTATGTGCACTGGCAAATTCACCTAAGCGCTCCAGCGTGGTATTACCTATGCCTTTTTTCGGGGTGGTGGCGGCGCGTATAAAGGCTGGATCGTCGTCTTCGTTGGCTATCAGACGTAAGTAACTGACCAGGTCTTTAATTTCGGCTTTATCAAAAAATGACTGCCCACCCGACACCGTGTAGGGAATTTTATGGTTGCGTAATTGCTGTTCAAAGATGCGCGCTTGGTGGTTGCCTCTGTATAAAATGGCGTAATCTAAAAATTTGGTTCTGTGCTCAAATTTGTGCGCTTGTATTTTCATGATGACAGCTTCGGCTTCGGCTTCTTCGCTCATGGCGGCCGACACCTGAATTAAATCGCCAGTGCCTAAATCGCTCCACAATTTCTTATCAAATAATTTCGGGTTGTGGCTAATGACTTGGTTGGCAGCCCTTAATATACGCACGGTGGAGCGGTAGTTTTGCTCTAATTTAATGACCTTTAATTTACTAAAGTCATCGGTGAGTTGGCGCAGGTTTTCCACATCTGCGCCGCGCCAACCGTAGATGGCTTGGTCGTCGTCGCCCACCGCGGTGAATTGACCACGCAGGCCGGTGAGCATTTTAACCAGCTTGTATTGGCAGGCGTTGGTGTCTTGGTATTCGTCTATCAGTAAGTATTGCAATTTGCGCTGCCATTTATTGAGCGCGCTTTCCTCTTGTTCAAACAGTTCGACCGGCAACTTGATTAAATCATCAAAATCCACCGCTTGGTATGCTTTGAGCGTTTGTTGGTACAGTTGGTAGACTTTGGCGGCCGCGTGGCTGAGCTCTTCGTCGGCCTGCGCTTTGGCTTGGTCGGCATTGATGAAGGCGTTTTTCCAGGCGGAGATTTGCCACTGGGTTTTGCGCACCAATTGCTTGTCTGTGGTAGCTAAAATATCCGCCACGATTTTGTAGCTATCCGAGGAGTCCAGTATGGAAAACTGCGGCTTGTAACCCAACAATGCCGCTTCAGCCCGCAGTATTTGCAAGCCTAGGGAGTGAAAAGTGGCAATAGTAAGGCCTTTGGTGCTCTTGCCTTGCATCAGCTTGCCCACCCGTTCTTGCATTTCCCGTGCGGCTTTATTGGTGAAAGTGATGGCGGCTATTTCTTTGGGGGCATAGCCTGCTTCGTCGATGAGGTAGCTGATTTTTTGGGTGATGACGCGAGTTTTGCCGCTGCCTGCCCCTGCCAGCACCAGTAAAGGACCGTCCAGGTATTTGACTGCTTCGCGTTGTGGTGAGTTAAGGCTGTTTGGCATGCGGTAGTTGAAATGGTTGGGTGTAGGTAATCGGGCAGGCTGAGATTTTAGCGATTAAGGGGCTAACTAGCTACCTAAACTTAAGTTCGCCCGAGGAATGCCTAAAGCATGCCATAATTAAAAATCCCAAATAAAACCTAGCAAGGAATTAAGCATGCGATCCACAAAAGCCAGCGCCGCTATCGACAGACTCAAGCGTCGCAGTGACAACCCACTTTATTCCATGAGCATGACCAGTGGCGGCTTGTTTTGTTTGCTGTTAGGCGATGGCTTGGGCAATACCACCCGTTTATCCGAGCCCTTGGCCATGGATGCGTTTGTGACTTGGGTGAATGGCTACGGGCCGCAAATAGTAAAACGCGTGAGTAAATTGGAGTTGGCGTTTAGTCAGCAATTGCAAAAAAAAGACATTTAATCGCTGCTGTCTGTATTCGCACTTGGGCTGGCTTCAGCCACTGGCAGGCTGTCTTGCATCATTAAGTCACGACTGCTGGGTGTTTCTAAACTGATGCGACCTATGGCGCCACTGCGGTAATCCGTCAGAAAAGCCACTGCCGTTTTTTCCTTGTCCCACAAGCCGTCATGCCGCTTATAGGATCGTCTTTTTGCGATGGCTTCCAATAAATCCACGCCATCCATTTTACTGACATCCAACATCGCGCCATTGTGTTTCATGGTGTCCAGTTTGTAACGTGCGTTAAGTAGGGCAGGGTAAGACTTTAGCAGGTTGTCGGCCAAAAATAGCGCCACGTCTTCGTCTATCACGGCATTACGGCCTATGGCATGACTAGCGGCTAGCATGTAGCCGTCGGATTCGAATTGAATTTTTGGCCACATCATGCCTGGGGTGTCGGTGATGCTCATGGTTTCAGATAAATCAAAGCGTTGTTGGCTCTTGGTGACGGCGGGCTCATCCCCCACTTTAGCCACGCGTCGATTTAATAGCGCGTTCATCAGGGTGGATTTGCCGACATTGGGTATGCCCATGATCAGCATGCGTAATGGCTTTAAATGCGTGCCACGGTGAGGTGTAAGCGCCAGGCAGTGCTTAGGGATTTTATTGGCATCGCCTGGTTTTTTGCAGGACAGGGCGACCGCTTTGGTATTGGGCTGACTATTAAAATAATTAAGCCAGGCTTGGGTGGCGACTGGGTCGGCTAAATCGGCTTTGTTGAGAATTTTGAGTTGAGGGCGCTGACGAAACAGACGCATTTCATCTATCATGGGATTGTGGCTGGCCGCAGGCACGCGGGCATCCAGCACCTCAATCACGATGTCGGTGAATTCCATGGTTTCTTCGGCTTTTTTGCGCGCTTGGGTCATGTGCCCCGGATACCACTGAATCGCCATCTAACACCTCTAAAAATAAAAAAACTATGCGCCATTAAGCGCTCGCCTATTGGCTAAATCCAAAAAGATAGGCTGCATTTTAACATTAGGCGCTGTAATTGCCCTTTTTATCTGCGGCTGCGGTGTTTATCGCCTTTTTGCCTTAAAATAACGGCCATGACCACGCCGGCTGAAATTCGTCCTAACCAATCCGTAGATTTGCTTAAAGCGCTGCACATACTTACGCGTGATGGCAAGCTCAATCAAGACAGTCGGCGTAAGCTCAAACAGGTCTACCACTTGGTGAATTTCATAGAGCCTTTGTTTAAGGAAGCGCTATTGCGCAACGATCAGCCCGTCATCGTCGACCATGGTGCGGGTAAGTCTTACCTGGGTTTTATTTTGTATGATTTGCTTTTGAAGCAGCTGCAGGCCGGCCAAGTGATAGGCATAGAGACTAGGGCAGAATTGGTCGCGCAATCAAAAAGTTTAGCGGCAGATTTGCAATTCCAGCGTATGAATTTTCAGCATTTAACCGTGGCTGAATCGATAAGCTCACCCACCTTGCCAGCTAAGGTAGACATGGTCACGGCCTTGCATGCCTGCAATACGGCGACCGATGATGCCATACGCTTTGGCTTAAGTAAGCAGGCTAGCTACATGGTCTTGGTGCCGTGCTGTCAAGCAGAAGTGGCGGAAGCTTTGCGCTTGCACAAAAACGAAAGCTTTGGCTTAACGCCACTAAGTGAGATTTGGCGTCATCCTATCCATACCCGTGAGTTTGGCAGCCAACTCACCAATGTCTTGCGCTGCTTGCAGCTAGAAGCCGCTGGCTACCAGGTGACCGTGACCGAGTTGGTTGGCTGGGAGCATTCCATGAAAAATGAATTAATCATTGCCAAATACACCGGTCAGCCGCGCAAGAATGCGCAAGCTCGATTGGACGCGATATTGCAAAGTTTAAATTTGACCGATTTACACGCACGCTTTGCTGCCTAAGCGCTTGGCTTGCAGTGCGATAAACGCTTTTTATTCTAGTGAATATCACTATGTTGCTATTGCTATAAACTTGTTAAACTAAATTCTGTTCTAAGACCAATAAGAAAGCAAAGTTAGCCGAATACATGAGTTTAAAATTCCGATTAAATCTATTGATTACCTTGCTGTCGCTGGCATTCATACTGGTGGTGGGCAGCATATTGGTGAATGACACGCGCACATCGATTAGGGAGCGCGTTGAAGCCGCCAGTCGGGTGACCGTGCAGTTGCTGGATACGGTCATCGTGAGCTCGGCGCTCAACCCAGAGTACGGCCAAACCGACAGGGTGTTGCAAAGCTTTTTGCAATCCTTGGGTTACGTGCGCAGCAGTCACATAGAGCTTTACGATATCAGCGGTAATTTGCTTTACGTATCGCCGTCTTCAAGCTACAAAACTGACGTTCACGCGCCGTCTTGGTTCGCTAAATTGGTCCAGCCGCCAGTGGAGACGGTGGAACGCAAAATACGCTATGGCACGTTGGTGGTTTCATCCAGTGCGGCTGGATCCATACGCGAAGCCTGGTCAGGCTTTAGGCAGTTGATGTGGGTGGGTTTGTTTTTCTTTATCTTGCTGAATTTAATGGTGTACGCATTATTAAGTCATTCGCTTAAGCCGATTAAGCCGATATTGGCGTCGATTAACCGCATGGAGCGGGGTGACTTGACTACGCGTTTGCCCACGTTTGCTTTGCCGGAATTCAATCGCATAGGCCATAGCCTAAATCGCATGGCTGAGTCCTTGGCGATGGAGCGGCAGTTAGAAGAAAATCGCCAATTAACGCAGTTGATACAAGCCCACATAGAAGACGAGCGACGCAGCTTGGCTAGGGAATTGCATGATGAGCTTGGCCAGTACGTGACGGCCATCAAGACCTTTGCGGTGGCCATTGCCAATAAGGCCAAAGAAAAATCACCGGACATCGCCGCTAATGCGCAAACCATAGTGTCTGCGGCCAATCAAATATACGAGGGCATGCACAGCATCATACGGCAGTTGCGCCCTGGTGCCCTGGATAACTTAGGCTTGTCTGAAACCTTGCGTGATGCCATCAATTATTGGCGGAAATCGCATGCCAACGTGCGCTTTGACTTAAAGTTGAGCGGCCATTTGGACGTTTTAGGCGAAAGTTTGAATATCAACATTTACCGCATCGTTCAAGAGTCCATCAACAATGCTTTAAAACATGCGCAAGCGACCAGCATAGAGGTGGCTTTGTCTGGGCTTAAGGCTGAGTTGAGTTTGATTATTAAAGACAATGGGCTGGGCATGAATCTCGCGGCAGTCGATCAAACCCAGCATTTTGGTTTGCTAGGCATACGTGAGCGAGTGCAAGGATTTCACGGAAGTTTTAACTTGGTTTCTGAACCGAATCAAGGTACGGCAATCCATATCACCATTCCACGGTCAACTTAGGCCGCATTTAATTAACGGGTAAAACAATGAGTGTTATTCATGTGATGTTGGTGGACGACCATGCCGTAGTGCGTATGGGTTTTAAAATGCTATTGGAAACCGATGCGGAAATTAAGGTGGTATGCGAAGCTGAAAGCGGCGAGCAAGCCATACAGCGTTACATGGAATTTAAACCCAACGTGGTGGTGATGGACATTACCATGCCTGGCATAGGGGGCTTGGAGGCGATAGAGCGGATTTTGGCCAAAGACCATGCTGCAAAAATTCTGGTGCTGTCCGCCCACGAAGATTCAGTCCACCCTAAGCGGGTTCTTAACGCGGGCGCCATGGGTTATTTAACTAAGCGTAGTGCCGCTGAAGAAATGATCAAAGCCATACGGGTGGTGGCCAGCGGTAAAAAATACCTAGAAGCCGGCGTAGCTCAGCAAATGGCCATTCAACAGTTGTCTGGGGATCAAAATCCGGTGGACGTGTTGTCGCCGCGTGAGTTTGAGGTGTTTATGGCGTTGGCTAAGGGTAAGGCCACCAATGAAATTGCCGAAACCTTATTTTTAAGCCCACGTACGGTGGGTACCCATCTTTACAACATCAAACAAAAACTAAACGCTAACAATTCGGCTGAGATTGCCTTAATTGCGATGCGTAGCGGCCTGTTAGAGGCCTAGCCTAACCTAACGGCTTGCTACGCAGGCTAACTAGACCACTAAGCACGATGAGCGCGATGGCTATGCCATCGTTTAAGCTTAAAAGTTCACCCCAGAAAATGACACCAAATAAACTCACTAAGATCACCGTGGAGTAAGCCAAGCTTGCCACCACCAAGGTGTCCCCGGTTCGGTAAGCGCGCGTCATGGCTAATTGAGCGGCCGTGGCCGTAGCCCCCAATCCCATTAGCACAGGCACATCCTGCCAGAGCAAGGGATGAAAGTCACTAAACAGCAATGACGGCATGCCGTCTAATCGTTGCATCTGTGGCGCCACCAGCATCCATGTGCCAGCCATTAGGGTGGATACTAGCGTGAAATAAAATACTGTGCGTGTGTCCGGTTCCTTTAGCTGCCCCAATTGTTTGACGTGCACATAAGCCCATGCCGCTCCAAGCCCAGACAGTAGACCCAAACTGCCGGCTAGGCCGTCTTCGCTAGTTAAAGTGGGTTTAAGCAGTAAGCTGACGCCGGCAAAGCCTAGGACGAGGGCGACGATTAACGTTTTCTTCAGGCGCTCCTGCAGTAAAAATGGGGACAGCATGGCCAAAAATAAAGGCGAGGTGTAATTGAGGGTGATGGCCGTTGCTAGGGGTAGGTGGGCAATGGCATAAAAAAACAAAACCAAGGACGCAAAGCCTACCACCGCGCGGGACATTTGCTTAAAAAGCACCGGGGTGGCTAAGCTCAAGTTTTGGCTGCGCAAATAGATGTAGATGGCGATTAATCCAAACAGCGAACGGTAAAACACCAGCTCGCTGCTGCTGAATTTTTCCGCACCCAACTTAACTAAAGCACCCATCACAGCAAAACCAAGCGCAGCCACTAACATCCATAAACTGCCCAAATTAGGTAGTTGAGGACTGTTTAATCGAAAATACTTATTTTTTTGCATGGGTTTTTGCGCTAAGCCACTGTTTTTAATGTGCTAGCCAGCTTGCTAGACTTGCCAATTATAGGGTTTTCAGATAATCTCACACATATTATTTCAAGTGTATTTATAAAAGCAAAGTCAGCTTGTTTGATGCAACTGTAGCTGATTGTAAATGCAGGCATGGTTTACATGCCAAATCCACTCACTTCAGTCCCAGCGGCGGCATTGGTCGCCGTTTTTCATTATTGTTTTGGGTTAATTTTTATTAAAGAGTGCTATGTCAGATCATTTAATGAACACGTATATGCGTCAGCCCGTTACCTTCACTAAAGGCGAAGGCATTTGGCTTTGGGATACGGCCGGAGAAAAATACCTGGATGCCTTGGCCGGTGTTGCGGTGAATGGCTTGGGTCATGCACACCCTAAATTGGTGCAAGCCATCAGTGCGCAGGCGGCCAAGCTCATCCATGTCTCCAATTATTATCACGTTGCCGAGCAAGAAGCGCTAGCGGATAAGTTGTGCGCTATTTCCGGCATGGATAAGGTGTTTTTTTGTAACTCCGGTTGCGAAGCCAATGAAGCCAGTATCAAGCTAGCTAAGCTTTACGGGCATAACAAAGGCATCAGCAACCCAGAAATTATCGTCATGGACAAGTCTTTTCATGGTCGCACCATGGCGACTTTATCGGCCACTGGCAACCGTAAAGTCCAAGCCGGTTTTGAGCCCTTGGTCAGCGGTTTTATTCGCGTGCCTTACGATGATGTTGACGCCGTTAAACAAGTGGCCAGTAGCAATCCTAACGTGGTGGCCATCTTGGTTGAACCGGTGCAGGGCGAAGGCGGCATCAACATCCCTAAGGACAGCGGTGCTTATTTGGAAACATTGCGGCAGATTTGTGATGCACACGGCTGGTTGTTGATGCTTGACGAAGTGCAAACTGGCGTAGGCCGAACTGGCACTTGGTTTGCTTATCAGCATACAGCCATCATGCCGGACGTCATGAGTTTGGCTAAAGGCTTGGGTTCGGGTGTGCCTATAGGCGCATGCTTAGCCAGAGGAAAAGCCGCAGAGGTGTTTGTCTATGGTAAACATGGTTCAACCTTTGGTGGCAACCCACTGGCTTGTGCCGCTGGGTTAGCCACCTTGCACGCCATAGAGCAAGAAGGCTTGTGTGCCAACGCAGAACAAATGGGCGACTTAATTAGATCGGGTTTTCAGGCCGAATTTGCACATACCCCAGCCGTCAAAGTCGTGCGTAATGCCGGCTTGATGATAGGGATAGAACTGGATAGGCCATGCGCTGAGCTGGTTAAAATGGCATTAGAAGCCAAGTTGTTAATCAATGTCACGGCAGACAAGGTGGTGCGTTTATTACCCCCTTTGGTCATTAACGAAGATGAAGCGCAAGACTTGGTTAAGCGCTTGTCTGCTGTAATAAAAACATTTATAAACAATTAATTAGAATGATATTTGCTTCAATTAAGTTAAAAATAGCTTCCTTTATTTCAAGCTATGCATTTTGGAATTAAAGCGGTAAACAATTATGGCAATAAAACATTTTTTACAATTTAATGATTTATCTCGCGAAGAGTTGCTCTATGTATTTGAGCGAACACGCATCATTAAAAGCCAATTCAAGGCCTATCAACAATACTGGCCTTTGCAAGACCGTACCTTGGTGATGATATTTGAAAAAGCCAGCACACGGACGCGATTATCGTTTGAAGCCGGTATGCAACAATTAGGTGGCTCGGCCATTTATCTCAATACCCGTGATTCGCAATTGGGTCGTGGTGAGCCAGTGGAAGATGCGGCACAAGTCATTTCGCGTATGAGCGATATCGTCATGATACGGACGTTTGAGCAGGAAATTATTGAGCGTTTTGCCCTTAATTCTCGCGTGCCGGTAGTTAATGGCTTGACCAATGAATACCATCCCTGCCAAATTTTGGCCGACATTTTTACCTTCATCGAGCACCGTGGTTCCATCCAAGGTAAGACCGTGGCTTGGATAGGCGACAGCAATAACGTATGCAATACCTGGCTGCAAGCGGCAGAAGTGTTGGATTTTAATGTGCATGTTTCCACGCCACCGGGCTATGAAGTGGAGCCTGAACGAGCCAATTTATACGGCAACAACCATTTTGAAGTGTTTGCCGACCCCATGGATGCGGCGCGCGGCGCTCATTTGGTGACCACCGACGTATGGACAAGCATGGGGTTTGAAGCAGAAAATGAAGAGCGTTTGCGGGACTTTGTCGATTGGCAAGTGGATGGCGACATGATGGCCGTGGCTGCCAAGGATGCCCTGTTCATGCATTGTTTGCCGGCTCACCGCGGTGAAGAAGTGTCTGCTGAGGTAATTGATGGTCGTCAATCCGTGGTTTGGGATGAGGCAGAGAATCGCTTGCATGTGCAAAAAGCATTAATGGAATATTTATTATTAGGAAAAGTGTAGCAATGAGCTCAGTGAAAAAGAACATTAAGAAAGTCGTCTTAGCTTACTCAGGTGGCTTGGATACTTCGGTTATTCTTAAGTGGTTGCAAGACGAATACCAATGCGAAGTGGTGACGTTTACTGCTGACTTAGGTCAAGGTGAAGAGTTAGAGCCGGCCAGAGCCAAAGCTAAAGCGGCTGGCGTTAAAGAGATTTATATCGATGATTTACGTGAAGAGTTTGTGCGTGACTTCGTTTTTCCTATGTTTAGAGCCAACACCGTGTATGAAGGTGAATACTTATTGGGCACCTCAATTGCGCGACCATTGATAGCCAAGCGCTTGATTGAAATTGCTAGAGAAACCAATGCCGATGCTATTTCACATGGCGCAACCGGCAAGGGAAACGATCAAGTGCGTTTTGAATTGGGTGCTTACGCCTTAAATCCCAATATCCACATCATTGCACCATGGCGTGAGTGGGATCTGCTAAGCCGTGAAAAATTGATGGCGTATGCAGAAAAGCACGGGATCTCGGTAGACATGAAGCATAAGCAAGGTGGTAGCCCATACAGCATGGATGCCAATTTATTGCATATTTCCTACGAAGGCCGTCATCTGGAAGACCCGGCGGCAGAAGCGGAAGAGTCCATGTGGCGCTGGAGCGTTAGCCCTGAAAAAGCACCAGATGCGGCTGAGTATTTAGACATTGAGTACGTGAATGGCGACCCAGTGAGTTTGAATGGCGAGGCCATGCAGCCGCATGAGCTACTGGCACAGCTGAATGCAATGGGTGGAAAACATGGCATTGGCCGTCAGGACCTAGTGGAAAATCGTTACGTGGGCATGAAGTCACGTGGCTGCTATGAAACGCCAGGTGGGACCATACTGTTAAAAGCACACCGTGCTATCGAGTCCATTACCTTAGATCGTGAAGTGGCGCACTTAAAAGATGACTTAATGCCACGTTATGCCAGCATGATTTATAACGGCTATTGGTGGAGCCCGGAGCGGATTGCTATCCAAACCTTGATAGACCATACCCAAACTGAAGTGAATGGCTGGGTGCGCGTTAAGTTGTATAAAGGCAATGTGATTGTGACTGGCCGTGACAGCGACACTAACTCCTTGTTTGACTCCACCATCGCTACTTTTGAAGACGATAAAGGCGCATACGATCAAAAAGATGCAGGCGGCTTTATTAAATTGAACGCCTTGCGCTTGCGCATAGCCGCGAATTTAAAACTTAAACAAAAGTAATCCACATGCAAACAGACGGCGCTTGTGCTACGTGGCTAACGCGTACGCAGGCGCTTTTTTCTAGCGTAATAGGTGACCACTGTATGGCTTTTAAGCACATCGTTTCACGTGATAATCCGGTTTTTAAGCAGCTAAAAAGATTGGCCGACAACGCCCGTGAGCGGCGCAGCGAGGGCTTGACCTTGCTGGACGGCGTGCACCTTATTGAAGATTACATGGCCGCTTTTGGTGAGCCGACTACAGTGATTATTCCGGAGGGCCAAAGCAGCGTTGAAGCCACTGGCTTAATTCAATCCTTGGAGCATGTGGACACCATTATGTTGCCCACCTTGATGTTTGCGGAATTGAGCCCAGTGATCAGTGCAACAGGCATCTTAGCCTTGGTGAGCATTCCTGATATGGCTTTGCCAGTGCAGCCCAATTTTGTATTGATGCTGGAAGACATTCAAGATCCAGGTAATTTGGGCAGCATGCTGCGCACTGCCGCTGCGGCTGGTGTGGATGCGGTTTATTTGAGCAGCAGTTGCACTGATCCTTGGTCGCCTAAAGCTCTACGCGGTGGGCAGGGCGCACAATTCGTTTTGCCCATACAGACGCGAGCTGACCTGATGGCTGAGCTGGAAGGTTTTGACGGGACTAGTTATGCCGCGGCCATGGAGGGGGAGTCTTTGTACAGCCAAGACTTGCGATCAGCTTGCGCGTTTGTGTTTGGGAATGAAGGTGCTGGCTTACGTAAGCAAACCATGACTGCTGCCAAGAAGCGCATCACCATTCCGATGGCACAAGGGCAGTTAGGCCGGGTTGAATCCTTAAATGCCGCCGCCGCCGCGGCGGTTTGTTTATTTGAACGCAAGCGACAGCAAGCTGAGCATTAATGCACTTTGGCTGGGCTTGACGCATCCACGTTGGCCATTAAAAACTGCGTGGCATCGACTTTATCAAAAGCGTAATAGGCATTACAAAAATCGCAATTAACCTCTATCTGACCTTGTTCTGCCAGTATGTTTTGCAACTCTTCATCACCTAACATGCGTAACATGCCGGCCACGCTATCACGGCTGCAACTGCAATAAAATTGCGTGTTGCTGGCCGTAAAAAGGCGCACGTCTTCCTCGTGAAATAGCCTGGTCAACAAAGTTTCTGCTGGCAAGTTTAATAGCTCATCATGCGTTACTGTGCTGGCTAAATGGCCTACACGGTTCCAAATATCGTCGTCTTGCTGCACGGTGGTCTGGTTCATGGTTTCGGGTAATTTTTGCAATAACATGCCAGCTGCCGTTTCACCATCACAACACAGCCAAATTCGCGTATCAATCTGCTCTGAGCGCAACATGTAGTTTTCCAATAGGGTGGCAATGTTATCGCCTTCTAATGGCACTATGCCTTGATGCGCTTGGTTGCCGTCTTTTGGATCCAGCGTGATGATGAATTGGCCTTGCGAGATTAAGTCAAAAACATTCTGCTGTTCATCTATGTCGCCTGTCCACTTGGCTGTGGCGCGCATCCGAAGCGGGGTGTCGGCATCGGAGGTGCACTCTACCACCAAAAGTTTTAGTGCGCCTTTGCTCTGAATTTGCAAGACTATGCTGCCGTTCATTTTTAGTGTGGCTGACAGTAAGGCGCTTGCTGCCATCAATTCGCCCAAGGATTGCCTTAATCTCTTTGGCAAATTTTGTTTATTTAGTGCCATTTGTAAGGTCAGGCTAAGGTTAACCAAATTACCTCGTACCGGGCTGCTTTCAAAGATGAAGCGCTGCAAACTGTCTTGATTTTTTTTCATGTAGGCATTTTAACATCGCGCCCGTGCATTCCAAAGAACGTGCGCGTGTTATGGGCTTTTTCTGAACTTGCTTATTGCTGGTAAGGCGGGATGTGCCAAGTGTGGAGTCTGTCACCAAGGAGCTCAAGTTCGCAATGTAAGCGATCTAGCCCGTTGGCGCTAACGTCAAATTCGTAGCGTCTTAGGAATTGCACATGGCCGCGTGTATTGCGGCTGAGCCACAACTTATTACACGCCACTGTTTCATCCAATAATTGCAGCGAATACCGTGCAGCCAATTCGGTGCCTAGCAGTATGGCTCGCTCTCGCTTACCCAGGCTGTCCAGCCAGAACCAAGCTGCTAGCACTAAGGCCAACATCAATACTAATTCCATTTAATTGGATCCATTTTATGATTAGTACCGCAGTATGTCGCCATGGACCTGGCTTGTAAAGTGTTGAACTAAGCACTGTTATAGTGCTTTAAGAAAGCACGCGCACTAAATTTGTGCATAAAATATCATCATATCAAGGGGTAGTTATTGAAAAACAGTTACTTAATGGTTGGCGCGCTATTTGCTTAGTAATCTTTCATAAAAAATACTGGAGAAGCTTAAAAATGGAAACTTTAGTCTCAGCAAGTGATGTTTTATTTGTATTGTTAGGCGCCATTATGGTGCTTGCCATGCATGCTGGTTTCGCCTTTTTAGAGGTGGGGACAGTGCGTAAGAAAAACCAAGTGAACGCCTTGGTGAAAATCATGGTGGACTTTTCCGTGTCTACCGTGGCCTATTTCTTCATAGGCTACAGCATCGCTTATGGCGTAAATTTTTTTAGTGGGGCAGAAGTGCTGGCGGCAAAAAATGGCTACGATTTGGTTAAATTCTTTTTCTTGCTTACCTTTGCTGCGGCCATCCCGGCCATCGTTTCAGGCGGCATAGCCGAGCGTGCTAAATTCAATCCGCAGTTAGCTGCCACGTTTGCCTTGGTGGGTTTTGTTTACCCGTTTTTCGAGGGCATCGCTTGGAATAACCACTATGGTTTTCAAGATTGGCTGCTACTGAATTACGGTGCTAAATTTCACGATTTTGCCGGTTCTGTGGTGGTGCATGCCATGGGTGGTTGGATAGCTTTGGCTGCCGTGATCTTGTTAGGCGCACGCAATGGCCGTTACGCTAAAGACGGCAGGTTGCACGCCTACCCGCCGTCCAATATCCCATTCTTGGCCTTGGGTGCTTGGATACTCACTGTGGGCTGGTTTGGCTTTAACGTGATGTCAGCGCAAGCCATACAAGGCATCTCCGGTTTGGTGGCAGTCAATTCCTTGATGGCTTTAGTGGGTGGCACTTTGGCGGCTTTAATTGTGGGTAAAAACGACCCTGGCTTTGTGCACAATGGACCACTTGCGGGCTTGGTGGCCGTTTGTGCGGGTTCCGACCTTATGCATCCCTTGGGGGCCTTGGCGACCGGTCTAGTGGCTGGCGCCTTGTTCGTTTGGGCCTTTAATTTAACGCAAAATCGTTTGAAAATTGATGACGTATTAGGTGTGTGGCCATTGCACGGTTTATGCGGTGCTTGGGGTGGAGTTGCTGTCGGTGTATTTGGTGCAACTGCCTTGGGTGGCCTAGGTGGCATCAGTTTAATGGCGCAGATACTAGGCACGGGCTTAGGTGTAATCATTGCATTGGTCGGTGGGGCTTTAGTCTACGGCGTATTAAAAATGCTGATGGGCATACGCTTGAGCCAAGAAGAAGAGTTTGATGGCGCGGATTTAAGCATACACAAAATTGGCTCCAGCGCAGACGATTGATAGGGCTAATTGAGGTGTTGCGCTAAGGCCCATTTGACATGCTCTCGTAACACGGGCGATTCATCATTCGCGCGCACCTGCAAGGCCTGTATGATTTCTGGGCTGGTCTTGGCATTACCTAAACCGACGGCAATATTGCGCAACCATTGCTTGTAGCCTATGCGGTATATGGCGCTGCCAGACAGCTTGCTGTTAAATTCATTTTCCGTCCAAGTAAAGCAAGCTAGCAAAGCTATGTCATCCAGGCCGTGCTTGATGACAAAATCCGGCTCATGGCTAATTTCGGCAAATTTATTCCATGGGCAAGCCAGTTGACAGTCATCGCAGCCATACACACGGTTGCCTATCAAGGGTCGAAATTCCAGCGGTATGCTGCCTTTTAGTTCTATGGTTAAGTAGGATATGCAGCGCCTGGCGTCGACTTGGTAGGGCGCAACGATTGCTTGGGTAGGACACACGGCTATGCAGTTGTCGCATGTCCCGCAATGGTTGCTGGCTTTATCGTCTAGCGGCAAGGGTAGGTTGGTGTAGATCTCGCCTAAAAAGAACCAAGAGCCATGGTCTTTGTTAATGAGTAAAGTGTGTTTGCCGCGCCATCCCATGCCGGCTTTCTCTGCTAAGGCCACTTCCATTACCGGTGCGCTGTCGGTAAATACCCGGTAAGCGAAGTCCGTATTATCCAACTGGGCCAAGGCGTCAGCAATTTTATCGCTCAGTTTTTGCAGTTTTTTACGCATCACTTTATGGTAATCGCGTGCTAAGGCGTAGCGGGATATAAAGGCTTTTGAGTTATCGTCTAACGCCTCGTTGCTGGCTAAGGCATTGGCTGGCAAATAATCCAGGCGAGCGGAGATGACGCTTAGGGTTTTCGGTACTAATTCTTCAGGGCGACTTCGCTTCAGCCCGTGTTTTGCCATATAATCCATCTCACCATGAAAGCCTTTAGCAATCCAAGCTTGATGATGTGCTTCGGCCTCTTGCAAGTCCGTGTCGGTGATGCCGATCTGATTAAAACCCAGCGCCATGCCCCAGCGTTTAATGTCTTGGGCGAGCGCTAGTAAAGTAGGTTGGTCTATCATGAGTATTGATTTTACACTTGATTTGCCCGATGAGGCAGCCACCTTGGCATTCGGCGCCTTGTTAGCCAAAGCTTTGCGTCCCAATTTAACCGTGTATTTGCAAGGCGATCTTGGTGTCGGTAAAACTACATTGGTGCGTGGCTTACTTCGCGCGTTAGGGTTTGTTGGTAAAGTTAAAAGCCCGACCTACACCTTGTTGGAGTTATATCCCGTCGAATTGGCAGACCAAACCCCAGTCCAGTTATGCCATTTTGATTTGTACCGATTTAATGATGAGGAAGAGTGGGAGTACTCCGGATTTCGCGAACACTTTAATGAGGGCAGTGTGTGCTTAATTGAATGGCCAGGTAAAGCCAAAAATTGTTTAAATCGGCCCGACCTGGAAATTGTTTTTGACGTTAAAATGTTAGCCAATTTATTAGGCCGGCATGTACGCGTTATGGCCTACACGCCATTGGGAAAACAATGTTTGCAAGCGATATCAACATTAAATCATGCTTAAGCTAAAACCTTACTTATTTGGCATAGCACTATTGCTACTGGGCCTATGCCATGCCGTGCAAGCGGCCAATTCAGTTAATGCTGTCCGCGTTTGGCCTGCGCAGGACTATACCCGCATTACCCTTGAAGCCAACTCGGCATTCAGCTATAAAATGAGCTATATGCAAAATCCAGACAGAGTGGTGTTGGACATAGACAACATTGAGCTCAATCAGGCCGTGAAATCCCTGGCTGATAAAGTGCTGGCCAGCGACCCTTATATTAAGCAGATACGCAGCGCTAACTTCCAGCAAGGCATACGCTTGGTGGTTGATTTAAAGGTGGCAGCTAAGCCGAATGCCTTTACCTTAACGCCAACCGGAGCCTACAAATACCGTTTGGTGTTGGATGTGTACCCAGCGCTAGACCCATTGATGGCCATGGTGGCAGAGCGAGATGTTAGCAAAACACAAGCCGCTGCTACGCCTGTGGTACCCGCAGAATTGCCGCCAGTGGCCAGCGTGGAGCCAGTACTAGCAGAGCCTGCTAGCGTTGTTGCTGCAGCGCTTAGCGAAACGCTGCCAGCCGCCACTGAAGGGCCGGTACTAAAAACCTGGCCAGTTGAAATTAAAAAAACCGGCAGGCAAATTGTGGTGGCGATTGATGCTGGGCATGGTGGCGAGGATCCCGGTGCACTTGGTGCAAGTGGCAGTCGAGAGAAGGACATCACTTTAATGGTGGCTAAAAAACTCAAGCAACAAATCGATGCTGAACCCAATATGCACGCTGTATTAACGCGGGATGGTGACTACTTTATTCCATTGCATGGCCGGGTTGTTAAAGCCAGGAGCATGCAAGCCGATTTATTTGTGTCCATACACGCCGATGCTTTCACCAAACAGTCGGCCAGGGGATCTTCGGTTTTTGCGCTGTCAGAACGAGGAGCAACCAGCGCCAGCGCTAGGTACTTGGCTAAAAAAGAGAACGAATCGGATCTCATAGGCGGGGTAAGTTTGAATGATAAAGATCCAATCCTGGCCAGGACCTTGCTGGATTTATCGCAAACGGCGACCATTAACGACAGCTTGAAATTAGGCAAAGCTGTGTTGGGTGAGATTGGTGAAATTAACACCTTGCATGCTAGAAGGGTAGAGCAGGCTTCGTTTGCGGTATTGAAATCACCCGATATTCCATCCATATTGATAGAGACTGCGTTCATTAGCAACCCTGAAGAGGAGCGTCGCTTAAACGACGAGGCTTACCAAGAACAGCTCTGCGCCTCTATTTTAAATGGCATTAAGAAGTATTTTTCCACCAACCCGGCCCTGGCAAAAAGTAAAGTGGCGTACGATTAATATCGCCACTTAATATGCGCCTCAGACCATCCATAGCAAAAGGTCTATCATGCAATTAAGTTTTCTAGGTGCTACCGGCACCGTGACCGGATCCAAGTACTTGCTCAGCCATGAAGCAGCAGACGGTTCTACAAGACGCATCATGATAGATTGCGGTTTGTTTCAAGGTCTTAAGCAATTGCGCCTAAGGAATTGGGTCGAGCTACCCATAGATCCAAAAATAGTGGATGCAGTGGTCTTAACTCACGCGCATATAGATCACAGTGGCTACTTGCCACTGCTAGTCAAAAATGGCTTTTCTGGCAAGGTCTATTGCAGTCCTGCGACTCGCGATTTGTGTGAAGTGTTGTTGCTAGACTCGGCGCATCTGCAGGAAGAAGAGGCGCGCTATGCGAACAAAAGCGGCTTTTCCAAACACAATCCAGCGCTGCCTTTGTACAGCACCGATGATGCGCAAAATGCGCTGGCCTTATTAACGCCTATTGCCTATGACAAGGACCTGGATTTGGGCGCTGGTTTAACCTTGCGCCTAGCCCCCAGTGGTCATATTTTGGGTTCGGCATTCGTGCGCATACACAGCAAGAAAACCTCAGTGTTGTTTTCAGGCGACTTAGGTCGTCCGCACGATATGTTGATGAATGCGCCAGCAACAATTAAACAAGCCGATTATTTGGTGTTGGAGTCTACCTACGGTAACCGTTTGCATGAGCGTACGGATCCACAGATTAAATTAGCGGAAATCATCAATCAAACCGTTAAGCAAAAAGGCGTGGTGGTGATCCCGGTGTTTGCTGTAGGGCGTGCCCAGGAATTGTTGTATTGCATCCATTTGCTTAAAGCATCCGGCGCCATTCCTAGCAACATACCGGTCTATCTCAATAGCCCCATGGCGGTTGATGCCACCGCGATATTTAATCACTTTAGCGATGAGCATCGCTTATCGGCAGAGCAAAGTCACGCTTTGTGCCATGTGGCTCATATGGTAAATGGGGTGGAAGAATCCAAGCGCCTTAATTTGATGCACGGCCCCATGATTATCTTGTCTGCCAGTGGCATGGCCACAGGTGGGCGAGTGGTCCACCATTTGAAAGCATTTGCGCCCCATGCCAATAACACCATTTTATTTGTAGGATTTCAGGCGGCAGGTACGCGAGGCGCTGCCATGTTGGATGGGGCGGAAAGCATTAAAATCCACGGCGAGTATGTGCCGGTTTTGGCTAAGGTTGCCTTGCTGTCCAACCTGTCTGCACATGCGGATTATGCTGAGATTCTGGCCTGGTTAGCTGGCTTTAGTGCGCCGCCGAAAAAGACTTTCATCACGCATGGTGAGCCTGTGGCAGCGGATGCTATGCGTTTGCACATAGAAGAGCAATTGCATTGGCGGGTATCTGTCCCCGATTACCTAGAAACCGTTAACTTGGATTAGTCAGGCCGTTTTAAAGGTGTGACTTAATGTACTGACAAGCGCTGCATTTTCCTACCACCGCCAACTCTTGCAAGGTGGTCACACCCAGTATAACCATCACCCTGGCTTTAACCACTTTGACGGTAATCTCGGCCAGGCCAAGATGTTTGGCAATGTCTTTAACCAGCATGCCATTACTTAATAAATCAAACACCACTCTTTGCTTTTTGGTCAGTTGACTTAATTTGGCGCTGTAAATGTGCACCAACTTAACTTGATCCATTTCTAGCAGTGGGATGACGTTGAACGTATTGCTATCGGCATTTTTCATGGTAAACCTCGTGTAAACGAAAGTCCATGCTACGCTGTATTTAAAAATGCGGTTTGATATACGTCAATATAGGGGTAATTAGTAGCTTTATTTGGATTGCATAGTTCGCTAGCCGTCATTACATCAAGGCCTTTTCTGCATCAAGCTGTCCAATTCTCGGCTGGTATCGCCATAGCCAACTTGGCATAGCAAGGCTTGCGCTATGTAGCGGCTGATGGCCTGACGTAAACTAGTCACTTGCGCAGCGTCGATAAAAATTTGTGGAAACTTAAAGCTTAGCCAAACATACAGGCTAAGGTTGTGACTAAGCAATTCTGCCTCTTCTAAGTGTTTAGCGTCGTTGGCTGTGAGCCAGTTTGGGGCAGTTGGCAAGCGGCGTGCTTGCGATAGGGCCACGCTGCGCAAGCACAGTAGGTAGTAGTCCTTTTCAAACGGCACATTGAGTGCTATGGGCGCGCAGCTAAACAGGTATTTATCTTTTAATGCCATGTCAGGCGCATATTGATCCACTAAGTGCGCTTGTTTAAGTTGCAGTTCGGCACTGCTAGACTGAAACAAAGCTTGCTTGCTAGGTAGGCGGTCTTGTTGGTAGCTCAACACCTCGGCAATTCTTCTAGTGGGCAAGTGTGCTGCAATCTGTTCAATGTTCGCATAAGTAAAATTGACTGGCAGCTTCTCTAAATGCGTCTTGTCGTCGGTGCTGAGCATGTGGGCGATGTGAATTAGCTCATCGTCTTCCAAAGTGGTCACGTAGCCGTGTTCATATATGCCGTAGCGGCCTGCACGCCCAGCAATTTGCCTAACCTCGGTGGCGTTTAATGGCCGCGATGCAATGCCGTCAAACTTATGAATATGGCTAAAAATAATGCGGCGTATAGGCAAATTCAAGCCCATGCCTATGGCATCGGTAGCGACCAAAATATTCGCAGCGCCAGAGCAGAAGCGCTCCGCCTCGGTGCGCCGTACCTCCGGTGACAGGGCCCCATAAATAGTTGCGACACTGAAACCCCACATACGGAAGCGAGCACTAAAGGTTAATACGTCCTTGCGACTAAAGGCAATCACCGCATCGCCTTTCTGTAAACGATTTTTTAACGCTTGTTTTTGGTAACGCCGACCGCACAGACTGGCCTCTTCCAGAATTAGCGGCGTCTTACGCTCTAAGTAGGTGAGTTGATGGGTCTCCTGCAAGGCGGCTATGGTAGCTAGGCAGGCGTCTGTGACGGCGTTCGATCCACAGCTATAGACTTGCGCTGCCGGCACACCCACTAAGGCGGCTGTCCAGGCGTTGCCGCGGTCTGGATCCCGTAACATTTGAATCTCGTCAATGACCGCAACCGCGACCACCTGCTTAGGGTTCATCATTTCTATGGTGGATGCCGTGTGTTTTGCGCCTGCCATGAGCACGCGTTCTTCCCCGGTGATGAGATTGCAGGGTACGCCTGCCGCCAGCAAGCGATCACGAATTTCCATGGCCAACAAGCGTAAAGGCGCAAGGTAGACGCCAGATTCTGCCTGCTGCAAGGCCAACAAAGCTTGGTGGGTTTTTCCGGAGTTGGTCGGCCCTAAATAGAAATGGTGGTGGCGTTTAATGCGCCTGGCGTGGGGGAAGCTGGCCAAGTAGGGATTTTCTGTTAGGGCTGGATTTAATGCGTTCATGGCTTAAAGAATTTAGCTTAAAACAGGTAAAATAGCCAACATTATGCGCATCCACCTTTTACCCGATCAATTGATTAGCCAAATCGCTGCAGGCGAGGTGGTGGAAAGGCCAGCTTCAGCCTTAAAGGAGCTGCTAGAGAACAGCTTAGATGCCTGCGCTAGCGACATTCAGGTGTCCCTGCTAGAAGGGGGTGTCAAGCAGCTGCGCGTGATAGATAACGGCTTGGGCATTGCTCAGGACGACCTTGCTTTGGCTTTGACGCGTCATGCCACCAGTAAGATAGCCAGTCTGGACGATTTGGAGGCCGTTGCCAGCCTGGGTTTTCGTGGCGAAGCCTTGGCCAGCATGGCTTCGGTATCACGCACGAACATCACTAGCCGAACCGGCGATGCGGCGCATGCTTGGCGCATACAATCCGACGGCAGCTTGATTTCCGCAGTGGCGCCAGCGGCATTGGATAGTGGCACGGTCATAGAAGTCAATGATCTGTATTTTAATACCCCGGCTCGCCGTAAATTCTTAAAAACCGAAAGCACCGAGTTTGCGCATTGCGAAGCGGCATTCAATCGCATAGCGCTATCACGTCCAGACGTGGCATTTTTGTTGCAGCACAACGGCAGGGCGCTTTGCCGTTACCCAGCCAGTGAGCCGGCCAAGCGGTTTGGCGATATTTTGGGGGCCGCTTTTAGTGCCGAAGCCATTGCTATCGATGAGTCAGCCGCAGGCCTGCGATTGTGGGGTGTTGCTGCCAAACCCACCTTTAATCGTCATAAAAGCGATTGCCAATACGTTTACGTAAACGGCCGTTTTGTGCGCGATAAATTGATTAGCCATGCCATACGCCAAGCCTACCAAGACGTGTTGCACCATGACAGGCACCCGGCGTTCGTGTTGTTCATAGAATTGGCGCCTAATTTAGTGGATGTTAACGTTCATCCAAGTAAAACAGAATTACGCTTTAGAGACAGTCAAGCGGTGCACCGCTTTATTTTTCATGGCTTGCACAAAGCCTTGGCTAGCCCAACCGGCGTCTCCAATGCGACCAGTGCCAATCAGGCCGCATACAATCCATTTTCCATACCCTGCACTACGCCTTACCCCAGTCAGCAAACGCAGATTAATTTGAGTGTCCATCAAGCTTCGGACTTTTATGGCCGTTTATTTGCCACTAAAGACGCGCCTAGCAGCATGCCGGACGCTACGCTGCAGGCCAATAGGGACGAGCATCCTGGCGATGGTCTGCAAAGCGATGTTGGCGAGCATCCGCTGGGATTTGCCGTGGCACAAATTCACGGCATTTATGTGCTGGCGCAAAACACCTTGGGTTTAGTGGTGGTCGACATGCATGCTGCCCACGAACGCATTATGTACGAGCGGTTGAAAAACGCATTGGATCGGCAAGCCGTGGCCATGCAACCCTTGCTTATTCCGGTAAGTTTTAGCGCCGATCGCTTGGAAGTCGCTGCTGTGCAAGAAGCGCTGGCCAGTCGGGACGGTGAGCTGCAGCAATTGGGTTTTGATTTGGCTGTGTTATCACCTACCACCTTGGTTGTACGCGCTGTGCCTAGCATGTTGCAAGAAGCGGATGCCGTTAGTTTGGCGCGCGATGTGTTGCGTGATCTGCGTGAATACGGCGCCAGTCGAGCGCTTACTGAACGCAGGAACGAGTTGCTAGGTACCATGGCCTGCCACGCCGCTGTACGTGCTAATCGCAGCCTAAGCATCACGGAAATGAACGCCTTGTTGCGCGATATGGAAGCCACCGAACGCAGTGGGCTTTGTAACCACGGCCGACCGACCTGGTTTCAAGTGGGTATAGCCGATTTAGATAAAATGTTCATGCGCGGAAAGTAAGTTGTTATGACGACAGCCCCCGCGGTATTTTTGATGGGCCCCACGGCCAGTGGTAAAACCGGTGCAGCCGTGGCCTTGGCGGCTCAACTGCCAGTGGAAATCATCAGTGTCGACTCGGCTTTGGTTTACCGTGACATGGACATAGGCACGGCCAAACCGGATGCCGATATTTTGCAGCATGCGCCTCACCATTTAATTAATCTTATGCCACCCACCCAGGCCTACTCGGCGGCTAATTTTCGCCAAGATGCCTTGCGGTTGATGGCCGACATCACGGCGCGTGGCCACATTCCTTTGTTGGTCGGTGGCACCATGCTGTATTTCAAAGCTTTAGAGCATGGCATGGGCAACTTGCCTGAAGCGGACCCGATCGTGCGTGAAGCATTGGATGCTGAGGCAGCAGCAGTCGGTTGGCCGGCCATGCATGCTAAATTGGCCAGCATGGATGCGGCCACTGCCGCTAGATTGGCGCCTAATGACAGTCAGCGCATACAGCGGGCCTTAGAGGTCTTTGCCATTAGCGGCCGTCGACTATCCGACTTGATCGCTGAGCAAAGCGGCCAAGCGCTGCCTTACCGTGTGCTTAAGTTGGCCTTGATGCCCAGTGAACGTAAGGCACTGCATGAGCGTATCGCTTTACGTTTTGAACAAATGCTGGCAGCTGGCTTGGTTGATGAGGTGCGGGCCTTATTGAAAAAATACCCAGAGCTCACAACGGAGTCGACCGCTATGCGCTGCGTGGGTTACCGTCAGACCTTGCACTACCTAGCGGGCGACATGGATATAGATGCATTGCGTGAGCGCGGTATTTTTGCCACCAGGCAGTTGGCAAAAAGGCAATTAACGTGGTTGCGTGGCATGTCGCAAGTGCAGCCGTTAGATTGCTTGCTATCCGACTTAAATGATCAGGTTATTAATCAAGTAAATCAGTTTATAAAAACAGATAGTTAAAGTAATTTATTAACTACTTGTACAAGTTTTGGATTCGATTGGCCGCTTCTAGGCATTCGTCTAAACTGGCTACTAAGGCCAAGCGTACAAAATTTTCACCGGGGTTAATGTTATGTACTTTTCTGGCTAAGTAGCTACCAGGCAGGACCATGACGTTGAAGTCGCGGTATAGCCTTAAAGCGAATTCGGTATCAGACAGGCTTGAACCCGCTTGGAGCTTTATTTTTGCCCACAGATAAAAAGCCGCATCGGGTAAAGCTACGTCTAACACTTCACTTAATAATGGGGTCACTGCTGCAAATTTTTCCGCATACAAGCGGCGATTTTCAATGACGTGCGCTTCGTCGTTCCAAGCCGCCATGCTGGCCGCTTGCACCGCTGGATTCATGGCGCAGCCATGGTATGTGCGGTACAGAGCAAATTTTTCTATGATGTTAGCATCCCCGGCCACAAAGCCTGAGCGCATGCCGGGCACATTGGACCGCTTGGACAAGGAGCTGAAAACCACTAGATTCTTGTTGTCGCGCTTGAGTTGACTGGCTGCCTGCAGTGCGCCTAAGGGCGGCTGATTTTCGTCGAAATAAATTTCCGAATAACACTCATCGGCAGCAATCACAAAGCCGTATTGATCGGATAAGTCGAACACTGTTTGCCATTGCGCAAGCGACATGACTTTGCCCGATGGATTGCCCGGGCTGCACAGGTAAACCAGTTGGGTGCGTTTTAAAACATCGCTGGGCACGCTAGCAAAGTCCATGGCATGCTGATTGACAGGCAAGGTGTTTAAAAAATACGGTTCAGCCCCGGCTAGCAAGGCTGCGCCTTCGTAAATTTGATAAAACGGATTGGGTGAAATGACCACCGGCTTGGTTTGGCTGCTATCAACAACCACTTGAGCAAAAGCAAACAGCGCTTCGCGACTGCCGGTGACGGGCAATATTTCGGTTTCAGGATCAAGGGCGGCTATGCCGTAACGGCGTGCTATCCATTGGGCTATGGCCTCGCGCAAGGCTGGGCTACCTAGCGTGGTAGGGTAGTTGGCTAAACCGGCTAAATTATCCACCAGCGCCTGTTTGATTAGTGGCGGTGTGGCGTGTTTAGGTTCGCCTATGGATAAATTGATGGGTGCGTAGGCCGGGTTGGCGGTAGTGCCCTTAAATAAGTCACGTAAACGCTGAAAAGGGTAAGCTTGCAGTAAGTTCAACTTGGTATTCATGGCCGCTATTGTAATATACCTGGCTTACTTCCCATAGCCCTTGGGACGGTTTGCTGATAGCATCTAGCCAGCCCTTTAGCCCATCAAGAAGCCCTTACTATGCCTAGTCAAGAACCCAAAAGTCAGCCCAACGCCCAGCAGTCTAATGGTAGGCATTATCTGGCCATAACGGGTTTATTGTTTGGCGCATTGTGTTGGGGTGTCATCTGGTACCCTTACCGCTTAATGGCTGAGCAAGGCGTGTCTGGCGTAGCGTCAAGCTTTTATACCTACGCCATTACCGTGGTGTTGGCCGGCTTGTATTTTGCTAAACATTGGCGTGGTTTATTTCAGCAACCTTTTAGCATCATCTACCTTGCGCTGGTGGCAGGTTGGACCAATTTAGCCTATGTGCTGGCCGTGATCGATGGTGAGGTTATGCGCGTCATGCTGCTGTTTTATTTATCGCCTTTATGGACATTGATACTGGCGCACTTTTATTTGAAAGAAAAGACCCATAGAAATGGGTGTATAGCTATAGTCATTGCATTACTGGGGGCATTTATCATGCTCTACGATCCAACGCTAAGCGCCTGGCCGTTGCCAAGAAACAATGCGGAATGGCTGGCTTTATCGTCTGGTATGGGCTTTTCTTTAACCAATGTATTGACCCGTCAAGCGGCTTATTTGAGCTTACGTGCAAAATCATTTGCAGTTTGGATGGGGGTGTTGCTGGTCAGCCTGATGTTTATGCCATTTAGCTTATCGGCTTGGCCCAGCCCCTATTTTTTTAGTGCCAGCCATTGGTTGGTGATGGGGTTGATCGCTTTATTGCTATTAGCGGCGACATTGTTGGTGCAATACGGCGTAACCAAGATAGCGGCGACACGCGCATCGGTGGTGTTTTTGTTTGAGTTGGTGGTTGCCGCCATTGCTTCCTATTATTTGGCTAATGAAAGCATGACGCTTAATGAGTGTTTGGGTGGCGGCTTAATCGTCCTAGCCGCGGTATTTTCGGCTAAATCCGCTTAGTTATTAGTTCCTGCCATACGGTTTGGTAGCAGCGTTCAAGCGCCCGAGCAAAGCTGCCGGGATTAAATAAAGGGGAGCTTGCCCGTTGTTCGACTAGTTTTTGTTTAAGTTGCTGCAAGGCATCGGGGTGCTCGGTATAGTAGCGTGCCCGGTTTTCGTAGTCCGCCAAGTTGTAAGTAATCATTTCCGTTAAGCCCACTGTCTGGAGCAAACTGCCGGCCACCCGGGATGAAAAAGTCTGACCCACGCAGCTTAATACCGGCAAGCCCATCCATAAGGCATCGCTGCAAGTGGTGTGAGCGTTGTAAGGCAGGGTGTCTAAAAATAATTCCGCATGCACGTGCCGAGCAAGATGTTCGGCTATGCTCAAACGCGGCGCAAATACCAGCTTATTGGCCGCTACCCCGTGGGCTAAGGCCGCTTTAATTAGATTTTCTTTGGCCCAGGGGTTGCACTCCAATAGCCAAAGCACGCTATTGGCTTGCGCCTTTAATAAGCGCATCCAAACGGCAAAGACCTCGGGCGTAATTTTAAAAGTTTGGTTAAAGCAGCAATACACAAAAGCGTCTTCTGGCAGTTGGCAACCGGCTCTGGACGGGGGCTTAGCCACCGGGCGCAGGCTGTCGTTGGCTTGATAACAGGGCAGCAAGACTAATTTTTCCGCGTAGTCCTGAGCGCTGTCGGCCGGGGTAATAAAGGCATCGCTGATCAGGCAGTCAAATAAGGGGCGCTTGGCTTCAACTGGCGAGCTGACGTGGCCCATGGTGCCTGGGAAGCCCAGCCAATTGATGTGCACGGTGGCCGGTTTCAAAGCCACAATGCCACTGCGGCTGGTTTGCGTAAATCCACTTAAATCCACCAATATATCGATGCCATGCTGATGTATGGTGTTTGCGGCGTCCGTTTCTGATAGGTGTTGAATGTCGTGAAATTGATCGAAAGCCTTTTTTAAGCGTGCTCTAGCATTGGACTGATCATTTTTTCCATACGAGTAAGCGTGAATTTCATAAGCGGCACGGTCGTGTTGCCCTATCAATTCAGTGATTAAAAAAGCCAATGGGTGCAATCTGAAATCGGCGGACAAATAGCCTATTTTTAGCTTACGTTTTAGTGTGCCGCTTCGTTCTTGAGTTTGTTGCTGCTTGAATGGGTTTTGCCTATTTTTCTCTATTAAACGCCCGTAACGTTGCGCCACCCATTGGTCCGCACAGCGCATTTGCTCGCTAGCCGTGGTGCCAGGCATGGCTAAAAAAGCGAATGGTGATATTTGCGCTTGCGCTTGGGTAGCTAAAGTGTGGCGTATTTCTACTATCTGCTCAGGCAAGCCTTGCCAATCGCAAACGTGCTGTTTTTGGTGCACCAAATGCACCTTGGCGTGATGCAGTTGAGGGTTGAGCAGCAGGGCGCGTTGGTAACTGCTTATGGCCAAGTCCAATTGGCCTAATTCGCGCTGCACATTGCCTAAATTATTGTGGGTATCGGCATCATTCGGGTCGTATTGCAGCGCTGCTTGGTAATGCTGCGCAGCTTCCTTGGGCAGGCCGAGTTCACGTTTGGCGTTGGCTAGGTTGTAATGCAAGGCCGCCTTGTCCATGACGTCCGTGGGTTGCAAGCTTAAGGCTTCGCTAAAGCAAAGGTCCGCTTGCTTAAACTGGCCTTGCGCATGCGCTTGATTGCCATATTGCATTAAACAATGGCCTAAGGCCAAGCGCGTTTGCTCATGGCTGGGTTGGCACTGCAGTAATTGACGAAAATAAACCGTGGCTTGCTCAATGCGCTTACTTTCATAGCAGAGTATAGCCTGTAGGTGCAAAGCGCCCTCGTGCTGGCCATGCTGGTTTAGCAAGCTTGTTAAGCATTGTTCGGCAGCGTCTGGCTGACCGCCGCGATACAGGGCTAATGCTTGCTTATACAGAGTTTCTAGCATGCTTTAATTTTAACCTAAACTCGCATGCATGCCACTTGCAGCCACACTGGGTAAATTGCGTGCCAGTTTTTTTAAGCCCAATTGACGTAACAAAAAACGGTTTGGGTTGAGTCGACTGAGCATGGCAGGGTCTATGGCAAGGTTTTCGCGACAAATTAATCCGGCCAGTATTTCTCCGCAATACGGCGCGCTGGTAAAGCCACGGCTGCCATGGGCTAGATTAACGTATAAGCCTTCGGACCAGGGCAGGGAGGCGGCATGGGCATTGGGTCTTGGTGGCTGGGCGCTTACGGCTGGGTGATCCAGTAATTCACCTAACAATGGAAAATAATCAGCGCTGCTGCAACGGAAGGAAACGCGACCACCCTGTAAATTATTTTTTAGGCTGCCGTACAGTCCTTTGGCATAGCTGTTTAGTTTGCTTAAATTGGCTTGCTGATCTAATTCGTCCAATGCCGCTGACCCGTCTTGCGAAAAGCTCGCGCCTAAGCTATGCCGGCCTTGGCTAGCCGGGCTTAAATAACCGTCGCTGCAAACTATAGTTCTCAGGCTTGCGCTTAATGGGCTGACCCCAACAAAGCTTAATTGGCCTCGAACCGCATGGATTTTCAATTGCAAGCCTAAACCCAAATTTTGCGCTTGATTGGCATTGGCGAGCACGACGGTTGGACTTTTTTCTAGGCAGCTATCGCCGGCATAAACCTCAAATACGCCATCTTTTTTTAAAAGCCTAGTAATTTTTACGCTGGTTTTTACGGTGATGTTCCCATGCGCTATTAATGACTGACATAAGGCTTGTGGATTAAGCCATGCAGCATGGGGGAAGTATAAGGCCGGGTGCAGCAAAGCCATGCCGGCTTGTTGACTGGCTTCATCTTGATTGAGTAATCTCAGGTGTTTGGCCGCTTCCGGCCATGCCAGTACTTTTTGCAATCTGGCTAATTCTCTATCATTAAAGCCAAGTTGCAACATGCCGCAAGCATGAAAATCATCGGCTTGCAGTTGCAGTTTAGCTAGCAAATCGAGGCTGAACAGGTAGCAGGCCAGGGCGAATTGACTGGCGCTGTCACCGCCACTTAATCGCGGGTAGAGCATGGCTTGCGGGTTGCCCGAGGCCTCCGTCGCTATGCCATCATGCTGTTCTATGAGCGTGACCTTGACGCCACGTTTTGCCAAGGCGTAAGCGCTGCTGCAGCCGGCTATGCCGCCGCCTATGATCAGCACGGATTTATTGGGCATGCGCCGTTCCTGTAAAGTGGCCGTAGAGCATTTCACGTTTTTTAGCAAAACCGACTTGCTTGTTGACATTGAAGCCCACTGCCATTAGCTCACGCCGCACCGCACTGGCGCTGGTGAAGGTGGCAAAACTGGTGGGTGGCTTAGATAGCAAGGCCATTTCCTGAAGCAGTGCAGCTTGCCACATGGCTGGATTTTTGGCCGGTGAAAACCCATCCAAGAACCAGGCGTCGACCTTGGTGTTTGCTGATTTCTGTCTAAAATTTCGATATACGTTAGTGGCGTCGCCTATGAGCAAACTTAGCCGAACGCGGTCCTGGAATAAATTCAGCGTCATTTCCTGCAGGGCTTGGGGGTAGTGGCTGGTCAGCACATCACTCAATTCTTGGAGTTCCGGCCATTGCTGCCATGCAGTTGTCATGTCATGTAAATTCAATGGGTATTTTTCGGCGCTTATAAAATGCAGGCTAGCCGAACTGGGCGCTAGCGCCAGCCACAATTTTACTGCCAATAGAAAGTTAAGCCCTGTGCCAAAGCCTGTTTCAGCAATGGTAAAACTTTGCTCAGAGTAATCTAGCCAACGCTCAGCCAAGCGGTTCGCCTGCAAGAACACATAATCGCTCTCTAGCAAGCCATTGTCGCTGTTGTAATAGACGTCTTGAAAGTGTTCCGAGTAGGCCAGTCCGTTTCGCCATGAAAGCTTAGCGTGCGAACCTGGCAACATGCTTAGCGCTTCCAAACCTTGCCGTAGGCGGCCAATAATTGTTGGTGCATGCGACTGCCTTCCATGTTATCGCCTAGGTTAATCATGCCAAAATACTGTTCGCTTTGATTAAGCAGCGTTTCAGCTTGCACTAAAGTTTCTGCGCCATACATCAATGTTAAGTTAGCGGCAAATAATGTGCTATTGGGGTGGTTTAATTCCTGATTAATTTGCACTAAGTCTGCCAGGCAGCGGTAAACTTTTGCACGCTTAGTTGGCAGTTCGTTAAATTGGCCTATCCAAGCGCATCCATCCAAGATATCGTCCGTGCTATTGCAGGCCAATGCGGCCAGTGTTTTTAATTCCCCCACGCGCAAATCCACCCAAGCCGTGTTTGGGTCTGCGCATAGACCGATTAAAGTGGTGACCGGCAACTCGTCGGCTAAATCCAAATCCAATAGCGTGGCCAGCAAGCTGGCGGATTCGTCTTTTGTTAAGGATTGCAGCTTGATGGCATAGGGACGAATTAAATTGCCAACGCTGTTGTTTTCCCATTGCAATTCTTCAACCGGATAGATTTCACTCATACCAGGTACGATAATACGGCAAGCGTATACGCCAAGATGGGTGAAGTCGGCGATGTAAATATCATGCCCACTAGCGTGTATGGTGTTGACGCACCAATGGTAATCTTCCTCGGTAGTGCTGCCAAAATTCCAGTCCACAAAAGCAAAGTCTGGTGTGCTGCGTAAGAACTCCCAGCTAATGACCCCGCTGGAATCGACAAAATGAATTTCTAAATTTTGCGAGTCAGCGATTTCTTCCATGTCAAAGCCCGGCGACACAAAGCCGTTTAAGTTGTCGATGGCACGGCCTTGCAATAATTCGGTTAAGGCCCTTTCTAGCGCCACTTCAAAGCGAGGGTGTGCGCCAAAACTAGCGAAACAACCTTGATCTTCAGGGTGCAGTAAGGTGACATTCATTACTGGGTATAAGCCACCCAAGGAAGCATCCTTGACCAAAATGCCGTAACCCGCATCACGCAGGCCTTTAATGCCGGCTGCAATGCGGGGATAACGGTTGATGACGTGCTCGGGCACGTCTGGTAAGCATAGGCCTTCGCGGATAATGCGGAATTTAATGTCACGTTCAAAGATTTCGGCTAAGGCTTGCGTGCGTGCTTCCATACGTGTGTTGCCTGCGCTCATGCCATTGCTGACATACAAATTGCCGATTAAATTGACTGGGAATAGCACGCTTAGCCCATCGCTTAGGCGCTGGTATGGAATGGTGCATATGCCACGCTCGGCATTGCCGGAATTGAGGTCAATTAATTGTTTGGCAAGCGCACCGCCTTCTGGATTGTAAAACGTTTGCAAGCTGGGTGTTAGCAATGCTGCCGGCCATTTTTCACCCTTGGACTTGAGCCATTGTTCATTCGGGTAATGGACGAAGTCCTTGTTGGCGATGTCGGTGCCTAAATAAAAATGCGTCCAAAAGTAATTGGTGCTTAAGCGCTCAAAATACTCACCCAAAGCACTGGCTCTGGCAGCCAATTGTGAGGCACCTTTGCCATTGGTGAATAGGCGTGGGCAATCTTTATCAATGACGTGCACCGACCATATTCCCTCTATTTCATTGAGCCAAGATTTTTCTTCTACGTTGATACCTAAGGCTAGCAATTTGCTTTGTAAGGTGCGAATAGAGGATTCTAAAGAAGCATCTTTGCTGGGTATAAAGGTTTCACTTACGCTCATGATAGGGGCTCTAGTATAAAGGCCTGACAGCATAGCATACGGAGTGAAAATAGCGCTTAATTAGCCAATAGGCATGCCCATAAAAATAGTGGGGAATTGACTAATCCGCATTGGATAAAGCGCGGCGGTAGCTTTCCAATTTTGCTTGGTAGTTTTCCGCCTCACCGTAATCTAAAAAGCGCGCATAGCGCTTGTGGGTGCCCAATATTTTTCGCGCATGTTTGATGGGGCAGAAATACTGCTCGGTACGGGCTATGATCTCGCTGACGTAGGAAATCATGCCACTACCATAAGCGCAATAGCTGCAATGAAATTTTTCTATGAAATTTAAATAACTTAGATGTTGCCTGTCGAAGATAATGTAATCGCCGCGCCGTACTTTTTTAATGCCGTAAATAGGAAAGCACGTCATTTGGTAAAAGCTAACAAACAAATCGGTCAGCAGCAATGGCACTATCATGGAATAAATAATAGGCCCGGTAATCAAGTTTTGCGGCCTGTCGCTGACAAGCCAATAAAAAAAATTTCTTTTTAGGCGTTTGTGCGCTTGTTTGATTGAATGCTCAAATTCAACCCGCTTGCCTTTAATTTGAAAAAATACGGCTGACGGTTGCTCGCTTAAGGCTTGACGTAAATCGTCTTCGAGCGCTGTTATTTGATCAAGTAAGCGTCTTATGCTTTCGTTCATGTCTTTTTCCTTGTTTTTATTAATCAGTATAAGCCTAAGCAGAGGCTAGCCAAATTTTACTTGTTAGCCATATACAAATCTGTATACTTTATTTGCAGTCTTTTTATTTTTTCGAGTCTTTGTATATGAAATCAGCCTACACCGTGAAGCTCAGCAGTAAGCTCTTCATCATGCTAATCAGTTTGGCCTTACTTGCGTGCGCTAAGCTCCCGCAACCTGATCATGGCGCTAGCAAAAGTTCGGATTGGCCTAGTTTTGGCGGCGATTACAGCAATAGGCGCATGTCAGCTTTAACGCAAATAAATCAGGAAAACGTTAAGCATCTCGAATTGGCCTGGCAATTTAAAAGCGGAGTGGTGGCAAGCTTTCAAGCTACGCCTATTGTCACGGCTGGGGTCATGTATGTCGCCTTGCCTTATAACCATGTGTTGGCACTTGATGCCAAAACTGGGCGCCAGTTATGGCGCTATGAGCATGTGCGCAAGCCTAATTGGAAAATGTGCTGTGGGCCTGCAAATAGAGGCGTGGCCGTCAGCGATGGTAAGGTTTTTATAGGTACGGTGGATGCGCGCTTGATAGCCCTGGATGCAAAAACCGGCGTCAAAATTTGGGATATTGATGTTGCTGACGATACGGGTTTGACGGAAAACACCGATGCTTTAAGTAAGGCGGATAGCAAAAGCAGTAAAAATGCCTACGGTGCAACTGGCGTCGGCATCGCTATGGCCCCGGTTGTTTTTAATGGCAAAGTTATTGTTGGGATCACTGGCGTTGGTTACGGTTTGCATTTGGATGCACCTACTGAATCAGCTCCCTTAGGCGCTGTGGTGGGTGTTGATGGTCGTTATGGACGGCCTGGATTTTTAGCCGCTTACGACATCAACCATGGCAAACGCATCTGGCAATTCGACACCATACCTAGCCAAGGCTGGGAGGGCGATTTTGTACAAACCACCTCGGATGGTATTTCATTAAACCGTGACGTAGTGGCAGAAAAAGCCAATATAAAAAATAATAAAGATGCTTGGCGTTATGGCGGCGGGTCAGCATGGAGCACACCAGCCATTGATGTTAAAACACATACGCTATATTTTGGAACGGGCAACCCATCGCCGCAAATGAATGACGTTTCACGGCCTGGCGATAATCTTTATACGGTTTCAATGGTGGCATTGGATACGGAAACAGGAGAAATAAAATGGTATTACCAGCAAGTGCCACATGATGTATGGGGCTATGATTTAGCCAGCCCACCTGTTTTGTTTGACTATAAAATCAATGGGTTAATTGTTGCTGCCGTAGGGCAAGCCAGTAAAACAGGCTGGTACTTCGTAAACGATAGAGCGACGGGTAGGTTGCTAATGAAGTCTGAGGCCTTTGTTCCACAAAAGAATTTATTTGCCAAAGCTAGCAAAGAAGGTACGGTGCTTTACCCGGGTATTTTAGGCGGCTCCAATTGGAGTCCCAGCGCCTTGGACGAAAAAAAACAAATTGCTTATGTAGCAGGTATTCATGCACCTATCAAATACACATTGGTTGAAGAGCCTGCTAAAAATGGTGCGCCAGCGATTCGCTATGCCTCCTCAGAACCAACCAAGGATGATAGGTGGGGTGTGTTGTCTGCGATTAATTTGATTAGTGGCAAGATGCTGTGGCAACGTAAAACTGCTCAACCCCTAATGGGCGGATTGCTTGCTACGCAAGCTGGCTTGTTATTCATGGGCGAGGGGGATGGTCACTTTAGCGCATACAACAGTTATACAGGCGCTTTGCTATGGCAGACAAAGGTTGATGCTGGAGTTAATGCTCCGGCCATTACCTATCAAATTGATGGGGTGCAATATGTCGCGGTTGCTGCCGGCGGCAATGCTATATTTGGTTACACGGCCGGCGACAATATTATGGTGTATGCCCTAAGAAAATAAGCCGCTGAAATTCAGTGTTCTTTTTGGCTGATTTTTAGGTAAAGTACGATGCAAGCTAGCACGAGTGTCAGGCTGTTGGCTGCAATGATAGGCCAGCTATTGATCATAATGCCATAGATTAACCAGGCCAACACGCCTAGGCTAAATAGGCTGTACATGGGCAGTGATACCCCAGACAAATCCCGGGTCTTCCATGAATGGTGGGCTTGAGGCACGAATGCCAAGCTTGTCAAAAATGCGGCCAGGTAGCCGGTTAACTCGGTAATGCTCATGAGGGAAGGTTGCCAATAGCCGATTGAATAAATTGCAGGCAAAAAAATGACCCAATTAAGGGCCATTTTTTTGGATTCTTGGTGATTAAGCCTTCTGAATGTTAGAAGCTTGTTTACCTTTTGGTCCGTCTGTTACATCGAAACTTACGCGATCATTTTCTTTCAAGCTTTTGTAACCGCTATCAACGATTGCTGAGAAATGCGCGAATAAATCGTCGCCGCCTGCATCAGGAGTAATGAAGCCAAAACCTTTTGAATCATTAAACCATTTAACTAAACCTGTAGCCATATCTTATTCCATACTTTAAAAAAGGGAGGCACCCTAAATGAATGGGTTTTTAACAAATAATTAGTCTTGAGAACGTAACCAAATTAAACAACCAAACGCCGAAATTGCTTTTTACGGGGAAACGCCAATCCTGTCAAGCATTATTTTCTATGTGCTTGCTCAAATGAGTCGTCGGATAGATTTAGCTCTTTATAAATCATTTAGTTATGTTGATTTATTGCCAAACAGGTAGGTCGAGTCTATAATGCGCGCGATAGATGGTGTTGCTGCGCTCAGTTAACACCGCAGGCCTAATGAATGAAAAGAATCAGACATGGGCTTGCATTTAAACTGGAGATAGGTATTGGCTAAAGAAGAATTGATTGAAATGAATGGCGTGGTAATGGAGATCTTGCCAGATTCACGCTACCGTGTGACTTTAGACAATGGACACAAGTTGATTGCCTACACTGGCGGTAAAATGAAAAAAAACCACATTCGTATTTTGGCGGGAGATAAAGTCACTTTGGAATTATCCCCATACGATATCAACAATGGTCGCATTACCTTCAGGCACATTGAATCAGGTGGTCCAACGTACACGCCAAGAAAGCGCACCTACTAATTACCCGGTGCAAAATGGCTGAGCAATTCAGCTATTGACTTCTGTATTGCAATTATATTAGCTGGGATTATCAGTTAACTTTAATGGTGCAATTACCCACTGAGACTTCCTGGCCGCTACGAATTTTAGCGGTTTTTCTATGCTCAATTAACCCGTCTACCTTAACCAATCCTTCTGCTACCATAGCCTTGCCACGTCCACCACTATCTGCCAGCCCCAGCAATTTCAATAGGTTACATAATTCAATGTAGTCTGCGCTTAAGTCAAATTGCATGTTTTGTATCATGAGCGTCTCGATGTATGAGGTAGAATGTGCATTAAGCAGCCTAGCAGCGCTGCATGGGTTTATGACGGCAACGGATTCTATAATAAAGGTAAGCTTTGTCAATGACAAAAAAAATACAGTTAAATAAAAGACCGAAAGACCCCCACGCGGCCAGGGAGGCCAGTCGTTATGAGACGCCACTTCCAAGTCGAGAGATGGTACTCAGCGTCATGGCTGATCAGGGTGTGCCATTAGGTGTGGAGCAGCTATACCTCTTACTTGCTATTGCAGAGGATGAGCGCGAAATTTTCAATCGGCGCCTGAATGCAATGGAACGTGAAGGCCAAATTATTAAGAATAGAAAAGGCGATCTGTGTATAGCCGATAAATTGGATTTAATAGCTGGGGTAGTGCAAGGTCATCCAGATGGTTTTGGCTTCCTCGTCCCTGATGATAAAACAAAATGCAACGGCGAAGATTTGTTTTTAAGTCCTAAAGAAATGGCGCAAGTCATGCACGGTGACAGGGCTATGGTTAGAATGAGCGGCTTGGATAGGCGCGGTAGGCCCGAAGGGAAGTTGGTTGAGGTGCTGGAGCGGCGCACGCAGAAATTGGTCGGCCGAGTAATTCATACCACAGGCGTCACGATAGTGGCTGCTGAAGATAAGCGTATTAATTTGGATATATTGATACCTTACCACTTGGACATGAACGCCAAGGCCGGTCAAGTGGTGATGGTCGAGTTGACTGAACAGCCTTCTGCGCATGCCCAACCCATGGGTAAAGTTGTGGAAATTCTTGGTAACTATGCCGACAGTGGCATGGAAATAGAAATCGCCTTGCGCAAGCATAATTTACCGCATGAATTCAGTCCGGAAGCCATTGCGCTGGCTGAGTCTTATCCAAAGCTAGTCCAAGCTGGCGATTACAAGCACCGTATTGATTGCCGTGAAATGTCCCTAATCACCATAGATGGTGAAACCGCTCGTGACTTTGATGACGCTGTATTTGCAGAGCCGCAGGGCAAAGGTTGGCGTTTAGTGGTGGCGATTGCTGACGTAAGTTTTTATGTGAAGCCTAAAGATGCGCTGGATAAAGGCGCATTCGATCGTGGTAATTCCGTGTACTTTCCACGCCGTGTTATCCCCATGCTGCCCGAGGCATTGTCTAACGGTTTGTGCTCGCTGAATCCTGATGTTGAACGTCTGTGTATGATTTGTGACATGCAAGTCGACGGGCTGGGCATCGTTAAACAATACAAATTCTACCCCTCGGTTATGCGCTCTAAAGCGCGTATGACATACACCCAAGTACACGAAATACTGCAAAATCCAGAAAGTCAATTGGCACAAGAGTACGCATGGCTCACGCCGCATTTAAAGCATTTAGAAGCTGTCTATAAATTGATGCTCATGCAGCGTGAGAAACGTGGCGCCATTGAGTTCGAAACATCTGAAACCGTCATGATATTTAATGATAATGGCAAAATTGATAGCATCGTGCCTAGTCGTAGGAATGAGGCGCACAAGCTGATTGAGGAGTGCATGTTGGCCGCCAATGTTTGCGCGGCAGATTTTTTGAATGCACATGAACATGCTGCTTTGTATAGAGTGCACGAGGGGCCGACGCCAGAGAAGCTCGAATTATTGCGTACGTTTATGGCTGAGTTTGGTTTTGGTGTCGGTGGCGGCGATAAGCCGCATGCTAAAGATTACGGCAAACTGTTGGATAAGATTAGACCTAGACCGGACGCGCAATTGTTGCAAACCGTATTGCTAAGGTCCATGCAGCAAGCAGTTTACAGTCCGGACAATTTAGGTCATTTTGGCTTGGCTTATGAAGCCTACGCGCACTTTACCTCGCCTATACGTCGCTACCCTGATCTGTTGATACATAGAGCAATTAAAGCCGTTTTAAACGGAGATACTTACAAGCCGGGTGATTGGAATGATTTGGGCACGCAATGCTCAATGACTGAGCGACGGGCTGATGATGCTACTCGCGATGTAACCAATTGGCTTAAATGCTTTTATATGCAAGATAAAATTGGCGAGGTATTTGAAGGTACCGTCGCGGGTGTTACCAGTTTTGGCTTATTTGTTGCATTAGATGGCGTCTATGTGGAGGGCTTGTTGCACGTTACTGAGTTGGGTAATGATTACTTCCATTACGATAAAGCGCGCCATGAAATGGCTGGCGAGCGAACTGGCGTCCGCTATCGATTGGGTGATAGACTAACCATTAAAGTGGCTAGAGTGGATTTAGAAACAACAAAAATTGATTTTTCTTTAGACAATAAAAACAAGTCATTAGATAAGGATATTAATTCAATGGGTGAGGGTTCTTTGCCTAATAGCCAGCGTCCATCCGTGCGGACGTCCAAGCAAGCTGCCACCAACGCCAGTGCTAAATCGAATCTGGCCTCTAAAGCTAAATTCTCGACTGGCTCGGCTTTCAATAACCCAGCAAAACCGACTAAGTCTAAGAAAAGCCATAAAAAAACAAGTAAGCGTTAATGAATAAATCTAAGGTGAAAAGATGAGTGATGCCCGCATATTATTTGGCTTCCATGCCGTACTAAGTCGCCTGCGCCAACACAGCGCAAGTGTGCAAGAAATTTTAATCGATAGAGATAGGGTGGATGCGCGCATGAAAGACTTGCTGAAAATGGCAGAGTCTTTCGGTGTTCGAACCATGGAAGTGGAACGCAGTCGCTTAGACGGTATGGCAGGCATGAATGGTCGTCATCAAGGTGTAATTGCACGCGTGGTGGATACACCTATCCCTTATAAAGATATCCATGACATCTTGGAGTCGGATTTAAATGAAGCGCCATTTTTCTTAATCTTAGACGGCGTTGAAGATCCGCACAACCTAGGCGCCTGCCTTCGTGTGGCTGATGCCATGGGTGTGCATGCTGTCATAGCGCCTAAAGACCGTGCGGTTGGTTTAAACGCCACTGTGCGCAAGGTGGCTAGTGGTGCCGCGGAAACCATTCCGTTTATAGCCGTAACCAACCTGGCAAGAACCATAAGAGAACTCAAAGAAGCCGGTGTGTTTGTGGTTGGGACCACTATGGATGCGCCATCAAGCTTGCTTAACACCAAGCTTGATGGCCCTATTGCTATTGTGTTGGGCGCTGAAGGGGATGGTATACGCCGTTTAACAGCGGAAAACTGTGATGCACTGGTGACTATCCCTATGTTTGGATCTGTGGAAAGCTTGAATGTAAGTGTGGCTAGCGGTATTTGTTTGTACGAGGCCCGTCGCCAACGTAGCCTTGCTGCTTAGCTAGGCTTAAGCCTGTAATTTTAGCGTTTTTAAGGTGCGCTGACGCACGGCTTTAAGCAGTTCTTTATCCTCCATCAGTGACAGCTTGTAGCTAGGAATCAGCGATCGAATTTTGTTCTGCCAATCAGTGCTTGAAAGCTGCTGGCTAAAGCACTGCTCTAGCACATCAAGCATAGCTTGTACTGCCACGGATGCACCAGGTGAAGCGCCGAGCAGGGCTGCAATCGTACCATCTTTCGCTGCTACAATTTCAGTACCAAATTCGAGTTTCCCGCCTTTTTCATCACATTTTTTAATGATTTGTACCCGCTTCCCAGCATTTTCCAAACGCCAGTCAGCCTTTATTGCATCCGGATAAAATTGCCGTAAAACGGATATTTTTGAAGTATGCGTTTTCATCGCTTCCAAGATAAGGTAGCGTGTCAAATCGGTGTGTTGCTTACCCACTTTAAGCATGGGTTTAATGTTGCCTGGTTTAACGGATTTAATTAAATCCAGGTAGGAGCCCTCGTTTAAAAATTTTGTGGTAAATCCGGCATAAGGGCCAAATAGCAGGGCAGGCTTGCCGTCTATCAATCGTATGTCTAAGTGAGGCACTGACATTGGCGGAGCACCTAAGGCGGCCTTGCCGTAGACTTTCGATTTGTGTTTAGCCACCAGTTCAGCTTTGTCGCATACCAGCCATTGCCCGCTAACAGGAAAGCCTCCGTAACCATTACTTTCTGGCACCCCTGATTTTTGCAGCAACTTTAAAGCACCGCCGCCGGCACCTAGAAATACAAAGCCTGCATCAAATAACTGCATTTTTTTTGTTTTAAGATTGACTACGCTAAGCTGCCAGCGACCGTTGTCTAACTGCTTCAGGCTTTTCACCTCGCTATTTAACTTGAGCTTGAAGTTGGTTTTCTTGGTCAGATTGCCAACAAAGCTACGCGTTAAGCTGCCGAAGTCAACGTCGCTACCATACGCTACGCGCGTTGCAGCAACTTTCTGCATGGGGTCTCTATTTTGCATTACCAAGGGCATCCAATGGCTAATAATGGCCGGATCCTCGCTGTACTCCATGTCCTTAAATAAATGGTGTGCTTTCAATAAATCGTAGCGTTTACGCAGAAAATTAACATCGTCTTCTCCCCAGACGAAACTAAGGTGTGGTGTGGGATTGATGAAGCTGGCGGGTGAGGGCAACAGATTTTTTTCAATCAGGTAAGACCAGAATTGCAAGCTGGTTTCAAAGGCCTCATTTATTGATAAGGCTCGCTTAATATCAATGTGACCATCGGGGCCGACTGGAGTGTAATTTAATTCGCAGTAGCCAGC
>JAIQBT010000060.1 GCA_020035195.1 Methylotenera sp.
GTTTGCGATTTTACATCAAGCTATTATATTTACCGCATATTTGCGCCATAATTACACCATGACTGAACTCTTACAAAAATTTATTCCGTATGCCGCCCTGCTGTTAATTTACCTTGCGGTTGCCAGCAATTTTCGGGCGAGCGCCCAACCGGTGACCAGCAATGCCGGCAACAGTTTACGTTCCGGCTTACTGGCCTTAGGCCTAATCCTCCATGCCAGCCTGTTGTACCAAGTAACCTTTGCCCACGGCCTGAATTTAGGTTTCTTTAATGTCTTGTCTTTGATTACCTGGTTAACCGTCTTAATTTACAGCTGGGCCGATCGCAAGCACAACCTAGCCGGTTTACAAGCGTTTATTTTGCCGCAAGCCGCGCTGTTCGCGGTCTTGCCCGCTTTTATGGTAGCTAACCACACCTACCCTAACGGCGAATCGGCTTTATTTTTAGCGCACATCGCCATCGCCTTATTGGCTTACAGCTTATTTACCTTTTCCACCTTGCACGCGCTACTCATGCTGTTTGCTGAACGCAGCTTGCATAATAAATCCAGCGTGTTGCGTTTACCCAGCTTTCCGCCCCTAATGGTGATGGAATCCTTGTTATTTCAAATCATACGCTTGGGCTTTATTTTGCTGACGGTCACGCTGATTAGCGGCATGCTGTTTTCTGAAGAAATCTTCGCTCAACCGCTGCAGTTTAACCACAAATCGGTGTTTTCTATTGCCAGCTGGTTTATCTATGCTGCCCTGTTGTTTGGCCGGGTGCGCTACGGTTGGCGCGGCATGAAAGCCATACGCTGGACAGTGGCAGGCTTTGCCTTGTTGCTGCTAGCCTACCTAGGCAGCAAATTCATTTTGCAGGTGCTACTCGGTCGCTAAGCAAGCCAAGCCTAACGCAAGCTAATATGCGGCCATCCCTGCTGCTCAGCGTAGGCTGTTAGCGTCGCATCCGCATCGACCGCCACTGGGTTGGTCACCAGTTTCATCAAGGGCAAATCGTTGTGCGAATCGCTGTAAAAATAACTCACGTCAAAATCCGCTAAAGCCTGACCACGCTCGGCCAACCACTGATTCAAACGCGTCACCTTACCTTCTTGAAAACTAGGCACACCGGCCACGCCGCCAGTGTATGCGCCATTGACCATTTCCGGATCGGTACCTATCAAATTCGCTATGCCGTAGGCCTGCGCAATTGGTCGCGTGACAAAGCTATTGGTCGCGGTAATCACCAAGCATAAATCGCCTTGTGCTTGGTGTTTGTTGACCAAGTCTTGGGCTTTTTTAGTCATCATGGGCCGTATGACCGTGTCCATGTACTTGGCATGCAAATCGTTTAAGGTTTGCATGCTATGCTCAGACAAAGGCTTTAATTGGAATTCTAAAAACTTATAAATATCCAAGTTGCCGTTTTTATAGTCCAAGTAAAACTGCTCATTGCGTTCGTGGTGGGTTGTGGCATCCAACAAACCTTGCTCAATTAAAAACAAGCTCCAGTTGTAATCGCTGTCGCCCGCTAGCAAGGTGTTATCTAAATCAAATAAGGCCAGGTTTTGTTTCATCACTGTCGTCTTTACCGTTAAATTTACAAATCTTTACTTGGGGTTGATAGCACCAAAAACACGCCGGCCAATATCACGGCTAGCGCAAGCACTTCACTACCAGCCACTTGCTCGTTGGCAAAATAGATGCCCAACACAAAGGCCACCGCCGGGTTCACAAAAGTGTTGCTGCTGGCGACCAACGGTCGCACGGTTTTCAGTAAATATTGATAGGCGCTGTAAGCCACCAGAGAGCCCAACACCACCATGAAGCATAAAGCGCCCCAGGATTTGGCGCTAATTTGCTGTGGCCAAGTTTCACCTTGAGCCGCACTCACCAATAACAGGGCCACGCCGCCGACTAACATCTGCGCGGCGCTGGCCATGAAGCCAGCAGGCATGGCCAGGCGTTTTCCCCAAACAGAACCGAATGACCAGGTGGCGGCGGCAAAAATTAACAAGAAGGCACTGACTAAGTTGCCGTGCAAACTGCCGCCCATATTTAACAACACAATACCCAGCAAACCTATGGCGATGCCTAACCACTCTTTAGGGGTGATTTTATGCCCCCAAATGGAGGAAAAAATAGCCATCCATATCGGTGCGGTAGCAATCGCCAATGCTGCGACGCTGGAGGACACCGTTTGTTGCACATAACACACCGTGCCGTTACCCAAGGCTGGCAACAACAAACCGACGGCACCGGCGCCCAACCATTGTTGCCGATTAGGATTGGGGGAACCTAGCAAGCGCATCAGCCCATACAAGATTAAGCCAGCCAAGGTAAAACGCGTGCCGGCCAATAAAAATGGCGGAAAACTCTCTATGCCAAAGCGTATGGCAAGGTAAGTGGAGCCCCAAATAAAATAGGTGCAAAACAGGCACAAGCCTATGAGCAGGGTTTTATTTTTAAAGTCCATGCGTAGGGGCTTAAGCGCCGGCGCGAACCAAGCTCGCTGCCAGCCAGACTAAACCTGCGGGTGTGCCCGCTCGGATTTAGACTGTATCTTATTAAGCGCGTTTAAATAGGCTTTTACTGAGGCCACCACGATGTCGGTATCGGCCCCTTGACCATTAACGATGCGACCGCCTTTAGACAACCTGACCGTCACTTCACCTTGCGCATCGGTGCCACTGGTAATGTTATTCACGGAATACAGTTGCAACTCGGCGGCACTTTGCGCGATGCTTTCTATGGCTTTAAAGGCCGCATCCACTGGACCACCGCCACTGGCTTCGGCACGTTTTTCCACACCATTTTCCGACAAGGTAATGCTGGCATGCGGCACTTCGCCAGTGACCGAAGCGACTTGCAAATAGACCAATTTATAATGCTCGGTGGCCTCCGATAAAAATTCATCGCTGACCAAGGCATGCAAATCTTCATCAAAAATTTCAGATTTTTTATCGGCCAAATCTTTGAAGCGGGCAAAGGCGGCGTTCAATAAATCTTCGGTAGCGAGCTCTATGCCCAATTCTTTCAAGCGGGTTCTAAAGGCATTGCGGCCAGACAATTTACCCAAGGTCAATTTATTGGCGCCCCAACCCACGTCTTCGGCGCGCATGATTTCATAAGTTTCCCGGTGTTTTAACACGCCGTCTTGGTGTATGCCGGATTCATGCGAAAACGCATTGGCGCCAACGATGGCTTTATTTGGCTGCACTGGGTAACCGGTAATGGTGGACACCAATTTACTGGTGGCCACGATTTGCGTGGCATCTATGCTGGTTTCAAGGTTAAACACATCGCGACGGGTGCGCAAAGCCATCACCACCTCTTCCAAGCTGGCATTGCCGGCGCGCTCGCCCAAACCGTTAATAGTGCATTCCACTTGACGGGCGCCACCCATGACGGCGGCCAATGAGTTGGCTACTGCCATGCCCAAATCATTGTGGCAATGGGTAGACCACACCACTTTGTTGCTGTTTTTGACGCGAGCGATTAAGTCGCGCATGCGTTCACCCCAAGGCGCGGGGATGGAATAACCCACGGTGTCGGGTACGTTAATGGTGGTGGCACCAGCTTCGATGACCGCATCAAAAACCCGCACCAAAAAGTCCATCTCCGAACGCACGGCATCTTCGGCAGAAAACTCCACGTCATTGGTGTATTCCAAAGCCCAATTCACCGCTTGCACTGCACGCTCAACCACCTGATCTTCACTCATGCGCAATTTATTTTCCATGTGAATTTTGCTGGTAGCGATGAAGGTGTGGATGCGCCCACTGGCGGCATGTTTAATGGCCTCACCGGCTCGGCGTACGTCGTTTTCACTGGCACGCGCTAGTGAACAGACGGTGGAATGTTTGATGATTTTTGCGATTTCAGAAATGGCATCAAAATCCCCTGGGCTGGCCGCAGCAAAACCGGCCTCTATGACATTCACGCCTAGTTTTTCTAATTGACGGGCAATGCGAATTTTTTCTTCTTTGGTCATTGCCGCACCTGGACTTTGCTCGCCATCGCGCAAAGTGGTGTCAAAAATAATAATTTTATCTGGTTTGTTGTTGCCCTGTTTCATCACAGTTTCCTAATTTTTTCATTTAATTTTTCACTAAAAGCCGCTGGGATTTACGTTTAAGTTAAGCAGCCCAAATAATAGCATTTGCTTGCCTATTTAGCATGCAAAGCGCTTCAATCATGGTGTGGGGGGGGTATGTTTGCGCGCTAGCGCAGTTTTTGCGTGAGTAAAGCGGCAGCGCGTAAGGCGACCAATTTACGCATGAGTAATGCGCTAGCCAATAAGGCTAAGGCAAAGAAGGTGCTGGAGATAGATAAATTCAACATAGTGATAGAAATATAGTGTTTTTTAGGCGGCTTCGCAAGCATTTAATTAGCAGTGGCGGCCGCTACCTGGCTTATTTTTTTATTTTATCCCGCGCCCAAAGCACATAGCCGGACAAGGCATAAGCGGCCATTAAAAAGAATAAAACTTCGGGTGGGCTATACGATACCAAGACCATCAGCAACATTAAAACCAAAACCACAAAAAATGGCACACTGCGTTTTAGGTTGATGTCTTTGCCGCTGTAGTAGCGCAAATCGGTCACCATGGAGGCGCCGGCAAACACGGTTAAACCCCAGGCCATCCACTTCCATTGCAACATACCAAAAAACACATCGCGCCCGCTAACACCGTATTCATAAGAGACCCAAACAAAGCCTGCTAGCAAAGCGGCGGCGCCAGGGCTGGGCAAGCCTTGGAAATAGCGCTTGTCTTGGTAATCGTCGTCTAATTTGGTGTTGAACCTAGCCAAGCGCAGTGCCGCACAAGCGCAATATAAAAAGGCCGCCAGCCAACCCAATTTACCCAATGGTTTTAATGCCCAGACATACAGTATCAAGGCCGGCGCTACGCCGAATGAAACCATGTCAGACAGGCTGTCGTATTCCGCGCCAAACGCACTTTGCGTATTGGTCATGCGGGCCACACGGCCATCTAAGCCATCCAACACCATGGCAATGAAAATAGCCATGGCCGCTTGTTCAAAATGGCCATTCATCGCTTGCACAATGGCAAAGAACCCGGCAAACAGTGCGGCCGAGGTGAATAGATTGGGTAGCAAATAAATGCCGCGCGCACCCAAGCTAGCGCCACTGACACTGCGGCGTTTGGCTTTTTCTGCTGGTTTAATTTGCTCATTAGCTTCTGTCATGGCCTGCAATCAATGCTTAATAAATAATGCCCAGTATAACAAACCCTGCTTGGATAAAACAATTTAGCCCGCATAAGTCGCAACTTAAGGCTACTGGCAAAAATTAGCTCATGGCTTGTGATACTATCGCGGCCTAGCGATCAACTAAATACCTTTAAATTAATACCATGCAATTTACCTTACACAAACAAGATGGGCTGACCCGTCGCGGCACTTTAACCCTAGCCCACGGCGAGGTACAAACCCCAGCTTTCATGCCGGTGGGCACCTACGGCACGGTCAAAGCCATGTCGCCATTAGAGCTTAAAGAAATCGATGCGCACATCGTGCTCGGCAACACCTTTCATTTGTGGTTGCGCCCAGGCTTAGAGGTCATAGAAGCACACGGCGGTTTGCACCAATTCATGGGCTGGGATGGCCCTATCCTGACCGACTCCGGCGGCTTTCAAGTGTGGAGTTTGGGTGCTTTGCGTAAAATCAGCGAGGAAGGGGTGAAGTTTCGCTCGCCCATCAATGGAGACAGTTGCTTCCTGACCCCAGAAGAATCCATGCGCATACAAAAAGTATTGAACGCCGACATTGTCATGATATTTGATGAATGCACGCCCTACCCAGCCACGCTCAAACAAGCGGACGACTCCATGCAATTGTCGTTGCGTTGGGCCAAACGCAGCAAAGCGGCCCACCAAGGCAATAGCAATGCGCTATTTGGCATCATACAAGGCGGCATGTACGAAGATTTACGCGACGTGTCGCTGGCTGGCCTGACTGACATAGACTTCGATGGCTATGCCATAGGCGGCCTATCAGTGGGCGAACCCAAGGAAGACATGTTGCGCATACTGGCCCATACCGCGCCAAAAATGCCGGCGAATAAACCGCGTTACTTGATGGGCGTCGGCACCCCGGAAGATTTGGTGGCGGCGGTAAGCCAGGGCATAGACATGTTCGATTGCGTGATGCCAACGCGCAATGCCCGCAACGGTTGGTTATTCACCCAATACGGCGACATTAAAATTAAAAATGCTGGCTACAAAACCGACACCCAGCCTTTGGACGCCGATTGCAGTTGCTACACCTGTCAGAATTTCAGCCGCGCCTATTTGCACCACCTGCACAGAGTGGGTGAAATTTTAGGCTCACGCTTAAACACCATACACAATTTGCATTATTACCAAGTGCTGATGGCAGGCATGCGTAACGCCATTACTGCCGGCGAATTTGAAGCTTTTAAACTGGCGTTTCACGCCAAGCGGGCGACGCTAGCTTAAGACGACTAGCCAGCAATTGCCCGCAGTCTGTGTTAAAATCGACCCCTAATTTTTCGTAAACCAAGCAATTTTTTTAAGGAATCACCACCGTGTTTATTTCTAATGCCTACGCAGCTGGCGCCACTGCCAGCAACGAATTAATGAGCTTCTTGCCGCTCGTCGTTATTTTCGTGTTATTTTTCTTCATGATCATACGCCCACAAATGAAGGCCGCTAAAGAACAGCGCGCCATGATTGCCGCCTTACAAAAAGGCGACGAAGTCATCACCAGCGGCGGTATCGTTGGCAAAATCAGCAAAGTCAGTGACGCTTTTGTCAGCGTTGAAATTGCTGCCAACACCGAAATTACCGTGCAAAAACAAGCCGTGCAAAGCGCCCTACCTAAAGGCACCATTAAAGGCTTGTAATACTATCTGTTGCAAACCACCTGTTATTAACTAGAGCCAGACTATGAACCGCTATCCACTGTGGAAAAATGTTTTCGTTGCCATCATGATATTGATAGGCTTGATTTATACCGTGCCTAACTTTTTCGGAGAATCGCCAGCGGTACAAATCACCCCGGCCAAAAGCACCACAAAATTAGATAGCACTCTACTCGGTCAAGTGGAAAGCTTGTTTGAACAAGAAAACATCCCCTACGAAGGCGTGTATTTGGATGCGCGTGGCGTGAAAGCGCGCTTTGCCAATACAGATACACAAATCCGCGCAAAAGACGTGTTGCAAGCTAGATTAGGCAGCGATTACACGGTCGCGCTTAACTTGCTGTCGCGCTCGCCCGATTGGCTACGCAGCCTCGGTGCCAAGCCCATGTACTTAGGTTTGGATTTACGCGGTGGCGTGCACTTTTTACTGCAAGTTGACATGAAAGCGGCCTTAAGCAAAGCTGCCGAACGTTTTGTCGGCGACTTCCGCATTGCCTTGCGTAAAGAGCGCATTTCTTATGTGGGCGTGAGCCGTGAAGGTGAAACGGTGCAGATTAACTTCAATGACGAAGCCGAGCTGATTAAAGCCAAAGCCGTGATCAGCAAAGAATACCCCAACATCACCTTGACCGAATCGTCTAATGGCAGCGAGCGCGTATTAAAAGCCTCGCTTAATTTAGTCGAACAAAAACGCATCCAAGATTTTGCCATCAAGCAAAACATACAAACCCTGCACAATCGAATTAACGAACTGGGCGTAGCCGAGCCTATCATTCAGCAGCAAGGGGCGGACCGCGTCGTCGTGCAATTGCCTGGTGTGCAAGACACGGCCAAAGCCAAAGACATTTTAGGCCGCACCGCCACCCTAGAGATACGCTTGGTGGATGAGGATAAAACCGACGCCGCCACCCTAGAAAAAGCCGCCAATGGCCAAGCGCCGCTTGGTGATGATGTGTTTAAAGACCGTGATGGCCGACCCATTTTAGTTAAAAAGAGCGTGGCCTTAACCGGTGATTACATTACCGATGCCGGCCCTGGGGTGGATAGCCAATCTGGTCGAAACACTGTTAATGTGACACTGGATGCCCGTGGCGCCCGAATTTTCCAACAAGTCACGCGGGAAAATGTGGGCAAACGCATGGCCATCTTGCTGATAGAAAAAGGCAGCACCGAAGTCATCACGGCGCCTACCATCAACGAAGAAATTGGCGGCGGTCGCGTGCAAATTTCTGGCATGGCCAATACCCAAGAAGCCACTGACATTTCCTTACTCCTGCGTGCAGGTGCCTTGGCTGCGCCCATGGACATCATAGAAGAACGCACGGTTGGCCCCAGCATGGGTCAGGACAACATTAACCGCGGCATACACTCAACGCTTTGGGGCTTTGCCGCCATTGCCGTGATGATGATGGTCTACTACATGGCGTTTGGCGCCGTATCGGTGGCCGCCCTGGCCATAAACTTGTTGCTATTGGTGGCGATATTGTCCATGTTGCAAGCCACGCTGACCTTACCTGGTTTGGCGGCGATTGCCTTGGCACTGGGTATGGCGATTGATGCCAACGTGCTGATTAACGAACGGGTGCGTGAGGAATTGCGCAATGGCAACACGCCACAAGCCAGCATTCACGCCGGTTACGACCGAGCTTGGGACACTATACTGGACTCCAATGTAACCACCTTGATAGCCGGTTTAGCCCTATTCATGTTCGGTACCGGGCCCATTAAAGGCTTCGCCGTGGTGCACGTCTTGGGCATTTTAACCTCCATGTTCAGTGCGGTCTTGGTCTCGCGTGCCATGGTCAATTTTATCTACGGTTACCGTCGTAAATTAAGCAAGTTATCCATAGGCCAAATTTACCGAGCTTAAAGGCAACATCCACTTATTTAGAGTAAAAAATTATGGAATTATTTAGAATCAAAAACGACATTCCTTTCATGAGCTACGGTCGCTTAACCACCGCCATCTCATTGATTACCTTTATATTAGCCATCCTATTTTTGGCCACCCGCGGCTTAAACTTTGGCGTGGACTTTACCGGCGGCACCGTCATGGAAGTCAACTACCCACAAGCGGCTAACTTAGAGAGCGTGCGCAAAGCCGTGGACAGCGTGGGCCTGAAGGAAGCCACCGTGCAAAATTTTGGCTCCAGTCACGATGTGTTGATTCGCCTGCCTATCAAAGCCGGCTTGTCTGTGTCGCAACTTTCCGAGCAAGTTAAAACGGCCTTAATCATGGCCGACCCTAAAGCGGAAGTACGTCGCGTGGAATCGGTAGGCGCGCAAGTGGGCGACGAACTGTATGAAAACGGTGGTCTGGCCTTATTCTTTGTCAGTCTAGGCATAGTCTTATACCTATGGCTTAGGTTTGAATGGCGTTTTGCTGTGGCCGCGATCATCGCCAACATGCACGACGTGGTGATTATTTTAGGTTTCTTTGCCTTCTTTCAATGGGAATTTAACCTGACTGTACTGGCGGCTATTTTGGCGGTATTGGGCTACTCAGTGAATGAATCGGTGGTGGTGTTTGATCGCGTGCGTGAAAACTTCCGCAAGATGCGTAAAGCCAGCGTGGTGCAAGTGATCGACAACGCCATCACCCGCACCATGTCACGCACCATTATTACCCACACCATGACGCAAACCATGGTGGGCTCTATGTTGCTGTTTGGTGGCGAAGTGCTGCATAACTTTGCCCTAGCGCTCACCATAGGTATTTTATTTGGTATCTATTCCTCGGTTTTAGTGGCCTGCCCAATTGCCATGTGGCTAGGCGTAAGCCGTGCTAACCTTATAGGCGACGTAGAGAAAAAAGACGACGCAATTAAGGGCCGTCAAAAAGTAGAGCATGCCGAACCTCACCCTTCCGACTTTGCTTAAATTCTGGCAAAAAAACAAGCCCAATCAAGTGCGTAGCCGCACTTGATTATTCCCCGCACACACGTATACACTCACCATAACTTAATCACTGACTAAGACGCATTGGACAACATTCCCATTTCCTGGCAGCTAGGCGTACTGTTCCTGCTGCTGATCATTTCCGGCTTTTTCTCTATAGCCGAGACCAGCTTGATGTCACTCAACCGTTACCGCTTGAGGCATTTGGTCAAGCAAGGCCACCGAGGTGCACGCCTGGCCAGCAAACTCCTGGCTAAAACTGACAAACTGCTGGGCGTTATTCTGTTGTGCAACAACTTCGCTAATGCCGCCTCAGCCACCCTAGTGACGGTGATCATCGTCGAATTGTTTGGTGAAGGGGAATGGGTACTCATGGCAGGGACCCTAGCCGTCACCTTCGCCATCTTGGTCTTCAGTGAAATTTCACCCAAAGTGATTGCCGCCGCTTACCCAGAAAAATTGGGGATATTCTGCAGCTACGTACTCTACCCCTTACTCAAAATTTTGTATCCCATCGTTTGGTTCATCAACTTGTTCGTCGGCGCCTTATTACGCCTATTAAAAATTCGCGTTAATTTTGAAGAAAGCACGCAGTCCTTAACCATGGATGAATTGCGCAGCATCGTTACCGATGCCGGGCACTTTATGCCCAAGAAACACCAATCCATACTATTGAATCTGTTTGAGTTGGAAAAGATCACGGTAGACGACGTGATGACCGCCCACACCTTGGTTGAAGCGATTGATTTGGATGACCCGTTGGATGCCATTTTAGAAAAAATCGCCAACAGCCAGCATACCCGCTTACCCGTGCACCAAGGCGAGCATGAGGAAATGATAGGCATCTTGCATTTGCGCAAAATCATGTCGCAATTACGCGCGCACAACGATGACAGTGTGTTGGATAAAGCGGCACTGATGGATGCCATCAGCGAGCCCTATTTCATCCCGTCAGGCACGCCGCTGTATACGCAAATTCAGCAATTTCAAGAAAACAAACAACGCGTGGCCTTGGTGGTGGACGAATACGGTGAATTTAAAGGCTTGATCACCTTAGAAGACATATTGGAAGAAATGATAGGCGACTTCACCACGCAATCGCCATCCAGACTAGGTGGCTACAAGCAAGAGATGGATGGCAGCTGGCTGGTCGATGGCAGCAGCACCTTGCGCGATCTAAACAAAAAGCTGCAACTTAATTTCCCACTGGATGGGCCGCGCACGCTTAATGGTTTAATTATTGAACATTTTGAAGATATCCCCGAATCCAACACCAGCTTCAAGGTAGGCGCCCACGTCTTAGAGATAGTGCAAACGCAAGACCGCATCGTCAAAAGCGTTAAAATTTTCCCTTAATCCAACCGCCTGTTCTTGCCTTTTTTAAAGTGCTTAGCGCTTAAATTAGACTTGAATTTTTTAGCGCTTAGCTCAAAATGAGCCTATGACTCAGCACGCAAATAACACGGCCACCAAAACCAAACTCGCCAAGCCAAAAGTTCCGCCGCTATTTAAGGTATTGCTTTTAAATGACGATTACACGCCCATGGAATTTGTCGTAGATTGCCTCACCCAGTTTTTTAACAAAAGCCGTGAACAAGCCACCAAAATTATGCTCCAAGTGCATACTGATGGCGTGGGCGTATGCGGTTTATACCCACTCGACATCGCCGAAACAAAAATGCAACAGGTGCAAAATGCGGCCAAACAAGCGCAACACCCATTGCAATGCATAATAGAATCCGCCTAAACCTGAATTTGTTATTTATTGATTAAAGCAAGGACACCCGATGATTGCTCAAGAATTAGAAGTTAGCCTACACATGGCGTTTATGGATGCAAGACAAAAGCGTCATGAGCTGATTACGGTTGAACACTTGCTGCTGGCTATGATAGACAACCCAACCGCCGCCGAAGTGATGCGCGCTTGCGGCGCAAAATTAGAAATACTGCGCGGCGAACTCAATCAATACATAGAGGAGCACACCCCCACCGTCAGCGGCCAAGAGGACGTCGACACGCAACCAACCTTGGGCTTTCAACGGGTGATACAACGTGCCATGTTGCACGTGCAATCGTCAGGTAAAAAAGAAGTCACCGGGGCCAACGTATTGGTGGCCATCTTTGGCGAGAAAGATTCGCACGCGGTGTTTTTCTTACACCAACAAGGCGTCACGCGCTTAGACGTGGTTAACTTCATCTCACACGGCGTTTCAAAAGTGGGGGAAACAGCCAAAGCTGAGGGCGTAGAAGCTGAGACTGAAGCCGAAGCCACGCCTAACGGCGCCTTAGAAAACTACACCCTCAACCTAAACACCCAAGTGGCGGCCGGTAAAATTGATCCATTAATAGGCCGTGGCCCTGAGTTAGAACGGGTGGTGCAAACCTTGTGCCGTCGCCGTAAAAATAACCCCTTATTGGTGGGTGAGGCCGGTGTTGGCAAAACCGCCATCGCCGAGGGCTTGGCGCGCCGTATCGTGGAAAAAGACATCCCTGAAGTGCTGGCCAACGCCACGGTCTACTCCTTGGACATGGGCGCCTTGTTAGCCGGTACCAAATACCGCGGGGACTTTGAGCAACGCCTAAAAGCTGTCATGAAGCAATTGGCTGATAACCCAGAAGCGATTTTATTCATCGACGAAATTCACACCCTAATAGGCGCTGGCGCAGCCAGTGGCGGCAGCTTGGACGCCAGCAATTTATTAAAACCGGCCCTATCCAACGGAAGCTTGAAATGCATAGGCGCCACCACTTACCAAGAGTACCGCGGCGCGTTTGAGAAAGACCACGCCCTCACCCGTCGCTTCCAAAAAATCGACGTGGCAGAACCCAGCGTGGCAGAAACCATAGAAATTTTAAAAGGCTTGAAATCCCGTTTTGAGGCGCACCATAAAGTTAAGTACGCCAGCAGTGCGCTGACCACCGCGGCCGAATTGTCCGCCAAATACATCAATGATCGCCATCTGCCAGACAAAGCCATAGACGTGATCGATGAGGCCGGTGCGGCCCAGCGCGTGTTGCCAAAATCCAAACAAAAGAAAGTCATAGGCAACAAAGAGATTGAAGACATCATCGCCAAAATTGCCCGCATCCCGCCTAAAAACATTTCTAGCGATGATCGCAGTGCGCTAAAAACTTTGGAGCGCGATTTAAAAGCCGTGGTGTTTGGTCAGAATAAAGCCATAGAAGTATTAAGCTCGGCCGTTAAAATGGCGCGCAGTGGCTTAGGCCAAACCAACAAACCCATAGGTAATTTCTTGTTTAGTGGGCCAACTGGGGTGGGAAAAACCGAAGTGGCTAAACAATTGGCCTACATCATGGGCATAGAATTGATACGCTTCGACATGAGTGAATACATGGAGCGCCATGCTGTTTCACGCCTCATAGGTGCGCCGCCAGGCTACATAGGGTTTGAGCAAGGCGGCTTAATGACAGAGGCGGTAAACAAACACCCGTATTGCGTGTTATTGCTAGATGAAATTGAAAAAGCCCACCCGGATATTTTTAACGTGCTCTTGCAAGTGATGGACCACGGCACCTTGACTGACAACAACGGTCGCAAAGCCGACTTTAGAAATGCCACCATCATCATGACCACCAATGCCGGGGCGGAAAACCTATCTAAATCTAATATGGGTTTCACCAGCGCCAAGCAAGCCGGTGATGAGCAGGCAGACATCAAGCGCTTATTCTCACCTGAATTCCGCAATCGCCTGGACGCGACGGTGTCTTTCGCCGCCTTGTCGCAAGACATCATTATTCGGGTGGTGGATAAATTCTTGATCCAACTGGAAGACCAGTTACACGACAAGAAAGTTGAGGCCACTTTCAGTGATGCCCTTAAAACTTACTTGGGTAAAAAAGGCTTTGACCCCTTAATGGGCGCAAGGCCCATGGCGCGCTTGATACAAGACACTATACGCAAAGCCTTAGCCGATGAATTGCTGTTTGGCAAACTGGCTAATGGCGGCGCAGTGCACGTGGACATAGACGAGAATGAGCAGGTACAGTTAATTTTCTCAAACGATGCCACGGCTGCACCGGCCAGCATGGCGACCGCTAATTAGGGTAAAGGCTTGGCCATCACCTGAAGAAATAAGCTGGATGCTAAACGCTGTTGCAGCCAAGCATGAAGCTTGGGGTAAGGCGCCGCAGCAAACCACGCGTCGTCGACTGCCGCAAACTGCCGAATAAAGGGAAAAATAGCGACATCGCTTAAGCTTAAGTGCGAGCCACTTAAAAATGGCTGATGGCTCAGTTGCTGCTCTAATGTTTGCAAGAATACCGTCCCCTGGGCGCGGTAGGATTCTGGCGCTTGCTCGGGAAAATGGCTGGCGTACTTATAGTTATCCAAGGCCCGCTTAAACTCCCCATCATTTTCGGCTATGAGTGACTGCGTTCTTTTAGCGTCCCCGCCTAACCATAGTTCAGCATCATGCTGCTGCAACGCCCAATGCATGATGTCCAAACTTTGCTCCAACACCCGCCCATCAGGCAATAGCAAGACCGGCACCGTGCCTTTGGGGGAAACCGCCAACAGACCAGGCTGTTTTTCTTTAAGCGAGACTTCGTGCAATTGGTAAGCCACCCCGGCATAGGCCAAAGCCATGCGTGCCCGCATGGCATAAGGGCAGCGCCTATAGGAATAAAGCAGGGGTAGCGCCGCCATGGCTAGTTGGCCTTAGCCGACGGCGCGGCAAATGTCGTGGACCAAGCCTGGGCCTTGGTAAATTAAGCCGCTATAGATTTGCACCAAGTCGGCGCCGGCCGCCATTTTTTCCTGCGCATCCTGCCCACTCAAAATACCGCCCACGCCTATGATAGGCAATGAACCTTGCAAGCGTTTTGCCAGCTCACGTACAAGCAAGGTAGATAGCTCGCGCACAGGGGCGCCGGATAAGCCACCGGCTTGATCCGCGTTCATCATACCCAGCACGGCATCACGGGATAAGGTGGTGTTGCTGGCTATCACCCCATCCATTTTATGCTGCATTAATAAATCGGCAATCTCGTGGATTTGCTCCACACTTAAGTCAGGTGCGATTTTTAAAACGATGGGCACATATTTGCCGTGCACATCCGCTAAGCCGGCTTGTGCTTGTTTAAGACTGAGCAACAAAGCCGATAAGGCGTATTTTTCTTGCAGAGCGCGTAAATTTTTTGTGTTAGGTGATGATATGTTTACCGTGACGTAGCTGGCATGCGCGTAAACTTTTTTCAGGCAAATCAAATAATCGTCGACCGCTTTATCCATGGGCGTGGCAAAGTTCTTACCTATATTGATACCAAGCACCCCACGGTATTTTGCCGCTTGCACCTGACGCAATAATTGGTCTACGCCCAAATTATTAAAACCGAAGCGGTTTACTATGCCTTGCGCTTCCGGCACACGAAATAAGCGTGGTTTAGGATTGCCAGGCTGAGGCAAAGGCGTCACCGTGCCCACCTCAATAAAACCAAAGCCTAGCGCCGCCATGCCATCGATGACGGTCGCATTTTTGTCTAAGCCAGCGGCCAGCCCAACCGGATTGGGGAAACGAATGCCCATGACTTCGCGTGCTTTACAGGTGGGGGCGGTGGGGTAAAGTTTGAGTAAAGCTAAGCGTTCCGCCCAGCGTAAGCTGCTCAGACTTAGGTCGTGGGCCACTTCAGCATCTAACTGAAACAATAAGGGTCTAGCTAGCGAGTAAATAGTCATGCTGCAATTTTACTGCATTCTTCCAGCAATGTAAGCAAGCTCAGTCTCCGCTAGCCAGCGTTTTTATTATTAGGCTTGCAGCAAAATAAAGCGCAAATACGATATAAAATACCGGCATGAACCAGCCCTTAGCATTATTAAACCAGCTTACGTCCAGTGAATTTTTAGACCAGTATTGGCAAAAAAAACCCCTGCTCATTAAAGCGGCGATGCCTAATTTTGCCGGCCTTTTAAGCCCAGAAGAGTTGGCCGGCCTGGCCTGCGAGGAGGACGTGCAATCACGCATCGTGGAATACAAAAATGGCCAATGGCACACGCAGCATGGGCCATTTACTGAAAAAGATTTCGCGGCATTACCGGAAGTGCCATCGGCTCAGCATAACTGGACTTTACTGGTTCAAAGCGTCAACCATTTTTTACCGGAAGCCAACGCGCTATTGCAGCAATTTTCTTTTATTCCTCACGCCAGGCTAGACGACCTCATGGTCAGTTACGCCCCCAATGGCGGCGGCGTAGGACCACACTTTGACAGTTACGATGTGTTTTTATTGCAAGGCCAAGGCAAGCGCTTATGGCGCATCAGTGAACAAACAGATTTGACTCTAGTGGAGGGCGCACCGCTACGCATCTTAAAAAACTTTGACACCAAGCAAGAGTGGTTGCTGGAAGCTGGCGACATGCTGTATTTACCGCCGCATTTAGCCCATTGGGGCATAGCCGTAGCGGATGGCGACAAAGACTGCATGACCTATTCCATAGGATTTAGGGCACCAAAAAACCAGGAATTGGCCAGCGAATTCTTGGGCTTTATGCAGGACAAAATAAATCAAGATGCCATCCCATTAACGGGCATGTACCAAGACACCAACTTAAGCCTGCAAGCCCACCCAGCCGAAATTAGCCAGGCCATGATCACTAGCGTCAGCGCACAGCTGCAAAAAATTCAATGGCCAGCTAGCACGGTTGCTGAATTTCTTGGTCGCTATTTGTCTGACCCTAAAACCCACGTGGTATTCGATGCCAATAAAGAAATCAGCCAGGCCAACTTCGTTAAAAAAGCAGTCCTCACTGGGCTTACCTTGGATTTAAAAAGCCTGATGTTATTTGAAGGCGAGCATTTTTTTATGAACGGTGAAATGATGGCATGCCAAGGCGATGCGGCGGCGGCGATTCTTAAAAGATTGGCCGATAACCGACTATTGACGCCCATGGATTTAGCTGATCATTTAAATAACAGCGAATTAAGTCTGTCTCTTTTTGCATGGTACCAAGCCGGCTATTTGCATTTCCCTGATTAATGCCACGATTGTTTAATTAGGGTTGGCATAGCTTATGCTTATAAAAACCTGAAAAAAATTAAAAAATTTGTAAAAAATTTGTAAAAAATTAAACTTTTTTGCAAATATCCACGTTTCTGCGCCGAAATGTACTGGTTTTTTTTATAATTACTGGTAAAATTTGCGTCACTCGGTACTGCTT
>JAIQBT010000070.1 GCA_020035195.1 Methylotenera sp.
GAGAATTAAGTATGTCGAAATTAACTGCACTTGCATTAAGTATTGCTGTTTTAGGTGGTGTGTGGGCGTTCATTGCGTTAGGACCATTAGGCGCAGAGGACGGAACGGTTGAAGCCTTAGTATGGGTTGGCTTTATCGCTTGGGGATGTTACTTCCACAGTGGCGCTGATGACGCTGCATTACAAAAAACCATCGCAGGCATGATATACGGTGCTGTTCTTGCTGGTGTTGCCTTAACCTTAGTGGGCTCTAATCCACTAGGCTTAGCCGGCGCTGTCGGTCCAGCCGTTTACATCGCTGCAACAGTGTTCCTTTTAGTCATAGTGGCAGGGCAAAACTTACTATCCGTGGTGCCAGCAAATGTTTATGGTTATGCTGCAACAGCCGGTTACGCATTGCAAACGCCTACTGCAGGCAGTGTGATGGCAACAGATTTAAGCAACCCAGTGTTACTTGTTGCTTTATCCGTTGTGCTAGGTACATTGTTTGGCATGGCATCAGGCAAACTTGCGGGTGCGCTAAGTAAGTAATTTCAACGCTTAATTTAAGCAAAAAAACCGCCTTTATGGCGGTTTTTTTATGCCTAGTGCTTAGGCGCTTAATTATTTTTTACGATTTTAAAGCCGTAGTACGTACCAAATTCACCTTCGGATTCATGGTAAACAAACAGCATGTCGTTGGCATAACCCGTGCCATTGAGGTGGTTGTGTGAACGCAATTTCATGTCCTTAGGCAAGGCGCTCTTACCTTGGTATTGGCCGTTTAAATTGAACACCAATACCGATTTATGATCGACATCCAGTAGTAAAAGCTCTTCATTTTTAACCCCGCTGTAGGCCACGAAGTAATCACTTACGTCATCGCTAGCCGCACCCGCTTTAGCGATGTCCAGTGTGATTTCACTGGACGGCTCACGCAGTCTTAAATCCACTACCAAGACCTTGTTGCTGCGGCCTTGCTTCGCATAATACAAGCCCGTTTCTGGGTTGTAACTGGGCATGGTGTTGGCATCACCAAAAGCTGGATTAAAGCCGGCCACATCGTTTGAGCTGTCTTTCACTTCGCCGGATTCGGTTAAATCCAAAGAATAAATGCCGGTGTTAGGTGAAAACCCACCGTAGCTAGAAATGTTGTAGGTAATGGTTTCTAATTTATGGCTGTTGCTGTTGTAATAAATGGAGCGGTTGTCGTAACCAGGACGCGCTGAATTTAGGTATTTGCCGTCCTCGTCGTAAGTGTGTATCAAGGATTTGGAGATGGGCGCCTCAAACTCGCTGCCCATAGGCGCCAAGCCACCATCGGCAATGTAATAGCGTTTTAAGCTGGCGATGTGCGCTACCGTCATGGGCCGCGTGCTGGATTTTTTGGCCAAGGGTATTTTCACGCCTACTTGCGCGTCGGCGAGAATTTCTGCATGGGCAAGGTGCCCGGCCGTTGAGATGGCCACTGTAAGTAATAGGGTGGAAATACGCATAAATAAACTTTCTTTAATGACTAGATTAATAGTGGGATAAGTCTTGGGGTTAGTGTTATTCGTTCAAGCTTAGTTCGTTTGTTTTTCAATGAGCATGGCATCGCCGTAACTAAAAAACCGGTATTGTTTACTAATGGCATGCGCATAAGCGACTTTAATGTTATCGAGTCCAGCGAAGGCTGACACTAACATAAGCAGCGTGCTTTTGGGTAGGTGAAAGTTGGTAAACAAACGATCGACCACCTTAAATTGGTAACCAGGGGTGATGAAAATATCGGTGTCACCACTGCCTGCTTGCAAGAGTGTGCTTGCCCCGTCATTGAGTTTAGCCGCGCTTTCCAATGCCCGCAATGCCGTGGTGCCAACGGCCGTGACTTTGCCGCCTTGTTGTCTGGTTTGCAGTATCAAGTCCACCGTGGCCGCCGGTATGCTGTACAACTCGCTGTGCATTTTATGCTCGGCTATGTTGTCCACCCGCACCGGTTGAAATGTTCCAGCTCCCACGTGCAAGGTCACGTAAGCGATGCCTATGCCTTGGTTTTTTATGGTAGCCAACATGGCCTCGTTAAAATGCAAACCTGCGGTGGGTGCGGCAACCGCCCCAGGGTGTTTACTAAACACCGTTTGATAACGGGCTTCGTCCTCGCTAGTGGCTACATGGGTGATATAAGGCGGCAAGGGCAGGGCGCCGTGCTGATCGAGCAAATCCAACACCGCCGTTTCACTCAAAAAACGCAGCTCGAATAAATCGTCATGACGTGCCGTGACTTCGGCATCAAAGGCATTGGATAAATTAATTAAGCTGCCCACTTTCGGCGCACGCGAGGCGCGAATGTGCGCGTAAGCGGTATGCATATCCAGCACGCGCTCTATCAAGACTTCCACATTACCACCGCTGTGTTTATGCCCGAATAGGCGTGCTTTAATCACGCGGGTGTCGTTAAACACCAGCAAATCGCCGGGCGCTAAATAGGCTGTTAAATCTAGGAATTGTTTATCACTGAGGCTGCCGTCTTCGCCGTTCAGGTGCAACATGCGGCTGGCGGTTCGATCGTCGGTAGGATGTTGGGCAATTAATGCATCGGGCAAATAAAAATCGAAATCTTCTGTACGCATAATTCCCAGAGCTTGTTATAATAGCGAAATCGCAAATTATACAGTAATGAATAATCCAACGAAGCCCGGGTGGCGGAATTGGTAGACGCACGGGACTCAAAATCCCGCGCTGGCAACAGCGTGCCGGTTCGATTCCGGCCCCGGGCACCAAGTAAAATAAAAGCTTAACCAACAGGTTAGGCTTTTTTTACGTCTATAAAATCCTCTGGCTTGCCCTCAATAACTAGCAGCCAATTTAGGGTGCGGGATTCATCATGCGTAAATGCAAATCTTCAATTTCCAACATCACCTCGGCTGATAGTTGCGTATCCCATGCCGCGATATTTTCTCTGAGCTGATCCATGTTGGTGGCGCCTATGATGGTGCTGGTGACGAACCAACGGTGGTAAACAAAAGATAAAGCCAATTGCGTTGGTGTCAAGCCATGCGCCCTAGCCAGCTCCGCGTAGGCCTTGCTGGCTGGGGTGACATTGGGTTTTTTATAGCGCTGGGCATAGCCTAAAAATTGCGTTACGCGCCCAGACGCAGCAGGGTTGTCTATGTACTTGCCGGTTAAATGCCCAAAGGCCAGGGGCGAATAAGCCAGCAGGCTGACTTCTTCGCGGAACAGCACTTCAGACATGCCAAATTCCATGCCGCGATTGAGCAGGTTGTAGCAATTTTGAACCGTGACCACTCGGGGTAAATCGTATTCCTTGGCTATGCGTAAAAACTCCATCAAGCCCCAAGGCTGTTCGTTGGAGAGGCCCACATAACGCACCTTGCCTTCTTTGATCAGTTCAGCCAATGTTTCAAGTTGGTTGTGTATGGACACCCATGCCTTGCGTTCGCCCTCTTGGTATTGGCCTGACACATACTCGTTGGCCGGATCAAATAAGTATTGCCCAAACATGGGCACATTACGTTCAGGCCAATGCAATTGGTAAATATCGATGTAATCGGTTTGCATGCGCTTGAGCGAGCCTTCAATGGCGGCACGAATGTTGGCTTTATCTAAACAGGGTGGGCCGCCGCGTATCCAATCCATCCCGCGTCTTGGCCCAGCCACTTTGCCGCCCAACACAATTTTGTCGCGCTGCTGGTTTTTAAGCCAATGGCCGATGATGGTTTCTGTGCGCGTGTAGGTTTCTGCTTTAGGCGGCACTGGGTACATCTCGGCGGTATCAATAAAATTAATGCCATTCGCCACGGCATAGTCGAGCTGGTCGAAGGCTTGGGCTTGGGTATTTTGATCACCATAGGTCATGGTGCCCAAGCAGATGGCAGACATGTTTAAATCGGTATTGGCGATGCGGCGGTATTGCATTGATTTCCTGTGGCTAATGACTCATTAGCTTGAATTGTACCCTTTAAAAAATTAAAAGCTAAAGTGCCAACTACACTTTTATCGACACTCAATTTTGGCGGTTTTTAGCTTGTTGGCAGGCGGCACAAATTTTACTGGGGAAGTTTTCTTTTTTTAGCATGGCAAAGCAATAATGGCGCTGGCAGATGAGCAGTCCATGTTGACCACTACATCGAGGCAGGCCGTCTGTTTTCCGGTTTGACCAATAACAGGTGCACATTGCCCAAAGCCCTTTCTTCAAAGCCGCCCTCGCAATAGCACAAGTAGAAATCCCACATGCGCAGGAAGGTGTCTGGGTAACCTAATTGCCTAACTTCTGGCAGGCGATTTAAAAAGTTTTTTCGCCATTCGGCCAAGGTTCTAGCGTAATGCGGGCCTATGTCTTCTAGGTCGAAGACGCGCATGTCGGTCGACTGGGTGATGCTGTTGAGCATGGCCGTGACGGATGGAATGCAGCTGCCAGGAAAGATATGGCGCTGGATGAAATCCACCGATTTAATGGCTGCGGCGTAGCGTTGATCCACGATGGTGATGGCTTGCAGCAGCATCATGCCGCTGGGTTTTAACAAGGCGCTGCAGCAGGCAAAATAGGTGTTGTAGTATTGGTGGCCAACGGCCTCTATCATTTCTATGGACACTAGCTTATCGTATTGGCCGCTGAGGTCGCGGTAATCGGTCAGCAATACCGTGATTTGCTTGTCTAAGCCCAAGGCGGCGATGCGTTCTTTGGCCAAGACGAACTGGGCTTGCGAGATGGTGGTGGTGGTAATTTGGCAGCCGTAATGTTGCGCGGCATAAATAGCAAAACCGCCCCAACCGGTGCCTATCTCCAGCACGTGGTCGGTGACTTTCAAATCCAATTTTTTGCAGATGCATTTAAGTTTATTTAGCGACGCTTGCTCTAAGCTGTCCTCCGGCGATTCAAACACGGCCGAGGAGTACATCATGGTAGGATCCAGCATCAACCTAAAAAAATCGTTGCCCAAATCATAATGGGCGGCGATGTTGCGACGACTGCCTTGCTGGGTATTTTTATTCAAGCGATGCAAGAAGGCTTGTATGGGCGTCGTTAACTTGGCCAAACCGCCTTCTATGCCGTCCAACAAGGATTGGTTGCGCACCATCAGTCGGATCAGGTTGGTGAGGTTGTCGCATTCGTATAAATCGCGCATGTAAGCTTCGCCTGCGCCTATCGAACCACCGAACACCACTTCCCCATAAAATTGCGGGTCTTTAACGGTGAGCATCACCTGAATGTCAGTCAAAGCCGCGGCCGAGTTAGTCGCACCAAAGGTCAGCGTTTCTAGCCCATCTATCAAGGTCAGTGTGCCGTGTTGCAGTGGCTTGAGCCGTTGCCGTAAAATTTGCTTGGCCAAGCGGTCTAAGCGCCTAGGTTTTGGGGTAAATTTACCTAATGCAGGGTTGATGGTAGGCAGGAGTTTGTTCATGGGTACGGTCTATCGATTAGGGATGGGGAATAAATGGAACGCGTTTGAGCCACAGTTTGAGCGCCTGCCAATAAATGGCCAAGATGACTTTAAGCGTCATGAAAGGGTAATGCAACAATACTTTAAACATAGCGCTTGGCGACAGCTCCAGCCTGTTTAGCGTGAGCGTAGCATCGAATTTTTTTACACCGGCTTGGGCATTTTCCATGTGCACAAACAGCTGCGCGTCGGGGATATTAAAGCGCCAATCGTAATCCATGTTCATGGGCAGAAAAGGCGACACATGGAAGGATTTTTCAAACAAAAACCGATATGGTGGGTGTTGCGTTTGGCAATTTAAAACGTAACGGTGCCGCTCGCCCCAAGGCGTGTTGGTGATCTCGGCTACGATGTATTGCAATTCTTGATCCGACTGGTCGAAACAATAATAAAAGCTGACCGGGTTAAAGATGAAACCAAAATAGCGCATGTGCGTGAGCAAGCGAATTGGGCCGGTGATGTGCTCGCCGGTTTCGGCATAAACCAAGTGACGAATGGCGGCATCGAGATCTTGCGTTTGCCCATTGAAGTAATCCTGGCTAAGGAAACTGGCCAAATTGGCGCGTTGCCATGAGCAAAACCAATAGCGTTTAAACAGTTGCGGCAATTCCGCCAAATCCAAATACATCATGAATAAGGTGTAGTTAAAGCCATGCGGCACCGGCAGGTAGCGCTGATGCTTAACATGGCCTGTGTAGATGCCACTCTTAAGCTGGGTCACGATGCTAGGGCCCAATTAAAATGCGCTAGCGCCGCTAAGGCGCTGACTACGCCGTCTTCATGAAAGCCATTGCGCCAATAAGCACCTGCATAGGCCGTGCGCTGATGACCACTGATTTCCGCGTGCCTGGCTTGAGCGGCTATGCCGGCTGGGCTAAAGACCGGGTGCGTGTAGTCCAGTGTTTTGATGATTTTTTCATGGACAATTTTGCCGGTGTGATTAAGCGTCACTAAAAATGGCTCTGGCGAATCCAAGGATTGCAGTATGTTCATGTTGTAGGTGACCGCAGCCAATCCTAAGGGTTGGGCAGTGAGGTGGTAATTCCATGCGGCCCAGGCCAATTTCCTTTTAGGCATCAGCGTGGCATCCGTGTGCAACACGACGCGATTTTTTTGATAAGGCAGGGCCCCCAATATTTCCCGCTCTTGCGCACTGGCATCGCTCAGTAGGCTTAAAGCTTGATCGCTGTGGCAAGCGAAAAACACCCAGTCAAATTTTTCTTCATCCTGACCTTTAGCCCGCAACCACGCACCATCGCTGCTGCGACGAACGCTTTCTATGGGCGTATTTAAACGAATTTTGTCTCGAAAACTGGCCGTCAATTTTTCCACATAGGCTTGCGATCCTCCCTTAATCACACGCCACTCGGGTCGATTAGACACGCTTAACATGCCGTGGTTATGAAAAAAGCGGATGAAAAACTTGCTGGGGAAATCAAACATTTGCTTGGGCGATGCCGACCAGATGGCCGAGCCCATAGGAATAATGTAATGCTTGATGAAGGACTCACTGTAACGGTGTTTTTTTAAGTAGTCAGCAAATGGCAGGTCGGCGACGTCGTCCCCTAACAACAAAGGCGCTTCTTTATTAAAGCGCAGTATGTCTTTAATCATGCGCAAAAAGCTGGGTCGCAATAGGTTGCGCCGTTGCGCAAACAGGCTGTTTAAACTGGTGCCGTTGTACTCTAAGCCGGACACCTCATCGTGCACACTGAAGCTCATTTGGCTGGCTTGGGTGGCAACGCCCAGCTCATCCATTAATGCGATGAAGTTCGGGTAAGTCCAATTGTTATAAACAATAAAGCCGGTGTCTATGCTGTACTCACGACCAAAGGCTTGCACGCGGTGCGTGTGGGTGTGCCCACCGACATGGCTGTCGGCACTAAAGACGGTGATGTCGTGGTTTTTTTGCAAGTGCCAAGCCAGGGTGTTGCCGGCAATGCCTGACCCTATAATCGCTACCTTCATTTACCGGTGCGCTTTTGGCTGAGCACGTCGACCGGCACTTTTCTTAAGTCCCAGACCAAGCCGAGTGCGGATAGGATTTTTAAGCCGTAATAGGTTAAATCGATTTCCCACCAATAAAAACCTTGCCTGGCTGAGCTGGGGAAGTGGTGGTGGTTGTTATGCCAACCTTCGCCCAAAGTGAATAGCGCAATCAAGGGGTTGTTGCGGCTGTCGTCGTTGGTTAGAAATCGCCGTTTACCCCAAACATGGGCCAATGAGTTGACCGTGAAGGTCATGTGGTAAAGAAAAACCGTGGAGATCACAAAGCCCCAAACCAATAGCTGCATGCCGTTGGTTTGCAAGTGCGGCGCGCTGTTTTCTAGCCAAGCGCCTAAGCAAAATAGCGCTAGCGCTAGCACGATGGGGGCCACCGCATCAAAGCGATCCAATAGTTTTAGCTCCGGGTAGTGCAACCAATCTTTAATGCGCTCATTTTTAGATTTAAAGTTTTTGTTGGCTAAAAACCAGCTCAAATGGCTCCAAAAAAAGCCGTGTTGTTTCGGTGAATGCGGGTCCTCAGGGTGGTCTGAATGGGCATGGTGATGCCTATGGTGGGAGGCCCACCATAAGGGTCCGCGTTGCGCAGCACTAGCGGCTAAGAAGGCGAAAATAAATTGCACCGGCCTGGACGTTTTAAACGCCTTATGCGCGAAGTAACGGTGGTAAAAACCGGTGATGGCAAACATTCTAAGTAGGTATAAAAGCGTGGCGATGGCGATGGCGATGGGGCTAAATTCCACCCAAAAAACCGCAAAACAGGCCAAGTGCAAAACGATAAAAGGCAGCACCCGCAAAAATTGTATTTTTTCTGGATTTTCATCGGCCGCGACTGCGGCTTGATTATCGAACCAAGAAACGATGGTTTTATAAAACATGAGGGACTGCCCTTAATTTTTTTGCTGATGAGGAATTTTAACTAATTTGCTGACATCGTAGCCCATGCCTTTGATTTGTTCTACAAAGCCTTGGTATTGCGCGTCCGGCATCTGGGCTTGGCGTGACATCAGCCAAACATAATCCCGTGCATTTCTTGCAATGATGGTGGTTTGGTAAGCCTCATCCAAATAGACGATGCGGTACTCGGCTTTGATGGGCCAAACAAATTGCATGCCCCATACGGCATTACCCGTGTTGGGCACCACAAAGCCGGTGGGTTGGTAGCGCTTTAGCTCACCGTCAAACGCCCCTTGGTTAAAGGTGAATGTGGTGTTGATGCGTCCATCGGCGCCCATGGCATAGGATTCAACGCCATTGTGCACGCCCTTTTCAATGAATGTCGGTATGCAGGCAATCACGTACCAATCGCCCATGAATTGATCCAGCTTCACTTGCTTAACGGTAGGGATGGGCGCCATGTGGCTGCAAGCGCTAAATAACACGCATAAAGTACTTAACAAGGTTTTCTTCATTTTTTCACTTCTATTATTTAAGGGCGTAATCGATACGACCATCGGGGGTGGTGGATTGCAGCGCTAGCCACTCACCGTCCAAACCGTACCACAGGTCTATGACAAATTTATTGGTATTAATTTTATAGCGTTCGGCCTTCACCGCTTGGCCTTTGGCCAGTATGGTTTCTTGCCCCAGCGCACTGATTTGGGCATTCAAGTACTCGCCGGTTTGTGGGTTTAGCAATTTTTTTTGCTGCAGTATTTTTGGGTTCCAATAGGCAAAGGTCATCACACATTGTTGGCTTATTTCCAGTGGCGTTGGCGCGGCTAACCTAAACATGGCTTTGTCTTGCGTGCCTCCTACCACGGTGGCTTTGCTGTTTTCTTGGGTTTTGGCCTCCAATTTTTTTAAGCAATCGTTTTGCCAAACTTCATTGGCCACGTGGTGGTATTTAAAAACGCTGATGGACAAAAATGTTACATTAAATTTGGCCTCACTTTTTAAAGCCAATTGACCGTCCTCTTTAGCATCGAGCACAAACGCATGCGTGCCTATGGCTTTGCCGTCCATGGACACATCAAACTGCCAATCTTGGGCCAGGGCCAAGCATGGGCATAGCCAAACTAAAAAAAGCGCGCTTATAAATTGTCTGCGGGTCATGCCTTAATCCACTTTTTTTGGAAACCAGGGCACAAAGCCCGAGGTGGTTTTCATGTAAGTCGCGTAGCCAGGACGCCTAGTAGCAATGTCGGCTTCCAGTAATTTTGCGCCTGTCACTTTGACCAATAAATAGGCCATGAACAACGATGAGATAATCGCCCACCAATAGTCTGAGGCCACTGCGATGCACCCGTAGCCAAACCAAAGGCAGGCTTCACCAAAGTAATTGGGGTGGCGGGTATAACGCCAAAACCCGCTGCTTAAGACTTGATCTTTGTTGCGGGCTTGCGAGACAAAATGCGCCAATTGCCTGTCGCTCACCACTTGAAAGCACATGCCGATTAGCCAGAGCATCAAGCCTAGCGCATCCCAGCCATTAAGTGGGCTGGCAGATAGGGTGGCGACGTGCAAGGGTAAGGCTATTATCCACGCCAACACGGCTTGCAATAGAAACACCAAATACAGGCTTTTCATTCGGAAGTTGGGTTCGTTATGGGCGCGTATGGCTTGGTAGCGTCCGTCTTCTGGCTTGTTGTGATTGCGCTTGTGCAAATGCCAACTGAGGCGGCAAGACCAAATGGCCACCAAGCTTAAAATCAACCAAGCGCGAGGGCCGGCTTCTGCGTAGGCAAAAAAACTAAACAGCGTGCTGAACAAGAAAAACATGGCCCACACGCTGTCCACCAAGGTGACATTGTTGTTTTTTAAACTTAAGGCCCAGGCCAATATGGCCATCATGCATAGCGGAACAAGGGTGATTAAGTAATGCGCAAAATTAAACATGCTTAGACTCTGTTTGATTAAGGAATGAGGCTAGTTTTAGCAACAAAGGCACGGCGATGGCCCAGCCCATGGCTAAATACAACATGGCGAGGCTAAAGTTAGGCAAGCTAAGTGCACCGAGTCGCTCCCCTGCCCAATAACATAAAGGTCCAGCAAGGCCGCCAAGCAAGACGGCAAGCGCCGTGTGCTTTTTCAGCCAAGCTAAGCTGATGTTTAAGGTGCTGGCAAATAAAGCCCACAAACTGATCATCCATGGTGGCGACAAGGCGTCTGGCCAAGAAGCCATGGGGCTAAACGTCACCCCATTTAATTGCAGTAACACGCTATCGAACACTAAACCGAATACGGCGGCCAACAACAGCAAACGGATTTCCGCTCTTTTTTGCTTGGATCGCGACAGGTGTAAGGTCAAGATGACTAAGGCATTAAGTACGCCCAACCATGGAGAGAGGTAAGCCGCCCCCAACACGCAGGCAAACCAGCCTATTTGAAAGCCGATGATATTAAATAACATGCCTAGGCTTCATTTTTTTTCAAACAGGTAATGGCCTACCCACCATTCTTGGCCAGCGTTGTAGCCAAACAACTCGGCACAAGCCATGAAGAAAATGCGCCAGCGCTGACGCCACAGCACGACGTTTTCCGCGCCGTAACAATCGGCCAAAATGCCGTTAATGACTACTTCGTTATGGGCCATATTGACCAACCATGCATTGGCAGTTTTTTCGTAGTGCGTGCCATCCCAGCGCCATTGCCTGCTTAATTTTAGGTGTTTTTGAAATTGGCTGGGGGTGTCGTCGCTGGGCATGAAGCCGCCGGAAAAAAAGAATTGGCTCATCCAGTCGTCGTCGCCTTGCACTTCAAAAGCGTAGGGCACGTCTTTGTGGCAAAAGATGTGCATGAAAAACTTCCCTTGCGGGGACAGCCAGCGCTTGATTTTTTCAAACAGCACTTCGTAGTTGCGCATGTGCTCAAACATCTCGACCGAAACGACGCGATCAAAGCGCTGCTCGGTATCAAAATTATTCATGTCGCAGGTGATGACATTCAGGTTGTTTAAATTTTCTTTATTAGCGATGGCTAAAATAAAATCGCGTTGCGATTTGGAGTTGGACACCGAGGTGATTTGGCTGTTGGGGTAATGCCTGGCCATCCATAAGGATAAAGAACCCCAGCCGCAACCCAATTCCAAAATGGCCTGACCATTTTTTAAATCCGCGTGCAGGGTGGTCTGGGTCAGAGCCTGCTGTTCAGCATCGTCTAAATGATGGATGCCGTTTGGCCAATAGCAACTGCTGTATTTTCGGTGTTTGCCCAGCACTAAATCAAAGAAGGCGGCAGGCACTTCGTAGTGTTGGGCATTGGCCATTTCTGGCAAGGGGGCGATTTGTGCCTGTCGCATGCTTTGAAAAAACTGGGCACGGAGCTCGCTGGCGATTTCCGTGTTGCCGGCAGAAATATCAATCAAACGTTGTTGGCTAAGCTGGCGTATGCCAAATCGAATAAGAAAATCGGGCATTAAACCCGACTCGGATAAACGGATGGCCGCCTTAGAAAAAATCATTTTTTGCCTTTAATAAATAGATATACATTCGTATGAGTTAAAACCCTAAAAAAGGTTTAGCTGTTTGAACAATTTCTTAGTTATACACTCAGAGTGATCATGAAAAATTTACAAAAATTATACCTAGCCGGCGGCTGTTATTGGGGCATGGAAGAATTATTTCGCCACATGCCCGGCGTTGTGGCTACCCAAGTAGGATTTTCCGGGGGGCACATCGCTAATGTGGCCTACCGTGAAGTGACCACTGGCACCACTGGCCATGCCGAAACACTGATGGTGGAGTTTGATGCAGACCAGGTCAGCTTAAGGCACCTGCTGTTTGAGTTCTTTCGGGTGCACAACCCGACCAAACCGAATCAGCAGGGTAATGACCTAGGCACGCAATACCGTTCCGCTATTTTTTATACCAACGATGCGCAAAAAGCCATGGCCGAACAAGTGATTGCCACCGTCGATGCCTCTGGCCAATGGGGCATGCCGCTGGTGACTACACTGGAAGCATTTCAGGCCTTCTACCCGGCGGAAGAAAAACACCAGAAATACATCATGCAATTTCCCGATGGCTACACATGCCACCACAGGCGCAATTTTGATTTGGGTGAAACAGCATGATTAAGCTACTGCTACTGCTACTGCTTGTTAGCGTGGTGGCCTTGGCGCTGTTCCTTTATTTTCAATTTTCAGCCCGCGCGCAGCCCAAGGTCGGTGAGCCGGCGCCACCTTTTAGCTTGCCCGATCAACACGACCAACGGCAACGCTTATCTGACTTTAAAGGGCATTGGTTAGTGCTGTATTTTTACCCCAAAGACGACACGCCAGGTTGCACGAAAGAAGCCTGTCACTTTCGTGACGATCACACGGCTTTGCAACAATACGGCGCCAAGGTGGTGGGCATCAGTGTCGACAGCAGTGCAGCGCACGCCCAATTTGCCAATAAATACCGTCTGCCTTTTCCGCTATTGGCCGATACGTCGGGTCAAGTTGCTCAGTCCTACGGCGCCTTGATGCATTTGGGTTGGCTAAAGCTGGCTAAACGCCATACTTTTCTCATAGACCCGGAAGGCAGGGTGGCCAAAGTGTATGTGAATGTGGACCCCAACACCCATAGCCAAACCTTGCTAAAAGACATTCAAGCTTTGCAGGAGTAGACCATGACTAAACCGCGTTTTTATATCCCCGGCATTTTTCTGTTGTTAGGCTTAGCCTATGCCATCAACATGGATTGGTTGCAGGCACCTCAAGCAAGAGCACCCACGCCCCTAGAAAAGGCCGGCAATGACTGTGCCGGTATTGCTGACAATGCGGTGGCCCACATGCAGGCGGTCGTGGCTTTTCAAGTGCTGGAAAAAGAGGGGCGTAAGATTAATGTCATGCGGCGTTGCATGGCAGACCATGGCTACATGGCAAACCCTAAATGGTTGGCCTACGGTGCACCGATGGCCAAGGAGCAGGCCTTAAAGAATGGCATATCCGAAGCCGAAGCCATAGAAAGCCTTAGGCGCCTTAACATGATGGTCTTCACGGCCAAAGACCAACAGCCTATTTACTGGGTGGCAAAGCCTTAGATTGTTTCAAGGCCACGATGTTGCTGGCCAACAATTCCGCGGCATAGGGGTCCAAGCTGTTAATGCGCTGCGTCAATTTTTCCAGGGCATCAAAATCGGCTTCCTGCAAAGCGATTTTCGATTGTTGCATGAAGACCTCAAGGTGCTGCGGATTCAAGCTCAATGCTTTATTTAACTCATTTTTAGCCAATGGTGCACGGTTTAAACCGTGGTCAGCGACGCCTAAGTAATACCAGGCATCAGGGGCCTCAGGTTGGCTTTTGGTCCAAGCCTCAGCGATGGCGTGTAAGGTAGGCCAATCCTTATTTTGATAGGGAATTACCACCTGCATAAAATAGGGTTGTTGATCAAAAGGCAACGCCCAAAATGGCGACTCGTCTGTATTTAAACTCAATAATTCTTTGCTGGCGATGAGTGCTCTTATCCATTCCACCGGCAAGCTGTAATAGAAACCTTGCGGTCCTGGGCTTTTAAAGGTGGTCATGCCGATTAAATTCAGCTTTTTGTCAAACAGTGCACCGCCACTAGATCCCAATGAAAATGCCGTGTTAGAACGGATAATGAGGCTGCCATCCATGGCGTATTTGGCCTTGATTGAGCCGTACGATGGTTGCGGTACGTTGTTGCCATTGGGGTAGCCCAAACTAAACACGTCTTCTTCTATGGCCAAGCTGGCCGAGTCGCGTAAATTGACCGGCTTAAACGGCAAGCCTTCAAATTTGAGGGCGCACAAGTCATGCTTCCAGTCGGCTTTTAGGGCGATGGGTTTGTAGCCATCGTTGTATTTGGCGACGTTGGCCCCTTTGCCATTGGCTAACACGTGGCAATTGGTCACTACGTATTCTGGGCTGACAACCACGCCTGTGCCTGTACCTACCGTGCCGTTACCCAGCTCAACGGAAATTTGCACGATGGAATGGTGCAAGGACAGCAGTTCACCTATGCTGGGTTGGGCGATCACTTGGCTGGCTTGGGCCAGCAAAAAAAGCGCGATGAGATTTTTCATGGGTGGCTTACCTTGTGAGAACAGACAAAATACCTATGCACTTGGTCTCTTGCGCACCCACTAGGTTCAATTAACTTACCTGGCTGCTTGCCTAACACCGCATGGCAAGGGCGTAAGCGTGCTGGGCTATTTGGGCTGGGCTAAATGCGCGTTATGAAACGCGTGGCATGACATGCAACTGCTGGCAATGCGTTTGGGTTTAGGGCTGTTGCCGGAATGGCAGCGTAAACAGGTTTTTCTGTCCGGCATGGCCACGTCGGCACTGCTTTCTGATTGCTCCACCTGATGGCAGGCTACGCATTTTTGTGTGCGGTGCGAGGCGTGATTAAATTGCGCTTTGCTAAACCAATCTTGGCTAATCCTGACTTTTTTAACACGCCATGGCGCGCTGCTGTCTTTATGGCTGGCTTGAATTTCGTGGCAATAGGCGCAGCCATTTTCTTTGAGGGAATTGGCATAGCGGGCTTGGTCTTTAGGCGCCTTCACTTTGAGGGCGTTCATCACCGTTTCTTCATCGCCATGCGGCACGCTAAAGCTTTGTTTGCCTAAGCCTAATTGCAGTTGGTTTGCATGGCACAGTTGGCAGTCGCGCTTAAAATCAATCGGCTGTATGCGCATTTCCTTGCCCTCACCTTGGTGGCAATTGCTGCAACTTAATTCACGAATGTCCATGACCCCGTTGGGCCCTTGCACCAGACCCACGTGTTGGGAATGCGGAAACTTCAAACCGGAATGCTCCACTAAACGCGTCTTATTCGTTTGTGGAATGCGCTCTAGGCTGGTTTTCCCCAGTTGGTCATGGTGCTCACGGATGAAGCTGAGTTTAAATTCTGGGTGGCTACGGTCAAAATCTTTGACATCGGCTAAGGTGCTTTTAGCATCCACCGCTTTGATGTCCGCATGGCAATTGACACAATTGTTGTTGTCTTGCTTGGCCAGTGGATGTGGTGCTTTGTGTTCTCTATGGCACTCAGCGCAGCGCATGCCATCCGACAAGCGGCCGCTGCTGTTAAACACGCGTTTTTGTAAAGCAGGATCGGCGATGTGTGCGGCGGTGTTCTGATGGCATTTCACGCAGGCCTGATCTTTAACCTGTTGGGTTAATTTTTCGTGGCAATTAAAGCACTGTGAGCCGAAATGCAAATGCGCATTTGAGACATGGCCTGGGCTCCAAACTCGGTCAAAGCCTAATGGAAGCTGCGCCATGGTTTTGTTTAGGGATGGAATTAGATTTTGTGCCAAAGGCAGGGCAATAAACACCAAGGCAATAAAAGCCGCCATCCACAATGCTATGCGTCGTTTAAAGCTAGATGCACCGCGCAAGGGTTCGTGCGTGCGTAATTTTAAATCTTGAAAATCATCGGGTAGGCGTTGCAGCAATAACAAGGACACCGCAATGTCCACATCGGGCGGTGCCGGCTCAACTTTTAATTGGTAAGGGCCTATGCTGATGAGTTTGCCGTGGCTCAATTCTATATGTTGTTGCACCACGCCATCGACCGCTAGTTCGCCGTTGATGGCGACTAAATAAAGTTGCCCGTCGTCCAAGCGTTTGATGACGGCATGGTGCATGGCCAAGCGCGGGTCTAACAGATGAATGGTGCATTCGGCGCCGCGGCCTAGGCTGATTTCTTCAGACGTTAAGGTGCGGTAGTTGCGTGATAACACGCCGCGTGTGCTGTGGGAGATTTTAATTAATAGGCAATTGATCATGGTGGTTAAAATCGCTTACCAATAAAAAAAGACCGCGAGCACATGGGCTATCATGGCCATCAATAAGGCGATGGCAAAAGGCACGTGGAAGTAGAGCCAAAAGCCCATGCGTGCCCGGTACATCAAATCTTGCCTGGCGCGTTTCACCAAGGATTCGCGGCGCACCATAATCGAGTACAAGTCGCGGTAAAGTTTACGCTGGTCGGCCGGTAAATCTTGCCCTAGCATGGTGAGCTCTTCGACGGCCATGGCCGTTGGGCAATCCGGTTGAAACCCGCGAAGTTGCTCTAACAAACCTATGCCTATGGAGGTTTCGCGGCAGGCGCGCATCACCGTGTTATTGATGTCGTCTGGCATTACCAAGGCAATTTGGCGCGCCATTTTGTCCGACTCGGCGATACGCAATAACAGGCCATCTAAATTGTCCTCGCCCATGTTTTCCGTCATCAAGCGCGGGTAGATCATGTAGGCATAGTTACCAAAAAAGCCACTCACCACCACAATCAATAAGAGGCCGTAGGTCACCGTGTGTATATTTAAACCGTAATTAAAGCCGCTGTGAAAGGTGGCAATAAAGGTCAGGGCTGTGCCTAAATAGATGTGGGCAGACAGCCAGGCTTGGGTGGTGCCACTGCTGCGGTAACGGCGTTTGCGGATGCCATACCATGCCATCCAAAACACCAAGGCCGCTGAGATGGTGCCTAAGGTGTAACCCAGCCAACTGCCGCCGTAATGGCCGACCGCCGGTTCAAAGACCAGGAAGGCCGCGAAGGCGAGTAAAATCATCACCACCGCCAGTTTGAAGTAGCGGTATTTTTTGTAATCGAAAATATTGCTGTGTTGCATGGCTTGAGTATTAATCCTCGTCGTCGTTCATTAGTTTGGCGTCGCCACCTGCGCCACCGGCGTAGCTTAACAAGGCTTCCGGTTTTACCCGGAGCGCTGCGCCCACAGGGCATGCCCGCACGCACACGGGGCCGCCGCTGATGTCTTTACACATATCGCATTTCACCGCCACTTTGGCGCCGTCTGTGACCGGTACGGATTTGGGTTTGATGCCCAAGAGCATTTGCACGATGCTGGGTTCTTTTTGCTCGTGTATCACCGACATTTGTATCACGTCGTACGGGCAGTTTTCTTGGCAATTGCCGCAGCCTATGCAACTGTCGTCTATGTAGACCTCGCCATGCGGCGCTCGGTGTATGGCGTCCGGCGGGCAATCTTTCATGCAATGCGGGTGCTCGCAATGGCGGCAGGAAGTCGGCACGCGGATGTTGGCAAAAATAGGGCCGGCATCGCGGTCTAATCGAGTGGCGCCGCCGTGGGTGTCTGCACACGCTTGCTCGCAATGGTTGCAACGCACGCACAAGGATTCATCAATCAGCAACACGTCGGTGGCTTCGCCCAGGCCTTGTTGGATTAAAAAGGAAATTAAGTTGGATGGGCTGGATTGCTTGCCCGTGACGTTATTGCTTTCAAACGCCGTTTCTAGCTGCTGGCGATTTTCTTGATCCTGCAAATGCTGCAGGTAGCGCGCATCCAATTCGCCGCGTATTTCTGGGTTACGCGCAATGATGTCGCGCATGCGCCCGGCCTCAATAAACACCGCTTCCGTGGCTATCGCCGCACGCACCGTGGCATAGCGGGGTTCACCCGAAATCAAAGACATCTCGCCGACATAGTGCCCGGCAGCCACATAGAACAGCACCACCTCGCGCCCCCCTATCATGTGTGACACGGTTACCGATCCGCTTTGTATGAGGTAGAGGCCATCGGCCTCATCGCCTTCATGGAATAATTCCTCGCCGGCGGCGTAGTTTTTTAAGGTGGCGTTATTCGCCACATCGTTTAGATCTTTTTCGCTAAGCGACAAGCCTATGCAAAGGTGGATGATGGTTTTAATGGCCACCTCATTTAAGATGCGGCGCATGGATTGCACGGAATCAATCAGCTTCTGCATCACCCGTCTAGGCGTTTCAATTAACACGCAGGCTTGCGTGGCACGCACGGTACCGGCGCGGCGGCGGCCAGAGACCAGAGCCAGCTCGCCAAAGAACTCACCGGCTTTGAGAGTGCCATCGGGCACATCGTCGTCGTCTATCAGTATGTCCAACTCGCCTTCGACAATAAAAAAGAAGGTGGTGCTGTAATCGTTGCGTTTAAATATAACATCGCCGGCTTGTGGCAATAAAATGGCGCTTTCTAATACCAGCTCACGCAGTTGCAAGGTGCTGAGCATGGCCAGCAAAGGCACGCTTTTGCGTATTTTTTCCAAGACGTCGTCTATGCCACGGTCCGTGCAAAAGCTGGCAAATTTTTCACGCAATAATTGACTGTCGGCCGGCTCAACCGGGTTTCCCAGAATATGCTCAATGACATCGTAGCCTTGATTAATGCCTTGCTTGATCAGCGGGTAGCCGGCTAGTGCGCCTATGACATACAAGCCAGGCACGCTGGATTCATAGTGCGACGACAATTGCGGTAAGGCATACAAATCAGGGGTGGAAAAGCCCACGCCAAAACTTTCTAACAAGGGCCGTGGCGATAGCGCACCCAAGCGAGCAATGACGCGGTGGCAAGGTATACGCTCTACCCCATTGGCCGTGTTGGCGAACACTGTAATGGGGTAGTCGCCCGTGGCATTCGCTTCTATGGATTGCGGTTTGGTCTCCAGCAACCAGTCCAACACCCCGCGTTTTTTCGCTTCGGTTAATTGACTAAGGTTGATCTCCTTACAATTGCTGAAGTCTTCCGCGCGATTGAGGATGATGAGTTGGTTGCGCGCCGATAAGGCGATGGCGTTTTCCACGCCGCTGTCACCGCCACCAATGACTACGATGGTTTCATTTTGGTAAGCATCGGGATCATCCAGTTGGTATTGAATTTGTGGCAAATCGCCGCCTGGAATGTCCAGTTGGCGTAAGCTGCCTTGCACGCCCATGGCCAGCACGGCATTTTTAGTGCGTAGGCTGCTGCCGTCGTCCAGTTCCACTAATAAGCCATCGGCTTGTTGCTGTATGCCCACGGCTTTTGCCCCATAGCGCACATTCACTTGGTGCTCGGCCATGGTCTGTTCCCAGGTCTGCAATACCGATTCGCGCGAGGATGCCGTGAAAGGCAAAGCGCTGCGCAAGGGTAAGCCGCGCGGTTCAGACATCACCAATTTGCCGCGCTGGTAATTGCGCACGGTATTGGCAGGGGCTTGTTCTGCTTCTAATAATAAGTAGCTCAAGCCTTGTTGGCTGGCGCGCACGGCCGCGGACAAGCCGCTAGGACCAGCGCCTATGATGACGATGTCATATAAGGGGTTGGTCGCCGACTTGGCTGACTTTTTATTTTTTTCAGCTTTTGCCATCGATTGCGAGGTATTTGTTTGAGGGTAGGGGTGCTTGCATGCTGATTAATGGGTGCTTATTTGCCTAAAGGGATTGCCTGATAATTAAGCCTAACCCCTGTTTGGGAGGCAATATGGTTGCGTGCTGGCATGGTTGGATAGTGGCATATTCGCCCCTATAAGTCAAAAGCCAGCGGACAAAACAGCAGGCTAATTTATACGCTGCTTGTGTGATGTAAATGTTACAAAAATGTAACATTTTCCTTGAGCCAAAGCTTTTTTCATGGTATTTTTGCACTGCGTCAAATTGACGCATGTTAAGGCGTGCTACGAAAAGATTAAAAATAGCCTGTTTCGCTGGCTATTTCGACTTAATTTTCCCTAGGATGTTAAGTGAGGACTTTAAGTTTTTTGATTAAGGGCCGTGTATGGCAGTAGCAGATTTGGGTTACAAGATTATAGCCAGGCCCAACAATTCATTGTCTGTAAACGACAGCGTTAAATTGCTAGCGGTATTGGCTGGCATAGCCTTAATAGTGGCATTGGGTTTTCTGCACATAGGCGCGTGGTTGGTGTTGCCGTTTGCTGGCTTGGAAATTTTGGCCTTTGCTTCCGCCTTCCGCTACATTTATTTGCATGCGGATGATTTTGATAGCATTACGATTGAAAGCGATCGCATTGTTGTAGAAAAAAGAAATGCCAAAGAAACAACGACAACGGTTTTTCAACGTTACTGGGCGCAAGTGAAAGTGCGTGATGTGGCGATGATAAAAGGCAGTAATGGTAGGTGTGCGCTATTTATAAGTTCACACGGTAATGAAGTGGAATTTGGTCGAAATTTTATAAACGATGAGCAGCGCAGCCAATTGGCGCGGGACCTCAGACAAAAATTAAAAAATATTAATTAATTTAGTTTTGGAGTGAGTTTTATGCGAGGTTTTACAAAAATTAGTTTAGCGCTATCGGCCATGCCGGCATCCTTTGCTGCGCATGCGGATTATGCTTGGAATTTCCCTGAGCCAGTCACGCCTATGGCCTTAGACACATTGCATGTGCACAACAAGTTCATGTTAATCACCATGGTGATTTTCTTTGTTGTTTTGGCCATCATGATTTACTCAATTTTTGCCCACAGAAAAAGCAAAAACTTCAAAGCCGTGAAAGATAAAACACCATCCACCGCGATGGAAATTTTTTGGACATTGGTGCCATTCGCCATTCTATTGTTGATTGACTTCGTCATCATGGGTATCCCTGCTTACCACAGCGTGATCATGATGGAAGACACTCGCGATAAAGCGACCATGGTGGTTAAAGTGACCGGTTCACAATGGCGTTGGCAATACGAATACTTAGACGGCGATGCTAAAGGCATTAAATTTGTCAGCAACCTGTCCACCCCTAAAGAGCAAACAGACAAGGGCTACCAAGGCAAGAAAGATGAACAATATTTGCTAGAAGTGGATAACCGTTTGGTCTTGCCAGTGGGTGAGAAAGTACGCATTTTAATGACGGCCACCGACGTAATGCATAACTGGTGGGTGCCGCAATTTGGTTCATCACGCTTGGCTGTGCCTGGTTTCTTACGTGAAACTTGGGTGCAAGTGGACAAAGCCGGTACTTACCGCGGCCAATGTAAAGAGTTGTGCGGTAAAGGCCATGGCTACATGCCAGTGGTGGTGGATGCCGTGCCTATGGAAGAATACAAGGCCTGGGTAGTGGCGAAGAAAGAAGAGATGGCAAAAGCCTCTGCCGGCGCTGACAAAGAATGGACTAAAGACGCGTTAATCGCTGAAGGCAAGGGCGTGTACGAGAAGAACTGTGCCGTTTGTCACCAAGTATCCGGTGCCGGTCTACCGCCAGCCTTCCCAGCATTGACTGGCAGTAAAGTGGCTTTAGGCCCAATCTTTGATGCCGATGGCAAATACCTAAAAGACGGCCATTTAGACCGTGTGTTAAACGGTATCCGTGTGATGCCAGGTTGGAAAGCCTTGCTTAATGACACCGAAATTGCTGCCGTGATTACCTACGAAAGAAACGCTTTAGGTAACAGCGTGGGGGATGTGTTACAACCCGCTCAAGTCAAAGCCGCACGTCAATAACATTAATTATTTAGTTTGAGTAATCAGGAGAAGGTAATGAGTACAACAACGGTAGCGCATCATGATGATCACGCTGAGCACCCAACCGGGATCATGCGTTGGTTAACCACCACTAACCACAAAGACATTGGGACTATGTATTTAACGTTCTCCCTAATTATGTTCTTTGTTGGCGGTGCGATGATTTTAGCCATACGCGCTGAGTTATTTCAGCCGGGTCTGCAGTTGATTAACCCAGAGTTTTTTAACCAATTAATCGGTGTACATGCTTTGATTATGATTTTTGCGGCGCTTATGCCAGCGGCGACGGGTTTCGCTAACTGGATGATCCCATTGCAAATCGGTGCGCCAGACATGGCCTTGCCGCGTTTGAATAACTGGGGTTTCTGGTTATTGCCACCCTCAGCTATTTTGCTAACCCTACCGTTCACCTTGGCCATGTTTGGTATCGGTGATGGTGCATTAGCCACCGGTTGGACCTTCTACCCACCGCTGTCTGTGCAAGGTGGTATCGGTGTGGATTTTGCGATTTTTGCGGTGCATTTGTTGGGTATTTCTTCTGTCTTAGGTTCTATCAACATCATCGTTACTTTGTTCAATATGCGCGCGCCTGGCATGACCTTAATGAAAATGCCATTGTTCGCATGGGGTTGGTTAATTACTGCATTCTTGTTGGTAGCTACTATTCCTGTGTTAGCCGGTGCCGTGACTATGTTGCTGACAGACCGTCACTTCGGCACGCACTTCTTTGATGCGGCCGGTGGTGGTGACCCAGTGATGTTCCAACATCTATTCTGGTTCTTCGGTCACCCTGAAGTGTATATTTTGTTATTACCGGTTTGGGGCTTCATTCCACAAATCTTAGAAACATTCTCACGTAAACCTATGTACGGTTACAAAGCGCAAGTATATTCATTCTGGGCGATTGGTGCCTTGTCTGTGGTCGTTTGGGCTCACCACTTCTTTACATCAGGTATGCCAGTGCCAGCCTTGTTGTACTTCATGTACAGCACCATGGCGATTTCATTGCCACTAGCTGTGATGTTCTTCTGCTGGATTAAAACCATGTGGAAAGGCTCCATGAGCTTTGAGACACCAATGTTGTTTACCGTGGGTTGGATTATCCTATTTGGTATCGGCGGTTTAACCGGTTTAGTGTTGGCTGACGTTGCGGCCGATGCGCAATACCACAACAGTTACTTCGTGGTAGCGCACTTCCACTACACCTTATTTGCCGGCGGCATCATGGGTATCATGGCTGGTGTGTATTTCTGGTTACCAAAAATGACCGGTCATATGTACAACGAGAAATTAGGGAAAATACATTTCTGGTTAACAGCGATTTCATTCAACCTAACCTTTATTCCTCAGTTCTTCTTAGGTTTGGCTGGTATGCCACGTCGTATTCCTGACTATGCCTTGCAATTCGCTGAATTCAACATGATTTCATCGATTGCAGCCTTCGTCTTGGGCTTGTCACAATTGTTATTTGTTTACAACATTGTGAGCTGCGTTAAAGGCGGCAAGAAAGCCACGGATCAGGTTTGGGAAGGCGCGAAAGGTTTGGAGTGGACATTGCCTTCACCACCGCCATACCATAGCTTTACTGAGCAACCTACCGTTAAGTAAGCACGCCAACTCGGCTTGATGATCAAGCCGAGTTTTATATTGGAATACTATGACTAAGCAAGCCGCAGGCAAAAAATTAAGCAATAAGCATATCGCCATGGTACTAGGCGGGCTGGCTTTAATTTGTTATGTAGTATCGATGTTTGTGATATGGCAAAAGTAAAAAACAGCGAACCGCTATCGCAAAAACAGCAACTGGATTTGAAAAATAAAGTTTTAGTGCGCAAGCTCCTTTGGATGCTCTTAGGATCTTTGCTGTTTGCCTTTGCCTTGGTGCCGATTTACGACGTGTTATGTGAAATGACCGGCCTCAATGGCAAGACTAAAAATTCTGCAGCCGTGTTGGCAGAAGCTAAGGTAGATGAATCGCGTTGGGTGACGGTGCAATTTACCACTAACGTGATGCCGGGTTTAGGCTGGAATTTCTACCCTAAACAAAGCAGCATTAAAATGCACCCAGGCCAAATTGAAACCGTGGCGTTTGTAGCAAAAAACACCACCAATCAAGTGGTGATTGGACGCGCAATTCCTAGCATTTCCCCGGGTATTGCGGCGGCTAATCTAAAAAAGATAGAGTGTTTTTGTTTCGTGAATCAGGCCTTAAAACCGGGTGAAGAAAAAGAAATGCCTTTGCGGTTTTTTGTGAGCCCGCAACTGCCAAAAGATGTGTCTGACATGACTTTGTCCTACGCATTCTTTCCATCAGCAGACGACATTAAGTAAGCATTAAGTGGTGAGTAGTAGCAGGTGAGGAGATAGCGGCAGTTTCGCTATTTGAATTTAAAATATAAAAAAATGCACGGGAGTTATTGCATGGCGACACATTCTAACAATCAGTATTACGTACCGCACGGTAGCATTTACCCAGCGATCATCTCCATGGGCTTGCTGTCGTTAGCTTCTGGTTTTATCTTTAGCGTGGCTACCGATAAAAACAAAGACTTGGCTTATTTGCAAGCGCCAGGTAAATGGATGATGATTTTAGGTTTTGCACTAATTTTATTCATGGCGTTCAAATGGATGGGATCTGTGATTGCCGAGAGTATCGCCGGCCAATATAAAAACTGGGAAGACAAATCATTCCGTATCGGCATGATCGTGTTCATTTGCTCGGAGATTGCCTTCTTTGCAGCATTCTTCGGTGCGCTCTTCTACATGCGCATATTGTCCGTGCCTGAATTAGGTGGTTACGATTTAGACGTCACCCCGTACAAGGATTTCTTGGGTTCCTGGCCATCGACTGGCCCAGGCGGTTTAACCGTAAACGGTGAATTCACACCGGGCCCATTGCACCCTATGGGCGCATGGGGTTTACCAGCCATCAATACGGCATTGTTGTTAACTTCTGGTGCCACCATCACTTGGGCGCATTGGGGTTTGATTAAAAACAACCGTAAACAATTGGTGGCTGGCATGGCCTTAACCGTGTTGCTAGGTATCGCCTTCTTGGCATGCCAAGCTTTGGAATACCATGAAGCCTACACTGAAATGGGTTTAACCTTGGCTTCTGGTGCCTACGGCGCAAGCTTCTTCATGTTGACCGGTTTCCACGGTTTCCACGTCATGTTGGGTACCATCATGCTGATCGTGATTCTATTGCGCTGCATGAAAGGCCACTTCACCCCTGAGCACCATTTTGGTTTCGAAGGCGTGGCTTGGTACTGGCACTTTGTGGACGTGGTTTGGCTAGGTCTATTCGTGTTCGTGTACTGGCTATAAGCAGTCATTAATAAAAAAAGGCGATGCATCTGCATCGCCTTTTTTTATTTCAAATTCCAGCGATTAATGCGCGCTTTCCCAGTTATTGCCCACCCCCACCTCGGCCAGCAAAGGCACATCCAATGCCGCCACGCCTTGCATGAGTTCGGCCAATTTTGGTTTAACCAAAGCCAATTCGTGTTCAGGCACTTCCAGCACCAACTCATCGTGCACCTGCATGATCAATTTACTTTCCAAATTGCTGGAATGGAGCCAGTCATCCACGGCGATCATCGCTAGCTTGATTAAATCCGCGGCCGTGCCTTGCATGGGCGCATTAATCGCGGCGCGTTCTGCGCCAGCGCGGCGCATGCCGTTGGGGCTATTAATTTCCGGCACCCACAAGCGTCGGCCAAAATAGGTTTCAACATAGCCGCGTTGCTTGGCCATGTCGCGTGTGCTTTGCATGTAATCACGCACCCCTGGGTAGCGAGCAAAATAACGTTCTATGTAACTCTGCGCTGAGGCGCGATCAATGTTTAAGTTTTGCGCTAAACCAAAGGCGCTCATGCCATAAATCAAGCCGAAGTTAATCACCTTGGCGTAGCGGCGTTGCTCGCTATCGACAGCGGCTAGGTCCACGCCAAAAATCTCGGCCGCGGTGTGGCGGTGGATGTCCTCGTTGTTGGCGAAGGCTTTAAGCATGCCAGGGTCTTGCGATAAATGCGCCATGATGCGCAGCTCAATTTGAGAATAGTCGGCCGACACGATCACGCTGCCTGGTGGGGCGATGAACGCCTCGCGTATGCGCCTGCCCTCAGCGGAACGCACCGGTATGTTTTGCAAATTCGGATCCGAGCTGGCCAAACGACCGGTGATGGCCACCGCTTGGTTGTAGCTGGTGTGCACGCGGCCTGTGCTGGCGTTGATCATGCGCGGTAATTTGTCGGTGTAGGTGGACTTTAATTTGGCCAAGCCACGGTATTCCAATAACACCTTAGGCAAGGGATGATCCAAAGCCAATTCTTGCAATACATCTTCGTCGGTGGACGGCGCACCAGACGGGGTTTTTTTGGTGGGTTTAATGCCCAATTTATCAAACAGAATTTCTTGCAATTGTTTAGGCGAGGCTAAATTAAACGGTTGGCCGGCCAGCTCAAAGGCTTGATTTTCCAGCGCGATTAATTTGCCGCCTATCTCATTGCTTTGACTGGCCAGCATGGCGCGGTCTATGAGCACGCCGTTGCGCTCTATGTTAAACAGCACTTGCGAGCTGGGCATTTCAATCTGGCTATAGATGTAATCCAATTTGCTGTCTGCAGCCACTTGTGGGTACATGGCTTGGTGCAATTGCAAGGTGATGTCGGCATCTTCTGCCGCATACTCGGCCGCGGTTTCCACCGTCACTTGGTTGAAGGTCACTTGCTTGGCACCTTTGCCAGCCACATCTTCAAAGCTGATGGTTTTTAGACCCAAATGCCGCTCGCTTAAGGCATCCATGCCGTGTGTTTTGTGCGATTCAAACACATAAGATTGCAACAAAGTGTCGTGAGCTATGCCATTAATGGCAATGCCGTGGTTGGCCAGCACGTGCTGATCGTACTTTAGATTTTGCCCAACTTTTTTAATGTCTGGGTTTTCTAATATGGGTTTAATTTTAGCCAGGCATTCGTCAAAGTTCAGTTGCACAGGTGCATCAAAGTAGTCGTGCATCAATGGCAAATAGGCCGCGCTACCGGCTTTCACGCTAAACGACAAGCCCACAATTTTCGCCGTCATGGGGTCCAGCGAGGTGGTTTCGCTGTCAAAACACACCAGCTCAGCCGTTTGCAATTTAGCCAACCAGCTGTCCAACTGCGTCGTATTTAAAATGATTTCATACTGACGGTTGGTATTGGCAGCGTGCTGCACCACGGCAAACATGTCCACCGTGTCTGCGCTATGCACGTTGCTGCTGGTAGGCATGGCTTTAGGGGTGCTGGGGGCTTGTTGATCGCTCATGCCATCCAATTCACGGCGCCAACTTTTAAACTCGAAGCGCTCAAACAGTTCCGCCAGCTTGGCCTTGTCCATGGCTTGTGGTGCCAGGTCGCTCAAGCGCTCTTGTATGCCCACGTCACAGCGTATGGTGATGAGTTCACGGGCGGTGGGTAACCAGGGCAAGGCCTTGCGTAAATTCTCGCCCACCACGCCGCTTATTTTGTCGGCATTGGCCACGATGTTGTCCAGGCTGCCGTATTCCAGCAACCACTTCACCGCCGTTTTGGGGCCGACTTTTTCCACGCCAGGCACGTTGTCTGAGGTGTCGCCTATCAACACCAAGTAATCAATAATTAAACGCGGTGGGATGCCAAATTTCTTTTCCACGCCTGCGATGTCCAGCACGTCGTCCACCCGCCTGAAGGCATCGCGCATGGTGTTAATCACGGTGATGTGTTCGTTGACCAGTTGCGAGATGTCTTTGTCGCCGGTGGAAATGATGACCCGCACGCCTTCGCGTTCGGCTTGTTTTGCCAGCGCGCCTATCACGTCGTCCGCCTCTACGCCGCTCTCCATGAGTAAGGGCCAGCCCATGGCCTTGATCGCTTCGTGTAAGGGCTCTATCTGTGCGCGCAGTTCGTCTGGCATGGACGCGCGGTTGGCTTTGTACTCGGTGTATATGTCGTCTCTAAAGGTTTTGCCTTTTGCATCGAAAACACACGCGCTATAATCGGAGGGGTAATCTTTATGTAAACGGCGCAGCATGTTCAACACGCCTTGGATGGCACCGGTCGGTTCGTTTTGACTGTTGCGTAAGTCAGGCATGGCGTGAAAGGCCCGATACAGGTAGGATGAGCCATCAACCAATAACAATGTTTTCATAAAGTAGCGCTTTCAATTATTACTTAGGTGCCAGTACATGACTGTGACAAAAAAACCGCAAAAAGCCCCCGAGCTCTGTGCCCCCGAATTGCAGGGCCTGCATCAAACTGGACAAGAGTCCTGGCGTGCTTTTGAGATTATGGCAGAATTCGTCGATGCCACCGAGCGCCTCAAATCCATCACGCCAGCCGTGTCCATTTTCGGCAGTGCGCGCACACCGGTAGGCCACCCGTATTATAAGCTAACCGAAGAGCTTGCAAGGCTGTTAAGTGAGTCCGGTTTTAGCGTCATATCCGGTGGCGGGCCTGGCATTATGGAGGCGGCTAACAAAGGCGCTTACCCTGGCCCATCGCCTAGCGTAGGCTTGAACATTGAATTGCCGCACGAACAAACGCGCAACCCCTACCAAGACATCAGCCAAAACTTTAAACATTTTTTCATGCGTAAAGTCATGTTTGTTAAATACGCCAGTGCTTATGTCGTCATGCCCGGTGGCTTTGGCACCTTAGACGAAGTGATGGAAGCCGTGACCTTGGTGCAAACCGGCAAGACCATCAAGATCCCGATTATTTTGGTGTGCGAACCGTTTTGGCGCGGCTTGTTGGATTGGATAAAAACCACCTTGGTCAACGAGAAGATGATCGCGGTGGAAGACCTCGATTTAATCCAAGTCATCGACGAGCCGGCCGAAATTGTCGAAGCGATCTTCAAACATTACCAAGACCGTGGCTTTAAATTGTCCGCCGAAGAAGAGCGCGTGCAGCTTTATTTATAAGCCTTTATTTACAATCTATGTAAGACTAGGCGCGGGGAATTTGTTAAAATAAAACCGTTGGTATCAACACAATACAAAAAGAGAGCGAGTGTCAGTGATGCGAAAAATTCATGGTAGTTTAGCGGTGTTGCTAGCCTTCGTGGCCTTGCCCTTAGCGGCGGCTGACAACAAGGCGGCGCCAGCCGATTTGCAAACCCTAGAAGAATTGCCACCGCCTGCCATCAGTAACGAAGAAAATGCCGACGAGCCGCAAATTACCATCATTAAAAAAGGCGGTGAAACCATAGAGGAATACCGCATCGGCGGCCAACTGTACATGATGAAAATCACCCCAGCGCACGGCGTACCGTATTACCTGCACAAAGAAGACCAAGACGGTGCTTGGCTAAACAGTGGTCCAGTGCAACCCATGAGCATTCCTAAGTGGACGATATTCCGATTTTAAAACACAGGCACGATAGGCTGGCGCGAGCCGGCCTTTTTGATGGTCCGTTTTACGCTCACACACATTACTCAATCGCTTAATTTATGTCGGTATTTACCTCAGTCAGTGTCCCCCAATTGCAAGCTTGGCTTAAAGACTACGCCATCGGCGAACTGCTGGAATTAAAAGGCATCGCGTCCGGCATCACCAACACCAATTACTTTGTCACCACCACGCAAGCCAAATACGTGCTCACCTTGTTTGAGCACAACAGCCTAGACGAGCTGCCGTATTTTATTGATTTGATGAGCCACTTGGCCGCCCATGGCATCCCTTGCCCTAAGCCGATTGCCGACAAAGCCGGGCAAGCTTTGCACACGCTAAACGGTAAGCCGGCGGTGTTGATCAGTTGCTTGAAGGGGCAAGATGTCAGCCAGCCGAATGCGACGCAATGCGCGGCCGTGGGTCGCGTGTTGGCGCAGATGCATGTCGCCAGCTTGTCTTTTGATTTGCAGCCTAATCACCACAATAGCCACAACCCGCGCGGTGCCGATTGGCGCACCAAAACGGCCGCGCTGGTCATGCCGCATATCAGCCCGGCCGAGCAACAATTATTAAGCGATACGCTAAGCTTTCAAGCTGCATGCGATTTGTCCGCCTTGCCCAGCGGGGTCATCCATGCCGATTTATTCCGCGATAACGTGCTGTTTGATGGCGATGAAATTGGCGGACTGATTGATTTTTACTACGCTTGCCACGATGTACTGGCCTACGATTTGGCCATCGCTGTTAACGATTGGTGCGTGGAGTCGGGCGGCCGCTTTGATGAGGCAAGGTTAAATGCCATGCTGGGCGCTTACCATACGGTTAGGCCTTTCAACACTGCCGAGCAAGCGGCTTGGCCTAGCCTATTACGCATGGCCGCCTTGCGCTTTTGGTTGTCACGCTTGCACGATAAAACATTCCCGCAAGCCGGCGAATTAACCCACGCTAAAGACCCCGATCACTTTCAACGCATACTCACCTTACGCACGCTAGGATAAGCCGCCATGAGCACCGACAACCCCAGTTCCATCCCGCAGTTTAGGCAAGTGCCTGCCAGCCACGCGTGGGCATGGACAGTCAGCGGCTTTCAATTGTTTAGAGCAAACCCGGCCATGTGGATCATCCTTTGGGTCATCTACTTGGCCATTATTTTACCCATCTCCTTAATCCCCTTGTTGGGTTCGGTGTTGACCACCTTGTTGGCGCCGGTATTCGCTGCCGGCATGATGTGGGGTAGCCGAGCCGTGGCCCATCAGCAAGATTTGGAAATCAACCATTTGTTTGAAGGCTTCAAGAAAAACACCGCGCAACTGGTCACCGTTGGTGGCATTTACATGGCCTGCTTGCTGGCCGTGGCCGTCATGGTGGTGGTCAACATGGACAGCGCCACCATTGCCGCCATCAAGCTCAATCAAGATTTAACGCCAGACCAAACCGATGCCATGCTGCGCCCTTTATTGTTCGCCATGCTGTTGATAGTGCCGATATTGATGGCGTATTGGTATGCGCCTCTGTTAGCAGGCTTGCATAATTTGACGGCTCGCCAAGCCATGAAACTAAGCTTTACGGCTTGCCTAAATAACCTGTTACCATTCTTTTTGTACGGGTTGATTTTTACCGGCTTGTTGCTGTTGGCCATTATCCCGCTGGGCTTAGGCTTGCTCATCGTGGTGCCGGTCATGATGACCAGCTTGTACGCCAGTTATGCCGATGTGTTTGCGCAGGACACCGGCGCTTAAAGCATTTAACCTATATAGGGCTTAGTTTAGCAAACTCCATGGCCAGCCACTTCAGGCCTTGGTGCCCAAAATTCACCTGCACGCGCATGTCGCTGGCATTGCCCTCGTAACTCACCACCACCCCGTTACCAAATTTAGCATGGGCCACTTGCTGGCCTATTTTCCAGGGCATGGCATTCTTCTGCGTCGCACTTTGTTGCGCGCTCATCATGGCCGGCATGGCATTAAAATCTCGGCCGCTGCCGGAGCGTGCGACCGGTTTGCTGTTGAGGTGCTTGAGCAAGCCTACCGGGATTTCTTCCAAGAACCGCGATGGGATGCCGTAGCGCACTTTGCCATGCAGCATGCGGCTTTGTGCGTGGCTTAAATACAAGCGTTGGCGCGCGCGGGTCACCGCCACGTACATCAGGCGGCGCTCTTCCTCCAAGCCTTGCGTTTCGTACAAACTTTGCTCGTGTGGGCACAGGCCTTCTTCCAGGCCGCTGATAAAGACCACCTTAAATTCCAAGCCTTTGGACGCGTGCACCGTCATCAACTGCAAAGCTTCTTTGCCGACATCGGCTTGGTGCTCGCCGGCTTCTAAGCTGGCATGACTTAAAAATTGCGTGAGCAAATCTTGCTCGGTTTCGCCGTCCACATTGTTGTGGTTGCCGAAGTCTTGGTTGGTAAACGACACCGCCGCGGTCACCAACTCTTTCAAGTTTTCGATGCGATCTTCGCCTTCTTTGTCGTTTTCGTAATGCGCCATTAAACCGGATAGGGATGTGGCCAATTCAGTCATCTCGGCCAGGCTGATGCCGTAGGCTTGGTCCACCATTTGCCGTATCAAGGCCACAAAGCCTTCTATGCCTTTGGCGCCCAATTTGCCGTTGCCGACTTTATTAATCGCCGCTTGCCAAATGCTGCAGTCGGCGGCCCGTGCCGTTTCCTGCAATTGTTCTAAACTACGGGCGCCTATGCCGCGCGCCGGGAAGTTAATCACGCGCAGCAGCGCCGTGTCATCGTTGGCATTGGCAATCAAGCGCATGTAAGCCAAGGCGTGTTTGATTTCTGCGCGTTCAAAAAAGCGCAAGCCGCCGTACACGCGGTAAGGCAGGTTGGCTGAAAACAGCGCGTGTTCTAAGATGCGTGATTGCGCGTTGGATCGGTACAGTAGGGCGATCTCGCCCAAGGAAGTGCCCTCGCAATGCAGCATTTTAATTTCATCGACGATAAATTGCGCTTCGTCATTATCGTTGTACGCATCGTAAACGCGTACCGGTTCGCCCGCGCCGGCCGAGGTCCAAAGGTTTTTGCCTAAGCGGTTGGTGTTGTGCGAAATGATGGCGTTGGCCGCGTCTAAAATATTGCTGTGTGAGCGGTAGTTTTCTTCCAGTTTAACGATGTGCTGTATGGCGTAGTCTTTTTCAAAGTCGCGCATATTGCCCACTCGCGCACCGCGAAAGCCATAGATGGATTGGTCATCGTCGCCCACCGCAAACATGCAATTGTCGGCGCCCGCCAGCAGCTTCAACCACAAGTATTGCAATCGATTGGTGTCTTGAAACTCATCGACCAAGATGTATTTAAAGCGGCTTTGGTAATGCTGCCGAATGTTGGCATCGCGCTCCAATAACTCGTAGCAACGCAATAGCAATTCAGCAAAATCGGCCACGCCGTCGCGCTGACATTGCTTATCGTATTCTTCAAAAATTTCCCGCATTTTTTGCGAGTGCGCATCGTAGGCTTCCACTTTATTGGCGCGCAAGCCTTCGTCTTTGCAACCATTGATAAAGTTTTGCACTTGCTTGGGCGGGAATTTTTCGTCGTCCACATTCATCAGCTTCATTAAGCGTTTGATGACAGACAACTGATCGGCGATGTCTAAAATTTGAAAGCTGGCAGGTAAATCGGCTTCGCGGTGATGCGCGCGCAATAAGCGATTGCACAGGCCATGAAAAGTGCCTACCCACATGCCGCGCGTGTTAATCGGCAATGAGGCGGTGATGCGCGTGAGCATTTCTTTAGCGGCTTTGTTGGTAAAAGTAACCGCCAATAAACCGGTGGGCGACACTTGGCCGGTTTGTATCAACCAAGCGATGCGCGCCGTCAGTACCCGCGTTTTACCGCTGCCGGCACCGGCCAATATCAAGGCAGATTGGTGTGGCAGGGTGACTGCTTCGAGCTGCTTGTTATTCAGGTCGGCGAGTAAAGTTGATTGATTTTCCATGGCATTATTATCGCACGGGATGCGCATAAAGTTAGGATGTTCACACGACACAAACTGTTACAAAAGAATAGGAACCAAACGAAATGACCTTCAGTCTGATAGCGCATGATAGTTAAACTGATGTTTAGCTAGCGTTCCGTTCTTCCTCCCTGAACGGAAGCCTTAATTAAGGCATTTTGCCCCGGCTCTCTCCCCCTTTGAGTCGGGGCTTTTTTTTATTTGGTTTAGTCGGGTTTTAACCAGACATCACGGTTTAGAAAAACCAGTAATGATCCACCAAGAGGGCGGCAAACAGCAGGGTCAAATAAATGATGGAATAGCGGAAGGTGCGTTTGGCCAGATCATCTGAATAGCGACGGTATAAGCCGATCACATAAGCCATGAAAATGGCATTTAAAATCACGGACGAGGCCAGGTAAATTAAACCACTCATGCCCATCGCATACGGCATCAAGGCGACAGCCACCAAGATGATGGTATAGAGCAAAATGTGCAGCAGGGTGAACGCCTCGCCGTGCGTGACCGGCAACATAGGCATGCCGACTTTAGCGTATTCCTCACGGCGGTATAAAGCCAAGGCCCAGAAGTGCGGTGGCGTCCAAACGAAGATGATCAAAAACATAATCAGCGATTCAGGTGCGACCACGTTGTTGACGGCGGCCCAGCCCAATATCGGTGGCATGGCACCGGAGGCGCCGCCAATCACGATGTTCATCGGCGTGGCCGGTTTTAAAAACACCGTGTAGACCACCGCATAACCAACAAAGGTAGCAAAGGTTAGCCACATGGTTAAGGGGTTCACAAAGAAGTACAAAATAGCCAAGCCGGTAGCGCCCAATAGCGTGGCAAACACGCCGGTTTGGCCAGACGACACTTGCCCGGTCGGCAAGGCGCGGCCGCGGGTGCGCGCCATGATGGCGTCAATTTTATGTTCGATTAAGCAGTTGAATGCGGCCGCTGCGCCGGACGCAAAAGCGATGCCCAAGGTAGTGGCTATCAATAAGGACCAAGGCACCATGCCCGGCGTGCCCATAAACATCCCTATCAGTGCGGTAAACACGATAAGGGAAGTGACCCTGGGCTTGCACAGGGAAAAGAAGTTTTTAAAGCTTGCGCCTAAAGTTTGTTTGGTTTGAGTGGTGCTGGTCATCGTTTGCTCATCGCCTTGCATGGGCCCGGTTAGGGCTTATCCATGCCGTTAAAAAATCCATTAAAAATACCGAGCCTTAGCTCGCTTTGCCACCGCTGATTTTGGAGTTAAGCACCACTAAAATAATCACCAATAGACCGGCGGTAAAGTTGTGCGCCACGGCCAATACCAAGGGCAGGTGCAGCAGCAAATTGCCGATGCCTAAAATAATCTGCGTCAGTAAAGCCACTAACAATAAAACGCTCCAGCGTTTTAACTGCCAGTATTTTAAGGCAGTTAATCCCACTGCACCTAAGTAAATGAAGCTGATTAAGGCGCCGACGCGGTGCGTCCATTGGATGGCCGTTAAGGATGCCAAGGATAGCGCGCCGCCGTCTTTGCTTAACCCAAGCTCGCGCACCATGTGGAAGGCATCGTTAAAATCCATGTCCGGCACCCAAGCGCCGTGGCAGGTCGGGAAGTCGGTGCAGGCCAAAGCCGCGTAGTTGGTGCTGGTCCAGCCACCTAAAAATATTTGCGCAAACAACAAAACCAAGGCTACGCGTATGGCCAAGATCAAGCCGCGACTGGAGACGATGCTGTCGGAGTAATAGCCCCAATGCCGGTGGGTAATCCAGGTGAGCAAGGCTAGGGTAGACATGCCGCCCAGCAAATGCGCGCTGACGATGGCCGGCTTCAGCAGCATGGTCACGGTCCACATGCCCAGCATGGCTTGAAAGCCTATCAACAGCAGTAGAAAGGTGGAGGTGTAGGGTGAGCTTTTAATTTCACGGCGCGCTTTCCAGCCCAGCACAAAAATCGCCAACACCATTAAGCCTAAGGTGCCAGCCAGATAGCGGTGTGCCATTTCGCGCCAGGCTTTGCCCACCATCACGGCGCTGTCCGGGTAAGCCGTTTGCGCTTTAAGGATGGCCGCTTCGCTTTGCGGCACGGTTAAGGTGCCGTAACACCCTGGCCAATCTGGGCAGCCCAAACCGGCGTCGGTTAAGCGCACGTAAGCGCCCAGCGCCACCACGCTTAAAGCTAAAACAGTGGCGGCTACCACCAAGCCTTTGAAATAACGGTATGCGTTAGAACTTGGATGCATGCTTAGCCCGCCCATGAAAATCGCAATAAGCGCGTAACGTCTTTACGCACCGTGGCCAGTGGCAAACTGGCTTGGTAGCTCATCATGAAATGACCCAGCGGATCGACCAAATACAAACGCTTGCTGCTGGCCACGTCCTCATTACCCACCTTAAATTGCGCGGTTAAAGGCGCAATCGCCTCAGTCGGTTGGTTAAGCACGATCAGATCCGGGTAATCGCGTTTAATCGCAGCCACGTCTTGCGTGCGGGTAATCAACACGCGTTGCGCGCGTGGCATGTCTTTATACAGTGACACATGCAATTGACGCATGTCGTGCAATTTGGCTAAACACACGGCCTCGCAATCGTCGGCTATGTAAACTATGCTCCAACGCGTTTTCCAAAAATCGCTGGGCAGTGCTTGGCCGGCTTGGTCTTGCAAGGCCGGTTCGCTGTTTAGTAAGCGCGCAGGACGCACCAGTTCACCCACGCTTTCGCTGTGTGGCATCCAGTTGAATTTGTACATCAACATCACTACCACTAATGGCACCACAAAAAAGGTCAGCATCAACACCAGCACGATACGGCCTTTGCGTTGCTGCGCTGCGTCTAAAGTTTGTTCATTGGTTTGCATGTAACACTCGGTGTAAAAAATAAGAGTTAAAAATAAATCGCACTATTGTAACTGCCAGCCTGCTGTTTGCATAAAAAAACTAAACGTCACCAAACCATTATTCCTGCGTCATGGGCGATTCAGAACGCAGTCTGAGGCGCTGCTCCTACAAAAATCTAGGAATGATGAAATTCTTTTCATCCCACCGTTCGTGCCGAGCTTGTCGAAGGGTGCCAAGTGCAAGCTCTAGATAACCGTGATGTTTGTCGGCTTGTTTCTGGACAGTGCATGCTTCGACAAGCTCAGCACGAACGGGTTGAAAATTGCGGTATTGCGGCGGTTAACCACCACGCTAATAATCAAGCCTTATTGCTCTGGCCTTACTTTGCTAATGCTCATGTACAAAAATATCAGCAAGGTGGCGACCGCAAAGCCAAACCATTGGTAAGCGTAGCCCATGTGCGTGGTAATGCGCTCGGCGGACACCGTCCAGTGGCGGACAAAGCCACCAGCCTCACTCGCCGGGTCCAGCTTAATGACCATGCTAGACACCTTAAGCGGCACGCGTTGCTGGTAAGCCGCTAAATTCATGTGTTGCCAAACCGCTTGCCAAGGCTGGGTAGGACCGCCGGCGTTAGGCGCAGTTTTCGCTTCCAAGCTAAATATTTTTTTACTCGGTACCCACACTTGCCCAACCACGGTTTGCACGCCACTGGGGGTGCTAAAATCAGGCAAGCTCGCGTGCGTTGCGTGGGCCAAAATCCAACCCCGATTCACCAATACGTAATCGCTGCTGCCGCTGATTTTTAACGGGGTAATCACGTGAAAGCCGGCCCGATTGCCTTCCACTTGGTTGTCCAATAAAAACTGGTATTGGGGCGCGTACTCGCCGCTCACCATCACCTTTTTGTATTGCCAATCGGCTGGCGTTATGCCTGCTTGTAACGACACCGGAAAAGGCAAAGCACCGTTCACCTTGGCCGCTTCATAGACCGCCTGTATGGCTATTTTTTGCTGCGCTTTATGGTTTTGCCAAAAGCCAAATTTAATAAACAAAGGGATGCAAACCAAGCACGCGATCACGCCTACCAAGGACGGTTTAAAAACAAAATTAGCTAGCTTACATTGCATGCTTAACCCCACCGATCGTTTACTGAATTGAAATTACGCGCTATCTGACCCATAATGGTCGATCAAATTCATCGTTAGGTAAAATTATGTTAATTAAAGTATTCATCGTTTTAACGCTACTGGTCATTGTGGGCAGCTTATTTTCTGCCTTATTCTTTTTATCTAAAGACAAAAGCGGTGGCGACCGCACAGTCAAAGCACTCACCGTGCGCATAGGGTTATCCATCACGCTGTTTCTATTGCTCATGATTGGCTATTACTTTGGCTTAATCGGTCACTAAGCCATACCTTGGTATAAGAACCGCACCGCGCATTATCCGCTATACCCAATAAAAAGCCACCCCAGGGGTGGCTTTTTTTCGGCCCACGCAATGCGGGCCTATGTCACTAAAACGGCCTGCTTATTTATCGCCTTTGTTGTAAAGCTTTTTAGCCTCCATGTTGCAGTGCTCAGGGTCATGGCCTTTGCTCTCGGCTTTACCTTGCATTTTGCCGTGGCCATGCATGGCTTTGCGTTCAGCCGCATCAATCTTGCCATCCTTATTGGCATCCATGGCGCTAAACATTTCATCGGCGCGCACTTGGTGCGCTTTAGTAAATTCTTCGCGGCTAACCATGCCGTCTTTATTCGCATCGGCATCCATCATGCCGTGCTTTTTGTAATCGCAATGTTTTTCATCGCAGTGTTTTTTGCAATGGTGATCGGCATACGCCACGCTGCTTAAGCCCAAGGTCAAGGCCGCAATTAGGGCTAGGTGTAATTTCTTCATGGTAACTCCTTTACATTAGTGAACAAGAACAATGCTAAGACTATAACGCAAGGCGCTTAGTTTCGATGCTGGGTGGAATAAAAAATTCAGGGGCATACGCTTTAAATGCCCACTAACTTAGCTATCCCCATTTCATTTGATTGTTGTACAATAATCAAATGAAAGATCAACAATCCCCTATCACTAAGCGCGGCGGTAAGCGTCCAGCTGCAGGCCGCAAATCCGGCACCGGTAAATTTGGCGAGGCCACCGTGGCCTTGCGGGTGCCAGCCAGCCAGGGTGCGGTGATTAAGGATTTTTTAGCGGCCTATCAGCGCAAGCGTTTGGCTAGCGATTTGGATGCGGTGGGTGAGCTGAGCTTGCCGGCGCTGCATGCCTTGCCGGTGAGCTTGCCGCTTTACAGCTCTAAGGTATCGGCGGGCTTTCCTAGCCCGGCGGAAGAGCACGTGGAAAAGCGCTTAAACCCCAATGATTTTTTGATAGACAAACAAGAGGCGACTTTCTTTGTGACCATACAGGGTTATTCAATGATAGACGTGGGTTTGTTGCCTAACGATAAGGCGGTGGTGGATCGCTCTAAAATCCCTTCGGTGGGTGACATCGTGTTGGCGGTGATCGATGGCGAATTTACCATTAAGACCTTGAGCCGTAAAAAAGACGGTGTGCCGCGATTGTTGCCGGCCAACAGCAGTGGGGCGTATGCGCCTATCGAGATTACCGAGGCGATGAACTTTGAAATATGGGGCGTGGTGACGGGGTCGTTTAGGCGCTTTAAGTAGCCTGAGGGTGGGAAAGAGTCCCCCAAACAATCATCTGCAATCTAATAATATTGTAGGTTTTGTAATATTG
>JAIQBT010000048.1 GCA_020035195.1 Methylotenera sp.
CCACAAGGCTTAATCTTTGGTCTTTAATCATATATAGAACGACCGGTATTGGCCCTTAGTACTCAGTCAGCCTTATAGAATCATCACCCTAAAGCTGCCGGTGAAATCCGGCAAAAATTTAACTCCTCTCACAAAATGGCGCAAACTAATGATCCCTATTTTTCTAGGAGATCATCATGGAAGGCAGTATTGTTTTTAAGCATCATGAACCATGGAATAAAGGTAAGTTGATTGGCCAGAAAGCCCCGCTCAAGCTAAAGGAAATTTGGGCAATTAGAGTACGTTTAGAGTTATCGAAGCGCATACGTGACCTTGCACTGTTTAATCTTGCTATTGATAGTAAGTTACGCGCTTGTGACTTGGTCAAACTAAAAGTAAGAGATATCTCGCATGGCGACAGAATCGCTTCAAGAGCGATCGTCATGCAACAAAAAACTGAACGCCCTGTTCAATTTGAGATAACGGAGCAAACTCGCAAATCTATTGCTGAGTGGCTTCAGTTGGCAACGTTAAGATCTGATAGCTTTTTATTTCCCAGCAGAATTCACGAATCCCCGCATTTATCTACTAGGCAATATGCCCGCATCGTCAATGACTGGGTAGAAGAGATTGGACTTGACCCCATTAACTACGGAACGCACACTATGCGAAGAACAAAAGCATCACTCATTTATCGGCGCACTAAGAACTTGAGAGCTGTTCAACTATTACTTGGGCACACCAAGTTGGAAAGTACAGTCAGGTATCTTGGCATTGAAGTGGATGATGCATTAGAGATGGCAGAACAGACAGAGGTGTAACTAGGCAGGGTCGCTACCTATTTTAAAGTGGCGACCTTAGTCGAAATTCATCTTCCGCTTGAACCAGCCATAGGTAAGTAGATGTCAGCTATGTAGCAAGTCAATTTTAATGCTGACTGAGCACTAGGGGCCATAAGCGGCCTATTGACCTATTAATTACATTGCTTTAAAGCAGACGTTTTAATTAAGGATTTGTAGTCTGTAAGACTAGAATTGAAAACGGCTTCTAAGGATTAGCCCTAGAAGCCGCTTGTAAGTCTTATAGCCCCTCGTCATTTACTTAATCGCGTCTAAAGCTTTCAATCGTTTTTGTGCCGCAGGGATGACTTCACTGCCAGGGAACTTGGCAATCAAATCACGCAAGGTTTTTTTCGCAGCCGGCACCAAGCCTAATTGAAACTGGCTGTTGGCCATGTTGAATAAGGCATCCGCCGCTCTTGGATGATCCGGGTGGGCATCCAATAATTTTTGCTGCGTGGCCATGGCCGATTTGTAATTTTTCAAGGCAAACTGGGCGTAACCCAACCCGTACATGGCATCCGCGGCGTAAGTGCTGTTCGGGTAATCTTTTAGAAATTTGTCGTAGGCATTAAACGCGTCTTTGTATTTCGCTTCCTTGGCCAAGCCATTCGCCAACTCTAACAATTGATACTCTTGGCTATTCTTTGCCGGCTCAGGCGTGCTACCAACACTGGGTCCAGCGCTGGCAGCAGCGGGCGCCGCAGAGGTGGCCGGTGGTGATTCTGTTGCTGCGGTGGGGCTTACGTTAGCGGTAGAACCCAGCTGGCCTTGCTCCAACTTACGTAAACGCGCATCGGCATCGCCGTATAAATCTTTCTGCCGCTGCTGCGTGAGGTTGACATTGTGGCTGGCCAGCTCAAGCTCACCCTTTACCTTGGCCAGCTCTTGCTTGAGCGCTTCGATCTGATTTTGCATGTCCAGCAAACCCTGGCCTTTAGTAATGGCCTCAATTTCAGCCAAGCGCTGCTCTATGGTCTGCTGGGTTTTCTTTAATGCAGCCAACTCGGTTTGAACGGCCTGATGCTGAGTAATCGAGGTGGCTTCCAATTCAAGAATTTTCTTGCGCGCCTCTTTGTCGTCAAATAACGCGGCGTGACCTTGCACAGCAAAGGCCGCAGTGACAATTAACAGACCAGCCAGTATCAGGTTTTTCATGGTTTTTTCTTTATTAAGCTTTAGCTTTACTCGTTTTCGTAAACAATGTCAGCACGGCGATTCTGTTTAGCGCAGGTTTCATCGCCACAGGTGGCCGTGGCTTTTTCTTCACCAAAGCTGACCGTTTCAATTTGCCCATCTTGCACACCGAGTAAATTGAAGGATTTTTTAACCGCCACGGAACGGCGTTGGCCTAAAGATAGGTTGTACTCACGGCTACCCCGCTCGTCGGTATTGCCTTGCACGATGACTTTGGCCGCACGGTTGGCCAATAAGTATTTAGCATGCGCTTCTATCAATGGGCGGTATTCCGCCTTTACCGCATCGCTGTCGTAATCAAAGTAGATCTGACGTTTGGACAGAATGTTATTGGGGTCTTTTAATGGGTTGTTGCTGTTAGCGCCGGCATTGCTGTCTATGACCACTTCTTTAACCGCAGCGGTATCCACCGCAGCAGCCACTGCCGTTTCGGCTGGCTTAGCCGCACTAGCTACAGCCGGGCTTCTGTCTTCCACCGCGGCAGGCTTGTCTACCATAGGCGTGCTTTTACAAGCAGCCAAAATCAAGGCCAGAGCAAGGCTACTGACTAGCTTGCTGTTCCAAGTGCTTTTTTTCCAAATGTGTCCGTTCATAGTGCTCTCCTTAATAAGGCCATACATGCCTAAAAATTACCTTAGCGATCATTAAACCACAAACTTATTTAATCAATGGGCCCCAAGCCGGTTCACGAATGTCACCACCGGATTCATTTAAACGTTGCTGCACGCGACCATCGCTGGATACGGCGACCAACGCCCCTTTATCCCCGCTGCGTGTGGCATACAATAACACACGGCCGTTGGGGGCAAAGCTGGGCGATTCGTCTTGCCCGCCCTCACTCAAGACCTGCACTTGGCCGCTGGCTAACTCTTGCAATACCAATCGGTATTTACCGCCATCGTTACGCACCATGGCCAAAAATTTACCGTCCGGCGACACCCGCGGGCTCAAATTGAATACACCCTCAAACGTCACCCGTTGCACATCGCCGCCACCGCTGGCCACTTTGTATATTTGCGGTCTACCGCCCCGGTCTGAGCTGAAATAAATCCAAGCACCATCGGGCGACCAAGTGGGTTCGGTATCAATGGCGCTGCTCTTGGTGACAGCCTGCAAATCCTTGCCATCAGCGCGTATGGTGTATAGCTGGGAATTGGCCCCGTAGGTCAAAACAATGGCTAACTTAGTGCCGTCTGGCGACCAAGCTGGCGCACTATTATTGCCTTTAAAGCTCGCCAACACGGTGCGTTGACCACTGAGCGTTTGGATAAAAATGATGGGTTTTTTCTTTTCAAAGGAGACGTAGGCAATCTTGCTACCATCCGGTGACCAGGCAGGTGAAATAATCGGTTCTTTGGAAGACACCATGGTCACGGCATTCTCACCGTCGACATCTGCTACCCGTAGGGCATAGCGGCCATTAAGCTTAGCCACGTAAGCAATTCGGCTAGAAAAAATACCGTCCTCACCGGTTAACTTTTGGTAGATGGCATCGGCAATTTTGTGGGCGGTGGGCCTTAATTGATTGGCTGCAATGTTGTATTGCATGCTGGCGAGCTGGCTTTGTTTAAGCACGTCCACCAACTGAAAGCTGACGTTTAAACGATTGCCAGGCAGCGCCTCGACTTTACCCACGGCCACGGCCTGTGCTTGCAAAGCCACCCACTCGGCGTATTTAATTTGACTGATGTCACTGGGCCGACTGGCAACGCCAGCGGTTTCTAGCATGCGAAATAAGCCGCTGCGTTTTAGGTCTGCATTGATGATTTGACTGATGTTATCTGGACTGGGATTGCTTTGCGTAAAGGGGACAATCGCCAACGGCAATTGTTGCGCGCCGCCGCCACTGATCTCAATTTCCAAGGCAGCGTGCGCGAAGGCACTTAAGCCTAAGCTCACTAAAAATACAGCAATTCGAACGGTAGGCATAAGCACTGGTGTTTTCTTTAGGTAGCTTTTCGTTAAAAATTCTAATCAGACCAATTGAAGGCCTTATATTACATGGCGCAGGTCGATTTTACTGCAATCTCATTCTAGTTTTATGACAATTAACGGTCTTTTTTATATTAAGCCCGTCATCCTTCGACAAGCTCAGGACGAACGGCATCCTTATTTAAGCAATCCTAACAAACTGCTCGAGGTAAGGCCGCCTCAACAAGACGTTCGTGGCGAGCCTGTCGAGCCATGAACCAAATGTAAGTCGCCGCTATGCCCGGTAAAAACGCTGACATCTCAAAACGACCAATACTCATATTTAGTCATTCGGTCTAAAAGTCAGTTTTAGGTTTCTAAACTGGGCAAATGCCAAGCCATCCATTGGCACAGGCAAGGGTTGAGACGCCATGATGGCGCGCTCCACCGCCTCATCACACGCTTTATTGCCACTGGACTTAAGCAATCTGGGCAGACCTGCCATTTCACCGGTGGGCAACAACGCAATATCAAACTTAAGCTCTGGATTAGCCGTAGCACACAGGGTTTTATTCACATTGCCACGAATTTTAGCTTGAATTCTAGCGCGGTACTCGTCCAACACCCCGGCACTGGCTGCTGACTTAGCCGATGCAGCGCTTTGATCGGCCATGGCTTTTTCCTCGGTCAAGGCTTCTTGTTGTAGCTTTTTCAAGGTCTCATTGGCTTTGCTTTGCTTCAGCAATTTGTCGCTGTTTTGCATTTCTTCTTTACGCGCTTCGGCTTGCAAGGCGGCCAATTGTTTTTTCTGCGCTAAAGCCAAGTCTTTTTTGATTTGTTCTGCGACTTTTTTTTGCTCCAGCGCTTGGCGTTTTTTTTCCAAGGCAATATCGACTTCTGGGGTTTTAACTGGCTCTGCTTCAACCTTTTCTGGCGGCAGCGGGGTGGCTTCCTTGACGGCAGGTGGTGGCGGTTCTTCAGCTAAGGGGGCCGGCACAGGTGGCTCGGATTGAGGCAAAACGTCCCACAGTTCTACTTCCGCCACATTCAGTAATGGTGGGGTGGCTTTCCAATTAAAGGACAAAAGCAATGCCGCCAACAACAGCAAATGCACAGCAAGCGCCCACACAGCTGCTTGCCAGGACACGTCTTTTTCATAAGCCCGAATCATCATTGCGCTTAATCTAATCTACTGGGCCGGCGACAACAACAAACCGATCTTATCCACCTTGTTTTGTTTGAGCAAATCCATCACCGCGATGACGTCATCGTATTTAACGTTTTTATCTGCCGCAATCACCACGGCACGCTCGGGAGCGGCTAATAAAGCTTGTTGCACGCGCGTTAGAAGTTGGTCGCGCGCCATGGCTTGATTGTCTAACTCAATTTGATTGTTTTGTTTAACGGTTAAGACCAAGGGCGGCACTTGCGATTGCTTGAGGCTTTGGCCAACTTTAGGTAAATCCACCACGCCTGGGTTAGTCATGGGGGCGGTCACCATAAAAATAACCAGCAAGACCAAGGTCACATCTATGTAGGGCACGACGTTGATTTGATTCATCATGCGGCGTTTGCGGTTGCGTGACATGGCTTAGCTTTTTCTTTGCAAGATATTGGTAAATTCTTCCATAAAACTTTCGTAGCGCACCGACAAGCGATCGACTGAGCTGGCAAAACGGTTATACGCAATCACCGCTGGAATCGCGGCGAACAAACCGATGGCGGTCGCCACCAGGGCTTCAGCAATGCCTGGCGCCACCTGACTTAAGGTCGCTTGCGCCACATTCGACAAACCGCGGAATGCATTCATGATGCCCCAGACCGTACCAAATAAGCCGATGTAAGGACTGACCGAACCCACCGATGCTAAAAACGGCAGGTGTGCATCCAGGTTATCCAGCTCACGGTTATAAGCCGCACGCATCGCCCGCCTTGCGCCTTCCATGACATCGGACACTTCCATGCGCGACTGCTGTTTGTGCCGCACATATTCTTTAAAGCCGGCTTCAAAGATGCTGGCCATGCCTTGTGTTTTACGTCTGCCTGCGCTGAGGCTGTCAAACAATTTGTTTAAATCGCCGCCCGCCCAAAACGCATTTTCAAATTCCTCGGCGCTAGTTTCAGCCCGTTTAATGGTGGCCAGCTTAATGAAAATATACCACCAGGAAAATAAAGAGGTGAGGATTAACACCAGCAACACCAACTGCACTGGCAGACTGGCGCCTGCGACCAGTGAAAAAATAGACATGTCATTTGCAACGCTTGCAGTCATAGGATTTCCTGTTGTGTTTCTAATTTGATTTTATGGCTAATGTCAGCCGGTACGCCGATAGGTTTGAAACTGCTAGCATTGACAAAAGCCGCTTTAACATGCGCGTCTATCAGCACCACGCCATCGCGCTGTATGGTTTGCTGTAGGATTAAGCTGCTGTGCTTAAGCTCGCTTAACACGCAGTTTACTGCCAGCATGTCGTTAAAGTAAGCGGGCTTTTTAAACTGAATGCTTAGACTGTGAATGACGATAATCAGGCCTAACTCATCCCTTAAGCGTGTTTGCTCAAAGCCCAATGCACGCAACCATTCGGTTCTGGCCCGCTCCATGAAATTTAAGTAGTTGGAATGGTAGACCACCCCACCGCTGTCGGTGTCTTCGTAATACACGCGTACGGGCCAAGAAAATGCCGTCACCTTTACCAAGTTTCCGTGGTCAAGTGGGCTGGGGCGACCAAACCAAAATGCTGATAGGCCAATTGCGTGGCCATGCGACCACGTGGTGTGCGCATCAAATAACCTTGCTGGATTAAATAGGGTTCCAACACGTCCTCTATGGTGTCGCGTTCTTCGCCTATGGCCGCCGCTAAATTGTCTAGACCCACCGGTCCGCCAGCGAATTTTTCCAACACCGCGAGCAGCAGTTTTCTGTCCATGACGTCAAAACCCAGCTTATCCACGTCCAACATTTTCAAGGCGGCATCGGCCACTTCAGCGGACACCGTGCCATCGCCTTTGACTTGCGCGTAGTCACGCACCCGACGCAGCAAGCGGTTGGCAATACGCGGCGTACCGCGCGAGCGTTTAGCAATTTCTAAAGAGCCGGTATCCACCATGGGCACGTCCAACAAACCGGCACTGCGGTGCACAATACGCGCCAACTCATCGGCCGTGTAAAACTCCAAGCGCGAGACGATACCAAAGCGATCGCGCAAGGGGTTGGTTAACATACCTGCGCGGGTGGTGGCGCCAATTAAAGTAAACGGCGGCAAATCCAGACGCACACTGCGGGCCGCGGGGCCCTCGCCTATCATGATGTCCAAACGGTAGTCTTCCATGGCCGGGTACAAAATTTCTTCCACGACTGGCGATAAGCGATGAATTTCATCAATAAACAAGACATCGTTTGGCTCTAGGTTAGTCAACAGCGCGGCCAAATCGCCGGCACGCTCCAACACTGGGCCAGAGGTTTGGCGCATGTTAACGCCCATTTCTTTGGCGATGATGTGCGCCAAGGTGGTTTTGCCTAAACCGGGTGGGCCAAACAATAAAACATGGTCCAACGCTTCGCTGCGACCACGCGCTGCGTTAATAAAAATTTCTAACTGACTGCGGGCTTTTTCTTGGCCCACGTATTCGTCTAATAGTTTTGGACGCAAGGCACGCTCTAAAGCCTCCTCTTGGGAGCTTTCGGCATCGGGTGCTATCAGGCGATCGGTTTCTATCATGTGTTTTCCAAAACGCTTAAGTCAATGTGCTTTAAACAAAGCCGCCACTTAAGCGTGCGTAGCGTTTATTTTGACAAGGATTTTAAAGCTTGTTTGATGCCTTCTGCAACCGTGCTGTCGGCGGGCAATAATTTTACCGCGGCCAAGGCTTCGCGTTCATTGTACCCCAATGAAATAAGGGCGTTGAGCACATCGCTGGCGGCTGACTTAGGCTGATTGGATTGCAAGGCATTGAGGCCGGCCACGCTGAACTTATCTTTAAGTTCTAGCAACAAACGCTCGGCGGTTTTTTTGCCCACCCCAGGCACGCGGGTCAGCATGGCACTGTCTTGCATGGCGACCGCTTGGGCTAAATCGTCTATGGACAAACCGCTCAATATGGACAAAGCCGACTTGGCGCCTATGCCGTTCACTTTCAATAATTGTCTAAAGGTCGCACGTTCTTGCTCACTGCCAAAACCGTACAATAACTGGGCATCTTCACGCACCACAAAATGCGTCAAGATCACGACCTTTTCACCTATGGCCGGCAAGTTATAAAAGGTGCTCATAGGCACTTCGCATTCGTAGCCCACGCCGTGGCAATCAATCAACACCAGCGGTGGCGTCTTTTCAAGCAGCGTGCCGTTTAAACGTCCTATCATTGCAACTCCCTTATCAAAACCAGTGCCAACAATACCGCATGGCCTAGCATGCTTAGACCAAGCGTCCGCCGCGTACCCTAAAGCCCGCGGTGGCTAATTTACCTAAGCCTTGGCCGCCGTGCGCATGGCATATTGCACAGGCTAAGGCATCGGCAGAATCGGGCTTGGGCGTGGCAACCAAATTAAGCAAGCGTTTGACCATGGCTTGCACCTGTTCTTTATCGGCATGGCCATTGCCAACCACGGCTTGCTTAACCTGCAAGGCGGTGTATTCCGCCACGCTTAAATTACGGATGACGGCAGCACTGATGGCCGCACCACGGGCCTGACCCAATAATAAAGTCGACTGTGGATTGACGTTTACAAAGACTTTTTCTATGGCCACTTGGTTGGGCTGGTAGGTGTCGATGACTTCAAAAAGACCGTCTAATATAACTTTTAAACGCGCCGGCAACTCTTCCCTATCGTCTTCGCCGACCACTTTATTTTTTTTTGCACTGGCGGTTTTGATGGTGCCGCTGGCGATGTAAGTAATTTTTTCACCGACTTTTTCAATGAGGCCAAAGCCCGTCATGCGCAGGCCTGGGTCTATGCCAAGAATGACAATCTTACTCACTGGTCGTCAATTAAAGCGCTGGTGTAGACGTCTTGCACGTCGTCTAAATCATCCAAGGCGTCCAATATTTTTTGCATTTTTACCGCGTCGTCACCGCTCAATTCAATTTCATTCATGGGCTTCATGGTGACTTCCGCCATCACGGCTTTCAAACCGGCCGCTTCCATGGCTTCTTTGACTGCCATAAAGTCATGGGCTGGCGTGATCACTTCTATGCTGCCATCTTCATCGCTAACCACGTCTTCGGCGCCGGCTTCTAAGGCCACTTCCATGACTTTATCTTCGCTGGTGCCTGGCTCATACACCAAACTGCCGCAGTGTTTAAACATAAAAGCCACCGAACCGTCGGTACCCAAATTGCCCCCGAACTTGGTCAAGGCATGGCGCACATCGGCCACCGCGCGTTGCTTATTATCGGTCAGGCAGTCGATGATAATGGCGGCACCATTGATGCCATAACCCTCGTAACGAATTTCTTCGTAGTTCACGCCTTCCAATTCGCCCGTGCCTTTTTTGATGGCACGCGTGATGTTATCGGCCGGCATGTTTTCTTCTTTGGCCACCGCCACCGCTGCCCGCAAGCGTGGGTTCATGGTGATATCGCCACCGCTTAAACGTGCGGCCACGGTAATTTCTTTAATGATCTTGGTGAATATTTTGCCGCGCTTGGCATCTTGACGGCCTTTGCGATGTTGAATATTTGCCCACTTACTATGACCTGCCATGTGACCTACCCTAGTGAATTAAAAATAATGGACATTTTAACACAAGCAAGTCCTACCCTCATTACTCCTGCCCTTGGGCCGGATCAATTTGCGTGTGTTTACGGATGTTAATGATGGAGATGGTAATTAGCGAGAAAGCGATCAAGACCATACCGATTAATTCATACAAATTGGGCACTTCATTCAACTGCACCCAGGCAGCAATAACGCCTATTACCGGCGCCAACATGGAGGCCATGCTAGCAACCCCGGCCTGCAAACGCTGCAAGGCATACAGCCATAACACCCACGCCAAACAGCCGCTTAAAAACACATTAAACAACACGGCATAAATAAAACTGCTGGTCCACTGTATGGGCGGCGCCGGTAAAATAAAGGCAATGGCGACGATAGGGATGGCGCCTAACAACATAGGCCAAGCGGTTAAATTAAGTAAATCCAAATGCGGTTCGCGTCTGTGCAGTTTTTTGGAAATAATCGCCGATACCGCCCACGATATGCCCGAGCACAAAGCTAAAAACATACTAAAGCCATCGGCCTTGATGTGCAGGGGATCGAAAATAAACAGCATGCCCATGAGCGCAAACAAGACCGCCAACCATTGCCAACCTTGCACTTTTTCACCCAACATCGGCCAGGCAAACAACAGCACCCAAAATGGCATGGTGTAAGTCAGCACCGCTGTTTTGCCGGCACCACCCTCAACCAAGGCCCAAATTAATAAGCCGGTAAAGCCCACCGTTTGCAGCAAGCCTAGACTCAGCATGGTGGGGAAGTTAGTCAAGGCCAAAGGTCGCTTGGTCAGGACAATCAAGGCAAACAAAACCATGGCGCCAAAAAGTGTACGCATGGCCGCAAACTGAAATGGGCTAGCGTACTGCACGGCCACCTTCATCACCACCCAGTTATAACCCCAAATCAAGGTGAGCACGAACAGTGCCAGCAAGGCTTTAATGACGGTGTTTTTATGCATGGTGGCGGCTTAAGTATTTTTCCAATTCAATTGTGTAAGTCGCATTATAAGGTGTATATTTTTGGCTAGCGCTTTGTGAGGAGAGAATAATGAAAACAATACAACAATTACTAACAACAAAAAAACTTCAAGAAGTCATTTCCATCGCCCCACACCGGCCAGTGTTTGATGCCCTCGTGGTGATGGCCGAGTATGAAATCGGCGCGCTCATGGTGCTAGAAGGCGAGAAGTTGGTGGGGATTTTTTCTGAACGCGATTACGCCAGGGAAGTGGTGCTTAAAGGAAAATCGTCTAAGACCACCGCCGTGAGCGAGGTCATGACCGCCAACGTTATTTCTTCAACATTATCTGACACGGTAGAACACGCCATGACCGTCATGACAGAAAAGCGCATACGCCATTTACCGGTGCTCGATAATGCCAAGGTAGTCGGCATGCTGTCTATAGGCGATTTAGTCAAAGAAACCATAGACTACCAACAACGCTTAATTCGCCAGTTAGAAAGTTACATTACCGGCTAAGTCATTAAACACCTTAGCAGCCTGACAAGCCAAAAGTTTGTCAGGCTTTTTTTATAGGTATTTGGCCACCATGGCATTGTTTAGATTCTGCGCCACCACCGGCAAACGCACAAAATGTCCACTGCCGGCAGCTTGCTCTACGGCTTCGCCTTTTTTGTTGTACATGGTTTCCACCAACACATCCTGATTGCCACTGGGATGGATGATTTGCAAACGGTCGCCCACTGAAAATTTATTGCGCGCTTCTATGTCGGCCCAGCCTTTCTCAGCATCGTAAGCCACCACATCGCCCACGTATAAACTGCGATTGGAGATGGAGTAACCTTGCTTGTAGTTTTGATGCTCGGCCGTGTGGTGGCGCTGATAGAAGCCATCGGTATAGCCGCGGTTCGCTAGGTTTTCTAAATCGCCCAACAGCTTCCAGTCAAATGGACGCCCCGCCACCGCATCATCAATCGCCTGACGGTAATTTTGGCAGGTGCGCGCCACGTAATAACGCGATTTGGTTCGGCCTTCAATTTTTAAAGAATCCACGCCCATTTTCACTAAACGTTCGACGTGCTCGATGGCGCGTAAATCCTTGCTGTTCATGATGTAGGTGCCGTGCTCGTCTTCCAAGATGGGCAACAACTCACCGGGCCGGCCTTTTTCCTCTATTAGGTAAACTTTATCGGCTTCGGGATGGCGAGGCAAACTGCCGCAAGCCGATAGGCTGGATTTTTCCATTTCCGCTTGAAAATCAAATTCGTTTAGTCGAATGACGCCCGCAGCATCTTCAGCCGCATCGTGCACTTTGTAATCCCAACGGCAAGAATTGGTGCACGTGCCTTGGTTGGGATCACGCTGATTGAAATAGCCAGACAACAAGCAGCGCCCTGAATAAGCGATGCACAAGGCGCCGTGCACGAACACTTCTAACTCCATCTCTGGGCACAATTGGCGTATTTCTTCAATTTCATCTAAGGACAATTCGCGTGACAAAATGACACGGCTTAGACCTAAGCTTTGCCAAAACTTAACCGTGGCAAAGTTAACGGTGTTGGCTTGCACAGACAGATGCACCGGCATCTCTGGCCATTTTTCACGCACCATCATGATCAAGCCAGGGTCAGTCATAATTAAGGCATCGGGTTGCATGGCGATCACAGGCGCCATGTCGGCCATGTAGGTTTTTACTTTGGCGTTATGCGGCGAAATGTTGCTGGCCACAAAAAACTTTTTGCCTCGGGCGTGCGCTTCCTTAATGCCTACGTCTAGGTTAGCCATGCTGAAATCGTTGTTACGGGCACGCAAGCTGTACCTGGGTTGGCCGGCATAAATTGCATCGGCACCATAATCGAAGGCTGTCCGCATGCGGTCTAAATCGCCAGCTGGCGCTAATAATTCAGGTAATTTCATTTCAAATCCTTAGATTCATTTAAGCGCCGCTCATCCTTAGCCAAGCTCACGACATAAAAAATGACTTAGTCACCAATAATTTTTACCAAGACGCGTTTCTTGCGTCTGCCATCAAACTCACCGTAAAAAATCTGTTCCCAGGGGCCAAAATCCAAGCGCCCTTCGGTGATTGCCACCACCACTTCACGGCCCATTAATTGGCGTTTCATGTGGGCATCGGCATTGTCTTCGCCGGTATCGTTATGTCGATAACTACTGACCGGCTCATGCGGGGCCAACTTTTCCAACCACTGCGTGTAATCGTGGTGAAGGCCGCGCTCGTCATCGTTAATAAAGACACTGGCAGTAATGTGCATGGCGTTAATCAGCACCAAGCCCTCGCGCACGCCGCTTTCACGCAAGCACTCGTTCACTTGTTCGGTAATGCGGATAAAGGCAACGCGTGTGGGGGGATTAAACCACAGTTCTTTACGGTAACTTTTCATGCTGCACATCCTCATTTTTTAACGCATATTAAGCATTCATTTTAACATTTTAGGCCGCGAAATTAACAATAAAAAAGGCCCCTAGTAGAGGCCTTAGACGCGGCTAGACTGCAATCAATGATTTACATCGATCTGCTGGACAAAGCCCTTGCCTTCATTGTCGTGCGCCGTTACGTCCAATTTACCCAAAGCCGCCGGCACAAAATTAAATTTAAAGTAGGGATCTTCCGCCGTGCCCACACCAACATCGATAGTCAAGACAGGCGCAGCGTTGTAAGCAAACACCACTTTATTGATATAAAACGCCGGCACGAAACCTTGCGAGACTAACTCGCGCTGCAAACCGGTCCGCATAGGGTGCTTGATATTGAAGGTAATGGCCGTTGGGCTATTGAGTGTGACCGGTTGATCCACTTTGAATTTTATCTTACCGGCACTGGCACGAATGCTGGCCTCATCGCCATCCACCGTGCCACCACAACCGCCCGCAGCGCGTATTTCGCGTGAGGCTATGTACAATTTACCATCGGCTGTTTCGCCAACCAAACGAACAAAGGCGTCGGTCTCAAAGCGTATGCGGGTAGCCAATTGAAAATTGCCCAAGGCCTGGCTTAAATGGTAGGTCGCGGTTAAAGGGATGGGATTGGCATCGACAAAAGCGTAAAGCTTGGTAATCACCACGCCTTTAGCAGCAGCATTGTCTATGCTGAAGGTCACTGGCACTTGTGCACCACTTTCGGCCCTTCGCGGCGCATCGATTTTAATGAAATCGACTTCTTGCATATCGCGTTTAGCAAAGAAGGCCTCTTTCATAATGGGCCATAATTTTGTATCCGGCTCAGCATGGGCAGGGGCAAGCAAGAACATCGACAGCATGGCCGCCAAGCCTGCTTTTATTAAGTTGTTTGCGCTTAGTACTTTCATGTTAGTCGCCTCCAAAAAGGATGGGGAATACCGCGTTTTATTTTAGACTGTGACTTAGTATCTTTTAGAAAATTCAATGCTTGCCAGCTTTATGCCTCATGAAAGAATAATTCTATGCCATTACCCACCGGGTCTTTAAAGTTAATTTGCTTGACCTTTAACACCGGTAAATCACGCACCGTGTAATCGACCTTGCAAGCGTTCAGGTGGGCTTCCATGGCCGGCATATCGGTGCAAGTAAAAGAGAAATGGTCTACGCTGGTCAAGACATGACTTAGCGGTTCGCCGTCACCGCGGTACTCGGCCAGATGCAAGACGTCGTTATCGCCTATGTATAACCAAAAACCACAGCTGCTAAACCCTTGCCGCGGCCCAACTTTTAAGCCCACCACGTCGCAGTAAAAATCCTTTAATTTAAGCATCGTCTCGTAAGGCGTGCGTAAATTAAAGTGGTTGATTTCGGTGACCGGCATGCTGGTGACTAAGCTGACAAGGCTAGCTTAGGCGGCCGGTGTTTGCGTGCGTAAACGGATGTGCAATTCACGCAATTGTTTTTCGTCCACCACATTAGGCGCGTTGGTCATTAGACATTGCGCACGCTGCGTTTTAGGGAAAGCAATCACGTCACGGATGGATTCCGCACCCGCCATCAAGGTCACCAAACGGTCCAAACCAAAGGCCAAGCCACCGTGCGGAGGCGCGCCGTATTGCAAGGCATCGAGCAAGAAGCCAAACTTCTCTTGCGCTTCTTCCTTGCTGATTTTTAGGGCATCAAACACTTTGGATTGGACGTCTTGCTTGTGGATACGCACCGAGCCACCGCCCACTTCCCAGCCGTTTAATACCATGTCGTAGGCTTTAGACAGCGCCGTACCTGGGTTGGTCACCAATAAATCTTCGTGGCCATCTTTAGGTGCGGTGAACGGGTGATGCAAGGCGGCCCAACGGTTATTTTCTTCGTCGTGTTCAAACATAGGGAAATCCACTACCCACAACGGCGCCCATGCACGGCCATCGACATGGCCTTTATCGTGACCCACTTTTAGGCGCAAAGCACCCAAAGCTTCATTCACGACCTTGGCTTTATCCGCGCCAAAAAACACGATGTCGCCATTTTGCGCACCTGTGCGCTCCACCATGGCTTGCAAGGCTTTAACATGGATGTTTTTAACGATAGGGCTTTGCAAGCCTTCTTCGTTCAATTTCGTTACATCGTTAATCTTGATGTATGCCAAGCCTTTTGCACCGTAAATTTTCACAAACTCGGTGTAGGCATCAATTTCACTGCGGGCCATGGCGCCACCGTTAGGCACGCGCAAGGCAGCCACACGACCGCCGTCCATATTGGCTGCGCCGGCAAACACTTTAAAATCCACGTCTTTCATGACGTCAGACAACTCGGTAATTTCCAAGGTCACGCGCATGTCTGGCTTATCCGAACCATAACGCGTCATGGCTTCATGAAAGGACATGCGTGGAAAGCTCGCTGGCAAATCGACATTTTGTACTTTTTTTAGCATTTGCCTAATCATTTCCTCCACCGTGTCCATGATTTCATTTTCTGTCATGAACGAGGTTTCTATATCGACTTGGGTAAATTCAGGCTGCCTATCGGCACGCAAATCTTCATCGCGGAAGCATTTGGTGATTTGGAAATAACGGTCAAAACCCGACACCATCAACAGTTGTTTGAATAGTTGCGGGGACTGTGGCAAAGCGAAAAACTGCCCATCGTGCACGCGGCTTGGTACCAAGTAATCACGCGCACCTTCTGGGGTGGATCGCGTCAACATAGGCGTTTCCACTTCAATGAAGCCATTGAGGTCTAAGTAATCGCGCAAGGTTTTAGCAACACGGTAACGCAACATCATGTTCTTTTGCATGGCCGGGCGACGTAAATCGATGTAGCGGTGCTCAAGACGCACGGCTTCAGTCAGGTTCTCATCGTCCAACATAAACGGTGGCGTGAGTGATGCATTAAGCACCTCGATTTCGGTGGCTATCATTTCCACTTCGCCAGTGGCGAGGTTAGCATTCGTAGCCCCTTCTGGGCGCGCACGCACTTCACACACGACTTTCAATACGTATTCACTGCGCACACTTTCCGCCACGGCAAACGCCGCTTTTGCGTCTGGATTCACCACAATTTGCGCCAACCCTTCACGGTCGCGCAAATCGATAAAGATCACGCCACCGTGGTCACGGCGACGGTGTGCCCAACCGCATAAAGTAACAGTTTGGCCTATGTGTTGGCGGTTTAAATGGCCGCA
>JAIQBT010000071.1 GCA_020035195.1 Methylotenera sp.
CTCAGTGAGGCGCGAGCATTGCAGGCCGAGCTCAATTTGCAACGCCCCAACTCGGTGGCCATTATCCAAGGCGATTTATTAAACATCACCAGCTTACCTAATTTAATTAGCGAAACCGTCCAACATTTTGGCCGCTTGGACGCACTGATTAATAATGCCTCAACCTATTACGCCAGCGAAATAGGCGACATTGATGAAGCGAAATGGTTAGACTTAATGGGCAGCAACTTAAAAGCGCCTTTGTTTTTATCGCAGGCCGCCGCGGTTGAATTGCGCAAAAACCACGGTTGCATAGTCAACATAACCGACATGCACGTGGAGCGCCCTAAAAAAGGCTACATCGTCTACAGCGTTGCCAAAGCAGGCTTGGTCACCTTAACTAAATCCTTAGCCCATGAATTAAGCCCAGAAGTCCGAGTGAATGCGGTCGCCCCTGGACCGGTACAATGGCCAGAAAACAACCCGCAATTCGATGAAGTCTACCGGCAGCGGGTGATTAACCAGACCTTACTCAAACGCGTAGGCGAAGCTGAAGACGTGGCAAAAGCCGTTAAATTCCTGATTGCCGACGCGCCATTTATTACCGGTCACGTGCTGGCCGTTGACGGCGGTCGCTCCTTAAATCTCTAACTGCCGCACAGTTAGCCCTCATTCTCTAGCCTAAAACCATGATCAAACATTTGCCTGCCGAGTACTCCAACAATTTCATTAAACTGAGAAACAGCTTAATCAGCACGACCGGTAAAGCCATCGGCGATTACAACATGATAGAAGATGGCGACACGGTGCTGGTGTGCATGAGTGGCGGCAAGGACTCGCATGCCATGCTGATGATATTGCTGGCCTTACAAGAACGGGCACCCATAGATTTCAAACTCATCGCCATGAATTTGGACCAGAAGCAACCAGGTTTCCCGACCGATATTTTGCCGGCTTACTTTGAAAAACTGGGGGTGGATTACCGCATCGTCAACGCCGATACCTACTCCATCGTCAAAGAGAAAATTCCTGAGGGGAAAACCACCTGTTCATTGTGTTCCCGTCTGCGTAGGGGCGTCATCTACACCACGGCCAAACAATTGGGGGCTAATAAGATTGCACTGGGGCATCACCGTGACGACATAGTGGAAACCTTATTCCTCAACTTATTTTTCGGCGCAAAAATGAAAGCCATGCCGCCCAAACTCGCCACCAACGACAAACAAAATATAGTGATACGCCCCTTAGCCTATTGCAGTGAAAAAGACATCGCCAGCTACGCGAGGCAAATGGCGTTCCCCATCATTCCATGCGATTTGTGTGGTAGCCAAGAAAATTTACAGCGGCAAAAAGTTAAAGACATGCTGCAATCCTGGGAGCGCGAGCAGCCAGGACGAATCAATAACATCTTTCGTGCCATAGGCAATGTTGAGCCATCCCATTTAGCCGACTTCAATTTATACGACTTTAAAAACTTAAGCCAAGCTAAAGTAGACGACGAAGACCCCTTGTTTGGCGACATCGCCCAGGCAGACAATGCGCTAAATATAGCCGTCAGCAATGACACGCGCATCGAGTTTGTGCGTAAATAAATTATTGGCTTATCAGCATTTACCTTGTTATCATCACGCTAATCCCTTAAATATAGCCCCTTCCCTAGGCATTCATGTCCAAACTGTTAATTGTTGAATCTCCATCTAAAGCCAAAACCCTGAAAAAATACCTGGGTGCTGACTTTGAGGTGCTGGCCTCTTATGGCCACGTCCGCGATCTTATTCCAAAAAATGGCGCGGTCGATACCAACAATGGGTTCGCCATGAAGTACGACATCATAGAGCGTAACAGCAAGCATGTGGATGCCATAGCCAAGGCGGTTAAAAATGCTGACAGCATCTACCTCGCAACCGATCCGGACCGTGAAGGCGAGGCCATTTCATGGCATATTGCTGAAATTTTGCGGTCTAAGAATTTACTGAAAAACAAAATCATGAAACGGGTGGTGTTTCATGAAATCACCAAAAATGCCGTGGAACATGCCATCGCCGAACCACGCGACATATCCATGGACATGGTCAATGCGCAACAAGCCCGTCGGGCCTTGGATTACTTGGTCGGCTTCAATTTATCACCGCTACTTTGGAAGAAAATTCGTCGCGGCCTCTCTGCAGGCCGAGTTCAAAGTCCTGCACTACGCTTAATCGTTGAGCGCGAACTCGAAATTGAAGCGTTTAAATCGCAAGAATATTGGTCAGTCCATTTAGATGCGCTAAAACACAGCCATGGCTTCACGGCAAAATTAGTGCAATTAAACAATCAAAAAATAGAGCAATTCTCCCTAATCAACCACGACCAACAAGCCGACGTGCTTGGTAAACTGCTGCTAGCCAGTGCAGGAAAAACGACGGTTTCACGAGTGGAAAAGAAGCAACGCAGCCGCAGCCCAGCCGCGCCATTCACCACCTCGACTTTGCAACAAGAAGCCGTGCGCAAACTAAGCTTTACCACCGCGCGTGCCATGCGTATCGCCCAGCAGCTCTATGAAGGCGTGGATGTCGGCAGCGGCACTGTTGGCTTGATCACTTACATGCGTACTGACTCCTTCAACATGGCAACCGAAGCCATCATGCAGATTCGTGATTACGTCAAAAAACAGTTTGATGCAGACTACTTGCCTAAAACAGCGGTAGTCTACAAAACAAAATCAAAAAGTGCTCAAGAAGCGCACGAAGCCATACGCCCAACCGACATCAATCGCACGCCAGCCAAGCTTAGGCAATACCTAACTGACGAGCAGTTCAAACTCTACGAGATGATTTGGAAACGCGCACTAGCCTGCCAAATGGCAGCCGCTAAATTCGATGCCGTGAGCGTGGACTTAAGCGTAGGCAGTGACGCCAACCTATTTCGGGCATCCGGCCAAACCTTGGTATTCCCTGGCTTTATTGCGGTGTACATGGAAGGCACGGACGATGAAGAAGAAGAAGGCGAGAGCAAATTACCGCACCTAGAAACCGGTGAAGTGCTGACCGTAGAGAAAATATACGGCGAGCAACATTTTACCGAACCGCCGCCGCGCTACGGCGAAGCCAGTTTAGTTAAAATTTTAGAAGAATACGGCATAGGCCGGCCGTCCACCTACGCCAGCATCATCAGCACCCTACAAGACCGAGAATACGTGCTGCTGGATAAAAAACGCTTCACCCCTACCGACGTAGGCCGCGTTGTGAATAAGTTTTTAACAGAGCATTTCACCAAATACGTGAATTATGATTTCACCGCCAACTTAGAAAACGCCTTAGACAGCGTAGCGGATGGTCAGCGCGAGTGGATTCCACTGATGGATGAATTTTGGCAAGGATTTAACCAGCAATTACTGAGTAAAGCCGATGTCGATAGACCCGGCAACGAACTCATCGATGAAGCCTGCCCAAAATGCGGCAAGCCTTTGCAAAAGCAGTTGAGCCGTTACGGCACCTTTATAGGCTGCACCGGTTATAACGACGAACCAAAATGCGACTACAAGCGCAATTTAAACGGTGCCGCCCAGGGGGCCAGCGAGCCTGTTTTAATAGGTGTGGATACGGCCAGTGGTAAAGATATGTTACTCATGAACGGCCCATACGGTCCGTATTTACAACTGGGCCTGGCCGTAGAAGGGGACAAGAAAAAACCCAAACGCGTCAGCGTGCCCAAGGAAATACCCCTGGCCGACATGTCGGTAGAAACCGCCAGCATGGTGCTGTCATTGCCTAGAGATTTAGGACCACACCCAGACACCAATAAAAAGATTGTGGCCAATATTGGTCGATTTGGTCCTTACATCAATCACGACGCCAAATTTAAATCCATACCAAAATCCGACAGTGTCTTCACCATAGATTTGGCCGCTGCCGTGGCATTATTAGCCGCCGCGCACAGTGGCCCTGCGCCACTATGCTCACTGGGCAGTCACCCTAGCGAAGACGGTCAAATCGAAATATTTGCTGGTCGTTACGGGCCCTATGTTCAACACGGCAAGCTACGTGCCACGCTGCCAAAAAGCATTGAGCCAGAGTCGTTAACGCTGGATGAGGCCTTGGAATTACTGAAAGCCAAAGCGGCAAAAGGCGAGCCTGCTAAAAAAACCACGGCCAGAAAAGCGGCAGCCAAAAAAGTAGCCGCTAAAAAAGTTAGCAGTACAGCGACGGCGGGGGAAAAGCCTGTTAAGAAACCTGCAACTAAGAAAGCCGGCGTAAAAAAGCCCAGCCCTAAGTAGTACTAGGCTTAGCAGCCATAAAAAAGCGGCCATCAAGCCGCTTTTTTTATTGCATTTATTTAGCCATTAACGTGATGGCCTAAAGAAGCCATTTCGTTATGCTCAATCCATTTGCGAATTCGATTGGCATCGCCTATACGGGACATTTTTCCTACCGAATTTAGCAATACTATAATCATGGGTTGGCCAGAAATCTCTGCCTGCATTACCAAGCAACGGCCAGCCTCATTAATGAAACCGGTTTTAGACAAGCCAATCACCCAATCACCACGTCTCACCAAGGCATTGGTATTGACAAAATTATTGGCGCCACCATGCAAGGTAATTTCCTGCGAAGCCGCCGTGCTCACTTGACGAATTTCAGGGTAGTGGTATGCCGCATTCACCATTTTAGCTAAATCTTCGGCAGTCGACACATTGCTGCTATCCAAGCCAGTGGCATCATAAAAATGCGTGGCGTTCATGCCTAGCAGGGCCGCTTTGCGGTTCATCGCTGATAAAAAGGCATTCATGCCGCCTGGATAATTTCTGCCCAATGCAGAGGCCGCTCGGTTTTCAGATGACATCAGCGCTAACTGCAACAATTCTGCACGCGTGAGTTCTGTCCCAACCGACAACCTAGAGCGCGTGCCTTTTAGGTAGTCAACATCTTGATTGCTGATCGCCAACACCTCCTCCATAGGCAAATGCGCGTCCAGCATGACCATGGCCGTCATTAATTTAGTGACAGAAGCAATCGGTGTGGGTTGATTGGTGTTTTTTTCGAACAGCTTCTCACCGGTCAGTTGATTAATCACCAGTACTTTAGAAGATGCCAATTGCAGCGGCCCGCTGCCATCGTAGGCAGCTGCATAGACCACCTTATTTTTATGACTGGCCAGCCTATGGTGACGGCTTTTTGAGGAAACCTTATGTTTTTTACTGATGTGAGCTTTGTGTTTGTGTGACTTTTTACCGTCCGCATACACTGCCATAGGCGCAAAACTCAGCATGACCGCTATGTAGAAAAGTATAAATTTACGCATATAAAAGCCCATTTGTTTGTTGTCCATCATGCAGTTACAGACGAATACTATATAAAAACTTTAGCTTTGTCATTAATATATTTTACTATCCGCCTATTTAAATTTAAAAAAATTAAATGGGAATAATTGGATTAAGGCTAAAATAATCTTACCCCTAATACATAAGCTTAATTGACCCGATGAACATACCTGAATCCTTGTCTTACAGCCCAGAACATTTATGGACCAAAGCCACAGCAGACGGTCTATGGGAAGCCGGTATCACTGATTACGCACAAGATTTATTAGGCGACATCGTTTTTATAGACGCGCCAACGGTGGGCAGCAAACTGTTGGCCCACCAACCATGCGGCTTAGTAGAATCGGTTAAAACGGGGTCGGATTTGCATGCTTTGGTGGACGGCACAGTGGTGGAAATAAATCAGGCCCTGCTTACTAGCCCGGAATTAATTAACGACAAACCTTACCAAGCTTGGATATTTAAATACCAACTGGCCGTGGGCCAGGATCCACTCACAGTGGCCAACAGCTTACTTGATGCCGACGCCTACAAAGCCCTAATAGCCAGCCTGTAGCAATTAATGCGTTGGCTTAAAGCCTAGCTTAAGCAGCCATGTCGGTGGATTTAATGCCGTAGCCGCGGTCCCGGTAAAATCGAAACTTCAATCGTGCGGCGGCTTTGTCGGCCTCGTCTTGTCCCACCAATTCCACCAAATAGCGAAAGCGACTAAAAAATGGCGGGTATTGGTCTTGCAAATTAATCAACACATCGTCTTTTGTTAGGCTTTCATGCGTATGGCTCACCAGAATAGGTGCATGATCTATCAGACTTGCAGCCTGATCACTGCTGGCTAAAAAGCTACTGGCCGAGTGCTGCCAAAGCGCCGCTTGAACGGCCTCATTCATGGCGGCCCCTTGGGTGAAAACCATCAATTCACGGCTTTTTGCTAGCGCTTTCTCACACAGCTCGGTGGTTTTTGCTAGCTTATCGTCCACATTAAAAATAAATTCCACCCGGGTCATGGTTGCTGCAATCAGCTTAGGCTTTCTTTGCTCTGTTAACTAAAAATTCAGTGAGCAAAGGCACAGGACGTCCGGTCCCGCCTTTTTCTTTTCCAGATTTCCATGCCGTACCGGCCACATCCAAATGCGCCCAATCGTACTTTTTGGCAAAGCGCGCTAAGAAACAAGCGGCAGTAATGCTGCCAGCTGCACGACCACCAATATTAGCCATGTCAGCAAAATTACTGTCTAACAAGGACTGGTAATCGTCCCACATAGGCATGTGCCATGCTCTATCCAAGGCAAGCTCACCGGCTTGCAAGAGTTCCGTGGCCAGAGCATCGTTGTTGCTGAATAAGCCGCTGGCATGATGGCCCAAGGCAATGACGCAGGCCCCGGTTAAGGTAGCCACATCGACCACGGCGCTCGGTTCAAAACGCTCCACATAAGTCAGCGCATCACACAAGATTAAGCGGCCTTCTGCATCGGTGTTTAATACTTCTATGGTTAAACCTGACATACTGGTTAACACATCACCCGGCCTGGTGGCTCGGCCGTCTGGCATGTTTTCACAAGTAGGTATGACGCCTATCACATTCAGCGGCAAGTTCATGGCAGCAATGGCCTTAAACGTGCCAAATACGCTAGCAGCACCACACATATCGTATTTCATTTCATCCATCTCACTGCCAGGCTTCAATGAAATTCCACCGGTATCAAACGTAATGCCTTTGCCGACCAAGACCACAGGCTTTTGCCCTTTTTTGCCTTTTAGGTGCTGCATGATAATGAATTTTGGTGGCTCTTCACTGCCTTGTGCCACACCCAAGAACGAGCCCATGCCTAATTTCTTCAAGGCATCACGCTCCAAGACTTCCACTTTAAATTTGTGAGCTTTGCCCAAAGCCAAGGCTTGCTTGGCTAAGTAGCTTGGGGTACATACATTGGGTGGCAAATTACCTAGATCCTTAGCCAAACTCACCCCAGCCGCCAAGGCCTGACCTTCTGCCATGCCTAGCTTGGCTGCATTCACATCCGCCGCCGCAAGCTGAATGGTCAGTTTAGCAATGCCTTTTTTCGGGCTGGCTTTTTCTTCTTTTCGTTTAATGGCGGCAAATTTATAGCTAGCATCCAAGCTCGCTTCGCATAAAAATGCCACTTTTCGCTGCACAGTGGCATTTTTAACAGGCAATTGCGCTAAGTAAGTGCTCGCCTCTTTAGCGCCACTTTTCTCCAAGGCTTTGATGGAAGCTCGCACGGCTTTGCTGTATTGCTTTTCGGAAAAATCAGCCTCTTTACCCAAACCCACCAACAACAAGCGCTCACTGGCCAAGCCTGGCAGGTGATGCAACATCAGGCTTGCCTCTAATTTTCCATCCATGTCACCGTCTGCCAGCAACTTGCTAATTATGCCTTTAGTTGCGACATCAATTTCTTGCGCTGCCTCGGACAGTATTTTCGCTTCGTACACACCAACGACCAGACAATCACTCTGTGCTGCTGCCGCATTAACGTTTTTTATGCTAAATTCCATGTTGCCAACCTTATTAAAATGTTTAGTGAATTATCGCGGTTTTTAGACGCAATTCCTAGTTGAAAATAGACCGCCCAAGCAATTCATCATAACCATCACTCAATTTATGCTTTTTAAGCGCTCACTTATTCAAGAACTAATCAGCACCGCCAGCGGCGCCTTACTCGTCCTGGTCGGCGTGGTGATTGCCCAGCGTGCTGGCTACTTAATTCAACTGGCCGCCAAAGGCGTATTACCCAATGATGCCATCAGCACCGTACTGGGCTTTAACTTACTGCGCTTTTTACCCATGCTACTGTCTTTAAGTTTATTTTTAGCCGTATTGCTGACCTTAACGCGTTGGTACAGAGACTCTGAAATGGTCATTTGGTTTAGCTCAGGCTTAAGTATTAAACAATGGGTGCGTCCCATACTGGAATTTAGCTTACCCATTGTCTTTACCATCGCCTTGTTGAGCCTATTTCTTACGCCATGGGCCATTAACAAAGTCGAGCAATACCGCACACAACTTAAAAGCCGAGACGAATTAAGCGCCATCAGCCCGGGGGTGTTCAAAGAATCCGCCCATACCGATCGCGTATTTTTTGCGGAAAGTTTTGATGACTTAGGTAAGGTGGTAAAAAATGTCTTTGTGCAGTCTAGGCAAGATGAAAATCTAAGCATCATAGTGGCGACAAAAGGCCATCGCATTATCGAAAAAAATGGCGACAATTATTTAATCATGGAAAATGGCCGGCGTTACCATGGCAAGCCTGACAGTGCTGAATTTTCCACCACGGAATTTGAGCAATACGCCATTCGCGTTGAAGCTGAGTTGCTGCAAAGTGCCGAGCCCACCGCCCCCTCTTTATCCAGTTTAGCGTTGATAAAAACCAACAAGCCTAAGCATATGGCCGAATTGCAATGGCGCTTGGCCATGCCCATTTCCGCCTTGATTTTAGCTTTATTGGCCATCCCTTTAAGCGCAATCGATGCGCGCGCAGGGCGTTCGGCCAACATCGCATTGGCCTTAATCATCTTTATCCTCTACAACAATATGCTCAGCATCCTGCAAGCTTGGATTAGCCAAGGGAAAATAAGCACGGCCGTTGGTTTGTGGCCAGTGCACGCGCTGTTTTTATGCATGGCCATTTATATGCTGTATCGACGCAACCAACAATTGAGTCTGTTTCCTAGACTTAAATTCAGCTAAGCCATAGCTAAAAAACCATGCCGATAGTTAATAAATACCTATACAAAGAAATCACCGTCCATGTGCTACTAGTGATACTGGCATTGATGGCCATGTTTTCATTTTTTGATTTAATTCAAGAGCTGGACAGTTTGGGTAAAGGCAATTATGGGCTGGCTAACATTTTGCTGTTTGTGCTGTTAAGCGTGCCCGGCCACATTTACGACATCGTTCCGGTGGCGGTGCTAGTAGGCTGCATGATCAGCTTAAGTCAACTGGCTCGTCACTCTGAATTACTGGTCCTACGCGTAAGCGGTCTATCGGTTTTCAGGCTGGCAGCTTTGTTGCTACAGATAGGCTTACTGTTCACCCTGCTGACATTTTTAGTGGGCGAATTGCTCACCCCCATCAGCGAGAAAATGGCACAACGCTTGCGTTTACAAGCCAGCCATTCGTTGGTAGCGCAAGAGTTTAGATCCGGGCTTTGGGTAAAAGACGGCCGAAATTTTATCAATGTAGAAGAAGTACTGGCAGACACCTCTTTACTTAATGTGCACATCTACGAATTTGATCATGAAGCCAGATTAATTAAGATACGCAATGCCAAGTCGGCCAGCTACCAACAAGACCATTGGCGTTTGAAAGACGTGTCGGAAACGCAATTTAAGCTAGATCAGAATTCCGTCACCCGCTTAGCAGAAGCGAACTGGTATTCCATGGTGCGGCCAGAATTACTGAATGTGTTATTGGTCATGCCGGAAAAAATGTCGGCCTGGAATTTGTCCGCCTACATCAATCATTTAAGCAGCAATCAACAAAAAACCAACCGATACCAAGTCGCACTATGGGCAAAAATGATATACCCCTTGGCCTGTCTGGTCATGGTCATTCTTGCCCTGCCTTTTGCACTGCTACCTCAACGCTCAGCCGGGATAAGCGCACAAGCCCTAGTAGGCATGTTGCTGGGCGTAAGCTATCAAATTTTAAATCGGGTATTTGCCCATTTGGGCTTGCTAAACGACTGGCCACCGTTATTTAGCGCCATGCTGCCTACGCTATTATTTCTCCTAGCGGGGCTGATTATGTTGCAGCTCGTGGAACGAAGGTAATTCGGCAGTTAAGCAATCTATCGTGTAAAAACAATCGGTCAGGGTCAAACACCGCCCAGAAAAAGCCCAATCCGAACAGACCTAAGCTCAGGCTAGCCATGGTGTAACGTATCAGCGCTTGCGACCAGCTAAGCGGACCTAATTGGGCGTGACTGAGTTTAAGTTGCCAGGTTTGCATGGCTAGGGTCTGGCCGCTTTTGCGCCAGCACCAAATAAAATACAGGCCCACACCCAACCATAAAAACAATTGCAAGCCATAACGTTTAAGTCCATGACTGGCATCACCAAACAATAGAATAAAAACGAGGGCTAAAGCAAAACTCAAGGCCAGTACAACCAAGCCATCGTAGACCATGCAAGCGCCCAACCTAAGTAAGCTGGGTTTAGTTTTAGCTGCAAATTTACTCATGAACATCACCCGTATTGACCATCGCATTTTATTCCATTGTAGCGCGTGCTTTATAGCAGAACGGCTATTATAGGCCTGCTGGCCAGGCTAATTATTTTCCATAGCGCTTAGAATTCGCTACAATCCTAAAGACTTTTATTGGAGATAGACCATGGGACGTTTGCTATTTTTAGGCTTGCTTATAGCGCTGATCATTTATTTAGTGAAGCGCTATATACGCAATAAAATCAGTGCCGGCACGGCAGCTGATCAGCCGGTAAATTTAGGCACTGAGGACATGGTGCAATGCGCCACTTGCCAAGTGCACATCGCCAGGTCCGAGGCTTTTTTAGTCCAGCAGCATTTTTACTGCTGCCCCGCGCACACACCAAAAAAATAAAGTGCTGGCGTTTGGCCGCTGGCTCACATTGGCGCCAACGCCTTAGCGGTTTAGCTTAATACCAAGACCAAATAGCTGATGTACATCAGCCCGTTTAGCAATAAATGCCATACTAAAATGCCGCCTTTGCCAACCAAGTAGCGCAGCCATATCGCCGCCAACAAGGTCACGGCGATGCCCAATACCACCTCAATACGCGGCTCCCAAGGGGTCAACATAATACCAATGGCGGGTAATAAGGTCCCTTGAAACACCATGGCACCTGTGATGTTGCCAAACGCCAAAGTGTCTTTGCCTTTGCGTATCCACAAAACGCTGTTCACTTTTTCAGGCAATTCTGTGGCAATCGGAATAATCAACAAGGACAACAATAGCGCAGAAATGCCTATTATGTCTGCCGCCGCCTCAACGCCGTGTATAAAACCTTTGGCCCCGGCAATCAATAAAGCCAAACCTAAAATCATCTGCAAAGCAATCACCACGGTGCTGTTTGGTAAACCCAAACGACATAACAGCATGGGGCTGCCTGCTTCGGTAGCATGGCCATCAGCCACCAAGGCTTTTGAAGCATTAAGCGTCATCATCACGTAAACAAAATAAATCGTCACCATGCAAGCGCCTATGCCATAACGCACCACGGTTAGCGTGTGCGGCACATACATGGCAATAGCGGCAAAACTAAAAGCCACGATGAAAAAATTAAGGTCGCGGGTTAAGCCGCTGCGTTCTGGCCTTAAATGGCCTTTCGTGCCACGACGACGCCACACAGAAATGGCCATCAAGGATAAGGACAAGGTTGCCAACATCAAGGGCGCACCCAAAATGGAACCCACGCCTATTTCTTCATTGGTCGCAACGTTTTGCGTACCCGCCAACAAGGCCAATAAAGGCACCATGGTCTCAGGCAAAGCCGTGCCGACCGCAGCAAATAAAGAGCCGGTGACGCCTTCGGATATGCCCAGCTTTTCACCCAGGTGCTCCAGCGCATTGGTGAACACTTCTGCCGCAATTAAAATCACAATGAGCATCAAAAATAATTCAAAAAATACCATCAGTTTCTTCCTTGGCGTATATAAATTCGGTAAGTAGGTAGTTTATAGGATAACCAGACTTTATACTGAATTTTGCTATGAAAGTTCACGCTAAAAATGCATTTTTAGCATAAAATTAGACCCTATGAATGCCCATGCTATTGATGAAAAAGGTATTGTACTAAACGCACAGTTTATTGCTTCCCCCAATTTTGATGCCCGGCCTAGCCATGAAATCAATTTAATCGTCATCCATAACATCAGCTTGCCCCCCGGCCAATACGGCGGCAATGGCATCATCGAATTATTCACCAATCAACTCGACCCGCTAGCCCATCCATACTACGCCGGCATACATCAACAAAAAGTATCGGCCCATTTTTTAATCAGGCGCGATGGGGCCCTGTTGCAATTTGTTTCCTGCCTAGACCGCGCTTGGCATGCTGGCGTGTCGCATTGGCAAAACCGGGAACGATGCAACGATTTTTCAGTCGGAATTGAACTAGAAGGGTCGGATTTTGAAGCCTTTGCTGAGCCGCAATACCATGCCCTGCAAAATTTGCTGGCCGTACTGCAGCAGCGCTACCCTATCCAAGCTATAGTAGGGCATTCGGACATTGCCCCTGGTCGCAAAACAGACCCTGGTCCGTTTTTTGATTGGCAACGTATAATCACTGCTTAATGTATAGAAAGTGTTAAACCCATGATGCTGCAAAAAAAATCCTTACTCCTAATCACCCTGCTCTCCTTGACCTTGCTGGGTTGTGGCGAGAAAAAAAATGAGCAAGGCAAAGATGCGGCCAATAAAAATGGTCCAAAACCGACGCTGATTACTGTCACCCAGCTCAAAAAACAAGCCATAGAAGTCACCGAACAATCGGTAGGCTCCCTCGAAGGGCTGACCAACCCAACCGTCTCGTCCGAGGTGGCTGCCAAGGTCATTCGCATCCACGTCAACACTGGCCAAGCGGTCAAACAAGGCCAGTTGATTGCCACCTTGGATGCCACCGACATTTCTCTGCAAGCCCATGAAGCACAGGCCGAAGTGGCCCGCATACAAGCTTTATTGGCCAACCAAAACAAAATCGTGGAACGCAATCAAGTTTTGGTCAGCAAGAAATTTATTTCGCAAAATGCACTGGACAATGACGCGGCGCAACAGGCTGCTTTAAAAGAACAATGGGCAGGTGCCAACGCTAGGCTAGACAGCATCAAACACAACAGCAGCAAAACTCGTGTCTACGCGCCAGCGGCCGGCAAGATAGAAAAAAAACTCATCGATGACGGTGAATTTTTGCGCGTAGGCGACCCTATCGTGTTGATTGTTTCATCCCAACTTTTACGTGCCCATTTGCCTTTTCCTGAACACATAGGCGCAAAATTAAAACCCGGGTTAAAAGTGCGTTTAACGACCCCGACCAGTGAGCAATCGGTGGATGCCGTGATACACGAATTAAAACCCATGATCACCGAGGGCAGTCGGAGCGTGGATGTGATTGCGGATGTCCTGAACGCACCTGGCTGGCAAGCCGGTGCCAGTGTCGATGGCACCGTGGTATTGGGCACGCAAGCTGCCAGCATGATGGTGCCTGAACAAAGCGTGGTGCTGCGCCCAGCCGGTGAAGTGGTATACACCGTGCGTGGCAACCGCGCCTTCCAAACCATAGTCAAAACCGGCGTACGGCAAAATGGTTTAGTAGAAATCCTCCAAGGTCTAAACGAAAACGATAGCGTGGTGGTTGATGGTGCAGGCTTTCTAACCGACAAGGCCTTGATTAAACTAGCCCAACACGCAGCAGCAAGCCCTAGCCAAAAAGTTAAACATTAACCATGACCTTGCCTGAACTTTCCATTAAGCGCCACGTACTTGCGTGGATGTTGTCGGCAGTCATCGTGCTGTTCGGCATTATTTCCTACCAAAAAATTGGCGTGGACAGGGTGCCGGCCATAGACTTCCCCATCATCATGATCAACACCACCTTGCGTGGTGCAGACCCCGATGTGGTCGACACCAGCATCACCAGTGTCATTGAGTCTGCCATCAATACCACGCCCGGCATAGAGCACATACAATCGGCTTCCTCCCCAGGCGTCTCCAGCATCAGCATCACCTTTGCCCTAGATAAAGACATCGATGTCGCTTACAACGAAGTGCAAGCCAAAGTAAACCAAGTCATCAAACGCTTGCCGACCGATACCGACCCACCGGTCTTACAAAAAGTGGACACCAATGCCTCGCCGGTTATTTGGTTAGCCCTCAGCGGCGATCGCACCGTGCAGCAGCTCAATTTATACGCCAGCAATGTATTAAAAAAGAAATTTGAAACCATCGCCGGGGTGGGAGAAGTCACCATAGGTGGACGCCGTGATCGCGTCATACGCGTCAATGTCTCGCCCGAGCGCATGGCCGCTTACAAACTCACGGCCACCGATTTAATCGCCGCATTCAACAAAGAACACGTGCAGTTGCCAGGTGGGTTCTTAGTCAGCAACCAAGCCGAACAACTGCTCAAATTGGATTTGGAATTTCACACCACCAAAGCCCTGGCTGATTTAGTGGTAAGCAATAAAGAGGGTGTCTCCATACGCTTAAAAGACATCGCCAGCGTAGAAGACGGTATCACCGACAACCGTCAGGTGGCTCGCTATAACGGTCAACCTACGGTGGGTATAGGCATGGTAAAAATAGCCAATGCCAACACGGTAGACATCATTAAAGAAGTGGAACGCCGGTTGGAGCAAGACATTCGCCCCAACCTACCTCCCGGCATGCAATTAGACGTATCCACCAATGACGGTATTTTTATCAATCAATTGGTCACCTCGCTTAAAGAACACTTGATTGAGGGGACCTTATTCGCTGCGCTGGTCGTCTTGATATTCATGCGCTCGTTTAGCTCCACCTTGATGATATGCCTAGAGATACCGGTGTCCTTGCTGGGCGCCATCGCTGTCATGTACTTTTCTGGCTACACCTTTAACAGCATGACCTTGCTCGCCTTGCTGCTGCTGATAGGCGTGGTGGTGGACGATGCCATCGTGGTGCGTGAAAGCATCTTGCGCCATATGTCCGGCGAAGCTGGCAGCACGCTCAGTGAAGCCGACATGAAAAATCCCCTGGCCGTGGCGGCATTTCGAACCAAAACCACCATCTTAGGCAGCAATGAAGTGGTGTTTGCTGTGCTCGCCTCATCCGCTTCCTTGGTGTGCATCTTTGCGCCGGTGATTTTTATGGACGGCATCATAGGCATGTTTTTCAAATCGTTTGCCGTGGTCGTCACTTTTGGTGTGTTGGTGTCATTATTTGTCTCACTGACACTAACGCCCATGCTGTGCTCGCGCTACCTGAAAGTAAGGCCTAATGAAACCAAGCTTTATCTAGCCATAGGCCGCGCACTAAGCCGTCTAGAAAACGCCTATAAAGCCATATTGAATAGCACGCTTAAGCACCGCGGCATGGTCTTGCTGTTTACCTTGGTATTCGTTGCACTGTCGGGTTTCTTTTCCCTTAAATACGTGGAAAAAGATTTTGTGCCCGAGGCCGACGAAGGTGGCTTCAGCATCATGGTCAAAACCCCACTGGGCTCTAGCTTAGCCTACACGGATTCACGCTTAAGACTGGTTGAAGCCATCGTTGCCAACCACCCAGAAGAGGTAGCCAGTTACTTTGCCACCATAGGCTCAGGCTCGCGTGGCCAAGTTAATCAAGGCAATGTCAATGTGCGCTTAAAATCGAAAGATCAGCGTAAAAAAAGCCAGCAAGCCCTGATTAAAGAATTGAAAAAAGAATTCAACACCATCCCCGGCGTGCGCGCTATTCCTTCGCCGGCATCGATTGCCCGTGGTCAGCGTTCGGAGAAATTGCAATTCAACATCACTGGCGCTAACTTGCAAGAGATAGGCCGCATAGCACAGATTTTTCAACAAACGCTAAGCAGCAACGGCGACATAGGCAAAGTCGACCTAGACGTGCAATTGGATTTACCGCAGGTCAAAGTGGACATAGACCGAGCCCGCGCCGCCGCATTGGGCTTGAGTGCTAACGACATTGCCACGGCCGTTTCCTTGTATGCCGGCGGCATTAATGTGGCGAAATACAATGAAGCCAATGGTGATGGCCAACGCTATGACATACGCCTCAAAGCCGGTGAAGAAGAATTAAATAACACGGTCGATTTGAACAAGATTTACCTGCGTAGCCGCAACGGTGAATTGGTCCGCTTGGACGCCGTCGCCAGCTTTAAAAGAGAATTGGGCGCCGCCGTCATAGGCCGCTACGATTTGCAATACGCGGTTAACTTTTACGCCAACCCAAATGTCGCGCTTGGTGATGCGGTCAACACCGTCAAAGCCACCGCGGCTAAATTGGTCCCGGCCGATTACAAATTAAAATTTACCGGCCAGGCTGAAGAGTTTGGTAAAACCATGAAAAACATGAAGTTTGTTTTTTCCTTGGCGTTTATCTTGTTGTACATGGTATTGGCCAGCCAATTCAACTCCTTTATCCAACCATTCATCATCATGTTGGCGCAACCCCTGGCCATCATTGGCGGCCTGATCGCACTCCTCATCACTGGCGATACGCTGAATATTTACTCCATGATAGGCCTAGTCTTGCTGATAGGCTTGGTGGCGAAAAACTCCATCTTGTTGGTGGATTTGACCAACCAATTGGTGGAAAAAGGCGCGAATGTGAACGACGCCTTAAAAGAAGCATGCCCTATCCGCTTGCGGCCAGTGTTAATGACCTCGCTGACAATTATTCTAGCCTTGTTGCCCGCGGCGCTAGGCTTAGGCGCTGGCTCTGAAACGAATAAACCCCTGTCGGTGGCCATCATAGGTGGCATGGTTTCATCCACCTTGCTCACGCTAGTGGTGGTGCCTGCCGCTTATTCCATGGTGGCCGGTGGCCTAGCCAAGTACCGCCTCTGGAATATAGGGAATAAATAAGGCAACAAGGTTTTAAACATCAACCACCGGTGTGTGACATAAATCGTATGACCGCTGGGGTAGACCGGTTCAAATCAAAGTCATGGCCTTTAGGTTTAACTTGCATGCTATTGATTATCGCCTGCTTCAACGGGCCATCGTCGTACGGGAAGTCTCTTAACATCGGCCTTAGGTTGATTCTATTTTCTTGACCCAAACACAGGTGCAATTCGCCTTGGCAACTGATGCGCAGTCGATTGCATGCTTCGCAAAAGTTATGGCTATGCGGGGAAATAAACCCTATCTTGGTTTTTTTGCTTGGCACTTGCCAATAACGTGCAGGACCGCAGGTAGTGGCCGTACTGTTAATTAAATCATAGCGTGATCTTAGCAACTGCAGTGTTTCATCGTTGCTCACATAACTCGCACTTCTGGAATGTTGCACCTCACCTAGCGGCATTTCTTCTATAAATGAGATATCCAAGCCCTGTTCAATGGCAAATGCGGCTAAGGGTAGCGCTTCGTCGTCATTGATACCGCGCATGAGCAAGGCATTCAGCTTAATGGTTTCAAACCCAGCTTGCTTAGCTACAGCAATACCGCGCAACACTTTATCTAAGTCACCAACACGGGTAATCTTACGAAAACGCGTAGCATTGAGGCTGTCTAAACTGATGTTCACTCGGTTAACGCCAGCCTGCTTTAATGCGTAGGCATGCTGCTCTAACTGTGAACCATTAGTGGTAATCAGCAATTCTTCTAAACCTGGGAGTCGACCTATCGCTTCGAATAACTGCAGCGCATTTTTACGCATCAGTGGCTCACCCCCAGTGATACGTACTTTACGCACACCAAGTTCAACGAACACCTTTACCAAGCGGGCATACTCTTCTAAGGAAAGGACAGCCTCGCGCGCTAAAAAAGTCATGTTATCAGACATGCAATACACACAGCGAAAATCGCACCTATCAGTAATGGATAGCCGGATATAATCGATTTCTCGACCAAAACGATCGATCAATAACTTTGGATTGGGTGCCTGTTTATACATAAAAAATTAAAACACGTACATAGCTGTTGCCCAGACTATTTCCTTGTCTCCTTTACGTACAGCAGCCGTTAGACTGCCGCCATACACATCCGACTCCATGAATTTGGCGTACTCCAATTTACCGGTGATTTTTTTGCTAAACGGATAAGCCACACTTGCGTCAAACTCGGTACCGTACTTATTTCCAAGTTGGCCATTAAGTGTGTCATAGGCTTTATCGGATTTAAATACATGGTACTCCGCATACAACTTAGCTTTTTCTATGCTACCCGCTAGGCTAACAAAGGTATCTCGTATGCCTTGGCGTGGCGTCACTAAAAATACATCTGCCCAACCTTGAAATAAATGGTTAGTACCTAATGGGGTTTGAAATGCATATTTACCACCATTACTTGACAGTTCTTCATGATCCAACCGTATCGACCAGCCATCGTACATGACACCGCCAGCCAATTTATAATAATGCGCATCAATCAAAGCACTGCCGCCACGGTAATCGTCTTGCTTAGCGTATTCAGCGGTATACAGCAACTTCCAGTGATCACTAACTTTGCGTGCCCCATCTAAACGCAAACCAAAAGTCTTGCTGCTGGCATCGGTGGTGGCTGGTGCTAAGTCTTGGCTTGCACCCAGACCATTACCGGCACTGACCACAGAACTGGCTGCCGTTGGACCGCCGTCCGGCTGACCATTTTGGCTCAAGTTGGCCACATCAATAAAATAGCCATAGCCTGTCAATGCCTCACTGACTGAAATGCGGTATTTGGCATTAACGATATCGACATTGCCGCTTCGGCGCGCCGTGTTGATTTGCCGCACTTTATCAAAATGGGCAGCAAACAACTCGGTATTTGGCAGACTTTTATTCAACACAGAAACGCCATCAAACACCTGCATGTTTTGCCGAAAACCGATGTCGCCAATAAAGCGCACGTTGTCTAGGTTTAATTGTTGTCGCCCTAAGCGTAGTTTGGTATTTTTAACGCCTGTCCAATCCACATACAACTGATTAATTCCGGTATAGCTGGGATCAACAATGTTCGGGTAAGTGGCTTTACCAGGTTCGGATAAGTTATCGGCCCTATCGTTAAAATCATGATTAAATTCATGCACATCGGTCAACTGAGCAGCTAGGCTAAAATCATGCAATGGCGCAGTTTGCCAACCAATCAAGCTGCGTAAGGTAAATGCATGGGCGGTGTCTTGTAAACCATCTTGATCCACTGATTCGTAACGCAATCTAAAGTTGGTCATGGGCTCACCTTGCTGTATGGCTTCCAATAAATTCGCGGGCGCGGCCTTAATGGCCTCATCCGCAAATGCTGGCAAGGAAAAACTGGTAATGCAGGCCAACATACAACTGGCAAACAAGGGGCGCATAGTCTTGGAATGGTTCATTATTATCTCGGTTTTTAAAGTTTACGTTTACTGCGCACTATTTGGTAAGGTCGATTGATATAGCCAAATGGGGCGCTCCATACGTGCACCATACGGGTGAAGGGAAACACCAGAAATACCGTCATACCAAAAAATAGATGAATTTTGAATATGGTATCCACCTCGTTCAACAGGGCTGGATTGGGGTGTAAATAGACTATGCTTTGCACCCATTCAGCCAAGGCTATCATCACATTGGGATTGCCATGGTTGGCATGCCCTATTGAGACGGGAATAGTGGATAAACCCAGCATCAAGGTGATAAGCAACCAAGTCAATATGAATTTATCCGAGCCCCGACTGGCTGCTGAAACACGGGCGTTGAACATACGGCGCACCCATAAAATAAGCCCCCCCAGCAAACACATTGCACCAAAAATAGATCCAGCCCAAATAGCCACCATTTGGTGCGCCATGTCACTTACACCCAGCCCAGTAAATACACCATGCGGGGTCAATAAACCGACCGCATGGCCTCCAAAAATAGCTAATATGCCTACGTGAAATAGATTGCTACCCAAACGCATATTGGCTTTAGATAAAAGCTGACTTGAATCGCTCTTCCATGTGTATTGTTCACGGTCAAATCGCTGCAAACTGCCCAGCAAAAAAACACTTAGTGCGATGTATGGATACACCCCATAAAGAAAGTTATGTAAATTCATTGCATTCTCCTTAAATGTCTTTCGCTTAAGCGGCCAATTTAGTTAGCGTAGCGCGGTTATCAATAATTGATAACAATGCCGCATAAGGACTAGCTGCTTTTTTTAGGTTTTCCGTCAACACCGCAAATACTTTTTTTGCGTCCGATAAAAATACCGTCGCCTCGTTGTCGTCTAAATACGCGGAAAACTCGAGAATTAATGGCAAATAATCCGGCAATTCATTGCTCATCACTTCCACCCCGTAATCTTTATACAACTCCCCCAAGTCGATTAAAGCCGGACCGCGATTTTTATCGTCGCCAAACAGATGGTGGGTTAGATGCAGGCTATGCTCTGCCGTCATATCAAAGGTCCGCACATAATCCGCCTGCAATTCCGTCAAAGCCTTACTTTGCAAGTGACTTAAAAATTGCTGTATAGCCTCACGTTCAGCTTGGTCTATTTCTGTGCTTAGCTCGGTAAATTCAAGCAACTCAGGGAGATGATCTAGTAACTCTTGATCTGGATAATCCAATAATGTCGATAATAATTTGTAAATTTTCATGTTGTTTTCCTCAATGGCTTAACTATTATTATCGCTAGCAGGTGCTAAGGTTTTAGGTTCTACCGTGTCTTTGCGTCTACGTGGGAATAAGGTGATTTTTGAAACGCCGTGCGAACTGTCGTTACCAAAGTTAAAACCGTTTTGACCTTGGAAACCAAAAGAATCGTCCAAGGTTTCTTCCGTGTGCCCAGTCGGAATGACAAAACGGTCTTCGTAATTGGCAATGGCTAGGTAGCGGTACATTTCTTTCGCTTGCTCTTCAGTTATGCCAGCAGCATCAATCGCACGTGTATCGACTTGACCTTCAACGTGGATAGAGCGCTGGTAACTGCGCATGGCTATCAATTTATTCAAAGCACTTTCAACTGGCTCAGTTTTACCGGCTGTGAGCAAATTAGCTAAATACTGCACCGGCAAACGCATGGCGCCTGCCACAGGAATAGCTCCATCCGGGCCGACTGGCAGATTGCCTTGGTCAATTTGCGATTGCACAGGCGAGAGTGGTGGCACGTACCAGACCATGGGCAAGGTGCGGAACTCCGGATGCATAGGGAACGCAATTTTCCAATCCATGACCATTTTCCAAATTGGCGAATTACGCGCCGCCTCAAGCCAATCTTCATTAATACCTTCAAGACGAGCCGCTTTAATAACCTCAGGATCATTCGGATCTAAGAAAATACTGCGCTGTGCTTCGTACAGGTCTTGCGTGTCTTCCATGCTGGCGAATTCTTCAATGCGATCTGCGTCATACAGCATAATGCCGTTATAGCGGATGCGCCCAACACAGGATTCCGAACAAACCGTCGGCATACCTGATTCCACGCGTGGGTAACAGCCTATGCACTTCTCGGCCTTGCCGGATTCCCAGTTATAGAATACTTTTTTATAGGGGCATGAGCTAACACACATGCGCCAACCACGGCATTTATCCTGATCGACCAATACAATACCGTCTTCTTCACGCTTGTAAATAGAGCCGGATGGACAAGCCGCCACGCATGAGGCATTCAAGCAATGATTGCAAATTCGCGGTAAATACATGTGAAAGGTATTCTCAAACTGACCGTACATCTCCTTCTGTATGTTATCCATATTCTTGTCTTTACTGCGCTTGTGATACTCGCCGGCCAGGTCGTCTTCCCAATTTGGACCCCAGGTAATTTTCTCCATGGATTTGCCGGTAATTTGCGAAATGGGCCGCGCGGTGGGCGTAGCCTCAGATAAAGGTGCATTTTGCAAATGCGCGTAATTGTAGGTAAATGGCTCGTAGTAATCGTCTATTTCTGGCATGTCTGGATTGGCAAAAATGTTAAGTAGCTTACTGGTGCGACTGCCAGACTTGAGTTCCAGCTTGCCGTTTTTAAGCTCCCAACCACCATGCCAAATGTCTTGATTTTCCCATTGCTTCGGGTAACCCACGCCAGGCTTAGATTCCACGTTGTTAAACCAAGCGTATTCGACGCCTTTGCGGTTGGTCCAGACGTTCTTACACGTAACCGAACAGGTATGGCAACCTATGCATTTATCTAAATTAAAGACAAAGGCGAATTGTGCGCGTACTTTCATAATAATCTCCTGATGTCCTTTTACTTGGCGCTAATGCCAACGGGGTTAAGTTGTGCTTCGCGCTCGTCGGTGAGCGGTCGCTCCAACCAATCGACGTCTTTATCGGCTATTTTATGCAAGGCCACCATGGTGTCGCGTTGGCATCCCACCGTACCGTAGTAATTGAAGCCATAAGAAAGCTGCGCATAGCCTCCTATCATATTGGTGGGTTTCATGATGACCCGCGTTACGGAGTTCAAAATGCCGCCGCGTTTGCCGGTAGAAGGTGAGCCTGGCACGTTTACATTTTTTTCCTGTGCGTGGTACATCATGGCCATGCCACGCGGCACGCGTTGCGAAACCACCGCCCGCGCCACTGTTGCGCCGTTATGATTGACCGCTTCCACCCAATCGTTATCTTCTATGCCTACTGATTTTGCATCGTCTTCAGAAAGCCATACGTATGGGCCACCGCGGAACAAGGTCAGCATACGCAGGTTATCTTGGTAAGAAGAATGGATGCCCCATTTGGAATGCGGCGTAATCCAATTCAAGGCCAAGTGCGGTTTGCTGGTGACGCTGTTAGGTAAGGAATTTAACTCCCCCAAATCAACCATGGGTTTGTAGGTACAAAAGCCCTCACCAAAATCCAACATCCATTCGTGATCTTGGTAAAAATGAGCGCGTCCTGTCAGCGTGCGAAATGGAATGTGCTCGTGTATATTGGTGTAACCCGCCGTGTAAGACACGTGCTCAGATTCAATACCAGACCAAGTAGGCGCGGTAATGATTTTGCGAGGTTGTGCTTGTATGTCTTTGAAGGTGAATTTATCTTCATGTCGCCCCGCATACAAATGGTGATGATCCAAGCCGGTCTTTTTCGACAAGGATGACCACGATTTGTGGGCGACTTCACCATTGGTTTCGGGTGCCATGCGCATTACAGAATCGCACACCTCTATGTCCTCAGCCAAGGATGGCATACCAAAAGAAATGCCTGGCTCTTTCACCGTGGAATTGTGTTTTTTAAGCTCCTCATACTCTTGATCGGTGTTCCAATCTATACCTTTAATGTTATTGCCAAGCTTGGTCATTAAAGGCCCTAGGGCGATGAATTTACGGTAAGTGTCGCCGTATGCGCGCTCCACCACTTTGATAATCGCCATGGTTTTGCCTGGGATGGGTTCGCAGTCGCCTTCTTTCCAATTCTTCACTTCGCCAAAAGGTTGAGCCAATTCACCAGCCGTATCATGTTGCATAGGTAAGGCCACCACTTCGTGTTTGGTGCCCAAATGCTTTTCCGCTAGTGGCGAGAAAGTTTTTGCCAGGGATTTGAAAATTTGCCAATCCGATTTAGATTCCCAGCCTGGAGAAACCGCTTCAGAAAGTGGGTGTATGAATGGGTGCATGTCCGTGGTATTTAAGTCGTTCTTTTCATACCAAGTGGCGGTAGGCAAAATAATATCCGAATAAGCGCCCGTAGAATTAAGGCGGAAATTGATGTCCACCATTAAATCCAATTTGGCTATGGGGGCATCTTCGTGCCATTTCACTTCTTTATTAATCCGCCCTGCACCCGACTCTTGTAATACGCCATTTTGCGCACCTAATAAATGCTTAAGGAAGTACTCGTGGCCTTTTGCCGAAGAGCCAATCAAATTAGCCCGCCATACAAATAAGTTACGCGGCCAATTTACTGGATTGTCCGGATCAGCGTACGCCACATCCAACTCACCGGACTTCATCTGGGCAGCAATGTATTTACTGACCGAAGCTTCATCGGTAGCACCGCTACTAAAAGCTTCTTCCGCCAACTCAATTGGATTGCGGTTGAAGTTAGGCATAGAAGGCAACCAGCCCATACGAGCCGCCTTAACGTTGTAATCAGCAATCGAATTGCCCTTATTCTTGCCCTTGCCAGCTGGCGACAACAAACTGTCGGCGTTGAGTGTTTCATAACGCCACTGATCAGTATGGAAATACCAATAAGAAGTAGAGTTCGTATGGCGCGGAGGCCGCATCCAATCTAAGGCGAAAGCAATAGGAGCCCAACCTGCTTGTGGCCTAAGCTTTTCTTGACCGACGTAATGTGCCCAACCACCCCCTGATTGACCAACGCAACCACACATGTGTAGCAAATTCATGATGGCGCGATAAGCCAAATCATTGTGGTACCAATGGTTAATTGCGGCGCCCATGATAACCATGGATTTACCCTTGGTTTTAGAAGCATTGTAGGCAAATTCACGTCCCGTACGCTCGATATCAGCGGCTTTCACCCCGGTGACTTTTTCCGCCCATGCAGGAGTGTAGGCCACATTGGCATCGGCATAACTGCTGGCCACATTCTCACCACCCAAACCACGGTCTATGCCGTACTGTGCAATCTGCAAGTCGAACACCGTTGCCACCAATACCTCATCACCATTGGCCAATTTAACTTTTCTAGCTGGAATATTTCTGTAGAGCAGTTCAGCTTCACCGTGAGTAAAATGTGGGAATCCCACAGAAATCACTTTGTCTCTGTCATCGATACAAGACAGTTCAGCGACGATTTCACGGCTGTCAGCCTGTTCCAATAAGTTCCACTTACCTTCCTCGCCCCAGCGAAAGCCTATGCTGCCATTGGGCGCCACAAAAGCGCAGGACTTACGGTCAAAGACGATGGTTTTCCATTCAGTATTATTGGTTTCACCTAATGCCCCATCAAAATCCGATGCGCGTAAAAACCGATCAGACACGAAGCCATCACCTTGTTTACGTAACATGACTTGCATAGGTAAATCCGTATATTTACGGGCATAATCTTGAAAATAAGCATCCTGCGCATTGATGTAAAACTCTTTTAAGGCCACGTGCCCCATAGCCAAAAAGGCTGCAGCATCCGTTCCTTGTTTGATCGGCATCCATAAATCAGAGAACTTGCAGAATTCAGCATAATCTGGTGCCATGGCGACGATTTTTGCGCCTTTATAACGCACCTCTGATGCAAAATGAGCATCTGGGGTCCGCGTCATGGGCAGATTCGCCCCGGTAATAATGATGTAGGTTGAGTTATACCAGTCTGCCGCTTCCGGCACGTCGGTCTGCTCACCCCAAGTCTGCGGACTGGCCGCGGGCAAATCACAATACCAATCGTAAAAAGATCCGCAGGCCGCACCGATGAGGGAAAGGAATCGGGAGCCTGCGGCGTAAGAAATCATGGACATCGCTGGGATCGGGGAAAAACCAAAAATTCGATCTGGGCCCCATTTTTTGATGGTGTAAACGTTGGCGGCGGCGATAATTTCATTCACCTCATCCCAAGAAGTACGGACAAATCCCCCTAAGCCACGGACAGCTGTATAGGCTTTACGTTTAGTGGCATCGGATTGTATGGCCGCCCAAGCCTCTACTGGATCCTTGCCGCTCATGCGCTCAATGCGATACATGTCCAGCAATCGGCCGCGTATCAAGGGATGTTTTATCCGGTGCGGGCTGTATAAGTACCAAGAAAATGATGCCCCGCGCTGACAACCACGCGGCTCATGGTCGGGCAAGTCATCACGTGTGCGCGGGTAATCGGTTTGTTGCATTTCAAATGACACCAAACCATTCTTAACAAAAATCTTCCAGGAACAACCGCCGGTACAATTCACACCGTGTGTGGAGCGCACCACTTTATCGTGTTGCCAACGGTGGCGATAAGCATCTTCCCATTGACGATCTTCGTTAGTAACAATGCCGTGTTCATTAGAGAAGGTGGCTTTTACCTTGTCAAAAAATTTCAGCCTATCCAAAAAGTGACTCATGTTTCTCTCCATACTGCCGCCGTGCGGCGATTATCATTCGTTTATAGTCGGCAACAATGGCCGGCCTGCTCACTTCATTAGGGATTTTTTATTTCAGCACCGGCGCGTAAATAGAACCACCAGTTCAACAACAAACACAGCGCATAAAACACGGCGAAGCCATACATTGCCATCTCTGGCGTGCCTGCTTTGATTTGCCCTTTAATCACTTCTGGAGCGATGAATGACCCGTAAGCGGCCACCGCAGAGGTCCAACCCAATACCGGGCCGGCCTGTACGCGATCAAAGATGACGCCCACTGTTCTAAAGGTAGAGCCATTACCTAAGCCTGTTGCAGCAAACAACACGACAAAGGTCAGTAAAAACTGGTTAAAGTAAATCTCTGGTGTGGCTGAGTGATAGGCTTGCATCATGACGTGTCCGGCATAAATAGAAGCCAAAACCATCGCCGCGGAAATAACTTGGGTGACAATGGACCCGCCGACCTTGTCTGAAATCCAACCACCTACTGGGCGAATTAGCGCACCAACAAAAGGGCCTATCCAAGCATAGGTGAGCGCAGACGGTGCATTAGGATTCTTAATATGCATCCAAATGCCGCCAGCGGCATCAAAAATATGTTTATCGCCAAAAATGACCGTGATTGATAAAGGCAATGCCATGGAAAAACCGATGAAAGAACCAAAGGTAACCAAATACAAGGCCGTCATAGACCAAGTGTGCTTGTTTTTAAAAATAGAGAACTGCTTGGCGATATTTTCTTTCATGCTACCAAAGGCGGCCAGCTTCATGATCAACAAGGTGCTGACAATAATCAGCGGCATAGCCAGCCACATATTCAGTAAACCTAAGCCAGTCGGCGCTGGTAAATAAAGATATAAGCCAGCAATAGCAGGTAAGAAAGCCAGCGTATAAAGCCAGATTATTTTTATAAAAGAAGTAAAAGTACTGCGTGCATCTGCTGATATTGGCAACAGGTTGTTCATGCCGCAGAAGCTAAGTACCGCTAACGGAAATAGAAGTAACAGCCAGGTGAAACCAGCGTTTTGAATAAATGTTGGCGTGCCTGCAGGAATCTTTCCAAAAATCCAGCCACTGTCCTTTACTAGCACAGTGGCGTCACCACCTAAAGCACCAAACACCCCAACCGTCATTACCAATGGGATGAGAATCTGCATGGTGGTTACACCAAAATTACCTAGGCCTGCATTTAGTCCTAAGGCGGTTCCCTGCAAACGTTTAGGGAAAAATGTGCTGATATTGCTCATAGAGCTGGCAAAATTCCCACCACCTACACCAGACCAAAGTGCCATCAATTGAAATGTCCACAACGGCCACTCTGGATGTTGCAAAACAACACCAGTTCCGATAGCCGGACTTAACAGCATAGCGGTTGTCAGAAAAATGGTATTACGGCCACCGGCCAACCTAATCAAGAATGATGCGGGGATACGCATGGTGGCGCCAGCCAAACCGGATATAGCCGTCAAGGTAAACAACTCATCTTTACTAAACGGAAAACCAAGATTACTCATTTGCACGGCAATAATGCCCCACATCAACCAGACAGCAAAACCACAAAGTAAAGCTGGCACCGAAATCCACAAATTACGGTAAGCTATTTTTTTACCTGTAGACTCCCAAAAGGCTTTGTCTTCTACGTTCCATGCTTCAACATTCGCTGCCATCCCGTTCTCCCTAAATTGTTACCGCTTTATTTTTTGCTTGACGTTCGTGATGCCTACCGATTTTCACTGGGCGCACTTCTGTCCAATACATCCAAATTAGCGATACCCATACAATCCCGAACATCAACATAAAGGCCGACGAACGTACGCCTGTCAGGTCAACTAAAGCGCCAAACATAATAGGCATTAAAAAACCACCCATGCCGCCTGCCAATCCCACCACGCCAGAAACCACGCCTATGTTTTGTGGGTAATCATCGGAGATGTACTTAAATACCGATGCTTTACCTATCGCAAAAGCGATGCCCATGGTAAACATGATGATGGTGAAGAGTTTGGCTGTTAGGCCAACATGAAAAGTCTGCGTACCTTTCACGGTAAGTATGGAAATGTCAGTTTGCGGGTAAGACAAAAAGAATAAACAGACCAAGGATACCCAGAGCACCCACCATGTAATGGTGTGTGCTCCGAATTTGTCAGAAAAATAACCGCCAACCGCACGGAGTAAACCACCGGGGATACTGAAAGCGGCAGCCATCAAGGCGGCGCTCTTTAGGTCAAAACCATATTCCGTGATGTAGTACTTCGTCATCCACAGGGCTAAAGCAACGTAACCACCAAACACAATCGAGTAATACTGGCTGTACTTCCATACTTTAGGGTCTTTTAAAACCGCCAACTGCTCACGCATGCTTACCGTGCTGCTATTCTTATGAGCTGGATCGGAGTAAGTAAACAACCAAAACAGCAGGGTCGTAAAAAACATCAAAACCGCATAGACCTGTGGCACCATAGTCCAACCATAGGCAACAACAATGAGGGGAGCGACTAACTTAGTTACAGCGGCACCGGTATTGCCTGCGCCAAAAATACCCATAGCTAAACCTTGTCTATTTTTTGGAAACCACCGAGCACAATAGGCAATCCCTACGGTAAAGGAGCCCCCAGCGATACCAACAAAAAGACCTGTCATGAGAAATTGCCAATATTCCGTACATCTGGAAATTAGATAAATAGGCGCCACGGTCGACAACATCAAACTAAAGAACACCAACCGCCCACCGAACTTGTCAGTCCACATACCTAATGGAAGTCGAATGAGCGAACCAGTGAGTACCGGCATTGCGATTAAGATGCCAAACTGCGTTTCATTTAGGCTCAACATAGCTTTGATCGGAATGCCAATCACGGCAAACATCATCCAGATCATGAAACACACCGTAAAAGAAAGTGTGCTCATACCAACGACTGACCAAGCTTTATATTGTTGTGTAGCCATCTACGCCTCCTGTAGCAATCATTGCTTGATCAACAAACGATTTGCCGATCAATTACAGAGCGATTCTACGAGAGGGTTTATTTGCCCGATTGACTTACATCAAATCGGCGCTAATCAAAAGTAGGGTTTGCATGAAGCAAAAGAACTAGCTAATTGTTATTAGCTAGTTCTTTTGGATGAGACAGCGTGGACAGGAGAATTACGGCTGTGGGCGAATCAAGCCATGCTCAACAGCAAACACTGCGGCCTGAACACGGCTAGATAAATTGAGTTTACGCAGTATGCCCTGCATATGAATTTTAACGGTAGATTCCACCAAATCAAGACTACGGGCAATTTCTTTATTGCTAGCACCACGTGCCAGAAGAAGCATGACTTCGCGCTCACGTGGTGAAAGTTTTTCCAAGCTGACCTGCGCATGGCTACTGTCTTTAGCCGGCTGGCGTATGGCATCGGCCAACTTATTCGCCATAAGCGGCGACATCACTGATTCAGCCTTGGCTGCCCGACGTATGGCGTCCAATAAAAAATCGGTTTCTATATTTTTTAACAAATAGCCGCGTGCGCCAGCACGCAAGGCCTCTAACAAATCCTCGGCATCTTCTGATACGGTCAACATGATAATTTGCGCCAACGGCACTTCTTCACGCAATAAGGAAATGATTTGCAATCCACTGGTAAGCGGCATATGCAAATCCAGCAAAACAACATCCGGCCGCAACTTTTTGGCGCTTTTAACACCATCCAAGCCATCCCCTGCTTCGCCCACCACTTCGAAACCAGCTTGACGCTCTAATAACAGTTTGATGCCACTACGAAACAATGTGTGGTCATCAATAATTAAGACTCGTATCGCATTCATAAGTAGCGCTTTTCTCTTGGTCATTCAGCCAGTATAAGACATATATGGGTGCCTTTAGCTGCGCTAGATCTAAAAAAAATCTGCGCACCAATGCGATGCGCACGCTCACGCATGATGCGCAATCCGACATGACTATCACCCGCATCCTGGGTTACGTCAAAACCTACCCCATTATCTTGGATATTAATCACGCACTGTTCGGCACATGCCAGTTCCACATTAATTAAACTGGCATGTGCATGCTTACGGGCATTAGAAAGCGACTCTTGTAGGATATGCAAAACCTGTAGCACCCGCTCGGCTGACAACACCGGCATTTCGCCCGTTATATTAAAGCTAGTTTTAATGCTAGTTTGCCCTTCAAACTTCTCAAGTGCGCCACTTATAGCCGTTGCTAAATCCGTTCCACCAATACGCGTGCGGAAATGCACTAATAGCTCTCGCACATCATCATAACTTTCCTGAACGCCTTCACGAATTTTAACTAATCCTTGTTCAACTTCATTATGATGCGCCTGCTTAAAATCTTCTTGCAACAATTGCACCTGGATATTAAGAAATGCTAATGACTGCGCGATGCTATCGTGTAATTCTTGTGCCAACAAATTACGTTGTTCAGTTATAACCATTTCCTTATCTAAGGTCGCCAACTCAATATTCTTAGATTCTATGCTACGGGTTTTTTCTTCGACTCGCTGTTCCAAGGTGTTGTAAAGATCCTGCAATTCATCGGCCATGCGATTAAAACCTACCGCGAGTTCACCAAGTTCATCTTGGCTATTGACAGGTAAGCGAACTGCGAAATCACCAGTGGTCATACGTTGCATGCCCTCACGCAATTGGGTGACGGGCCGCACCACCATACGCATAAATAAATAAACCAACAAAACCGTACCCAGCAACGCTAACACCATGAGAACAATCTGCAAACTACGTAAATACAGAGTGGCTTTGGCGTTGCTGCGCTCGATCAAACTGACCAATGTATTAATACTGACCACATACCGCTCCAACATGGGGCGGTAATTTTCTAAAGCAATTTGCTGATCTGCTTTATTGTTGCTATTGAGAATTTTTGTAATTTGCGGTTTTATATTTCCTTGCCAAGACTGAATTAAATAGGCCATTCTGGATCTGATCTCAATATTTTTCGGTAAAAATAATGGTCGTTTTGGGTTGCCCTGAGCTATCTCCAGTAAGCTCGATTCGAATGCGCTCATTTCTTTCCGTATCGCTTGCTGCAGCTCTACTGTAGGCGCAAGCACTTGCTGCTGCAATAAATACGCAATACGGTAAGAGCGCATACGCTCTCGCCCCGCGTCATTAATCGCGGCCGCGCCACCTTCTAGACGCCAAGATGCCATCAATGTGGCTCCTATAGCTAGCAACGCAACAAAAAAATATAGCAGCAATAACCCTATAATTTTGTCGCGAATTCTTTGCTTAATCATAATTAGAAATGATCCAATTTTTGGTTTAATGTTTTTATTGCCGCACAGAAATCATGGTGTCTAAAATTTATTTTAGCTAAGTCTGCCCCTTATTAAACCGAGCTTTATGAGCTGCAAAATAACTTGCTTTATGGGCTGATTAACACCAGCTATAGCGCATTCAATTAGGCCTATCTTGCCAATAGATCGCCAAGTATTTAATAGCCCAAATCCAAAAGCACAGCAACCAAAGCAAGGCTGATCCAAGATAAAAATGCGTTCGGCTTAAGAAATCTAAACCAGGCAATTCTGAAAAAATTCGAAGTATCGCTACAGATTGCAATGCCAGAAAAATACCCCATGTTAAGCGATCAGCATTAAGCATTCTCCCTGAATGACCTAACGTAACACGCGTAGCCATGGCCATTAACACAGAACTAAAGTAGCCTATAGTAATGGCATGAAGTGGTGCCTTGGCTAATAGCCATTGTCCAGTAAAGCATAGGATTAAACTTTGTAGCGCATATAAAGCCATGGCCAACCCAAACCAAGCAAAGCCTATATGTAACATACCCAGTATAGGCACCCTAAGGCTATCGCGTAAATGCCAAGCGCACGTTAAATATATTGCGCTGAGAGCCATAGGCAAATCAACCATCCACGTCCAAGCTTGCCATCCGACCAGCTCTAAAAATCCATGTATAAGTGCGAGGCTCGGCACTACTGCCAAGATCCAATTGGGGCGCACAATTTTGTAATCCGGTATGACATTGGCTGAGAAAAATGGAATCATTCTATGGCTCACTGCAAAAAATACCGGCAATAAAATCAACCAAATCCCACCTACTTTGGCAATGGCTATTAATAAGTCATTGTTGCTAGCAATTCCAGCCAACAACAACCAGCCAAAACCAAGTACAACCGAAGTGATGGTTGCATGTCGCTTATCGGGATGCTTTGCACGAAGGTAGACACGTAATAATGCATACAACCCTAGCCCCCAACCTGTCAGAAATAATAGGTAGGCTATTCTTAAAATAATGAGACTGAGAAACAGGCCTACATAAAACATAATAGAGCCACTAGCTAGAAATAAAAAAGCTGCTAGATATGCCTTGCGTTCGACTTCTTCGCCATTCATCCAGCGTGGAAAAGTAGTCATTAAAAACCCGAAGATAAAGAATGGGAAAAAACCATAAATCATCAGAAAAGCATGCGCGTCGACGGAAGACATAGTCCATGCAATTGGCGCATACAGTCCCGTATAACGTCCCGCCAGATCAGCTATCCACCAAGACACAGTCAGTAAAGATTGTATCGCCCCCCAAAAAAAGAAAACCCGATGGGGAGCCGACGTAAAAATTTTCCACCATTTAACTAAATTGTTCATTTGATTAACTTTCTAATAGGGTAAATACAGCGCATCAAAAACTATTTGGAGAGAATTATCGGGCGAATAATAAAAAGCAAGCTTGATATATATCAAGCTCACAGATGAAGTTGCTATTTATATGTTGGAAGTTAAACGATCGAAAGGAGGCAAATAGAGCCTGCTTATATCCGCAGGTTGATGAAATACTTGAGCTTTTCCGCTAGCTTACTAGAGTAGGAAACAGTCCGCTCAATCCGTGAGCAATGAACTCCACCGCCATCGCTGCCAGTATCAAGCCCATCAAACGGGTGACAATATTGATACCTATGGTGCCTAATTTGCCAGCGATGTAATTGGAAAGCTGCAAGGTTAACCAGACCAAACCAGCCACCACAAATATGGGGATAAGCAAGGACAACTGATCCACAAAGGTTTTGCTTTCCTGGGCGGCGATAATCATGCTGCTTATCGCACCAGGGCCGGCCAGCAAAGGAATGCTCAGCGGCACAATGGCAATCACATCGCGCTCTTCCATGGTTTTAGCTTCTTCTGGGGTTTGCTTAGCATGGCTTTGCTTGGCATGCAGCATATTGATGGCGATCAACAGGATTAATATGCCACCGCCGACTTGAAAAGATGGAATGGTGATGCTAAAAAAATCCAGTATGCCCTCGCCAAATAAGGCAGATGCCCCTAGCACCAGAAAAACGGTCAGTGCCACCACGTTGGCGGTGCGTAGCTTTTGCTTACGGTCCCAGCCGTCTGTGGCGCTAATGAAGATTGGCACACTGCCTATGGGATTAACGATGGCAAACAGTGCGATGCCAATCTTGAATAAATAGGCTAAATCCATTTCATGACTCCTGTGGCTAAATTAATCGCCTAAGCCCCTTAGCAAAATGCTAGCTGGCGTGTTTGCTCAGTAATTTCTGCACCACCAAACTGCCTACCATGTCGCCTTCCACATTGACGGTGGTGCGTAGGGTATCGAGCAGGCGATCTATCGGTAATAATATGGCGATGGCTTCTGCCGGCAAGCCTACCGATTGCAAGACCAAGACCATGGTCACCATGCCGGCACTCGGGATACCTGGGGCCCCCATTGCCGCTATCATGGCGGTAATAAACACGATTAACTGCTGCATAAAGCTTAATTCTATGCCCACCAAATTGGCAATAAATAAAGCGGCGGCGGCTTCGTACAAGGCGGTGCCATCCATATTAATGGTGGCGCCTAAAGGGATAACAAAACCGGCAATGGCAGGCTTCACTTGCAAGTGCGCACTGGCGCAACGCAAGGTGACGGGCAAGGTAGCCGAACTGGAACTGGTAGCAAAAGCGGTGACCAAGGCCTCGCGGGCGCCTTGCCAAAACCACCATGGCGTTTTGCCAGTGAATAAATAAAGAATTAAAGGCAACACCACCACACCGTGCAGCAAGGTGGTGCCAACCACGACCGCCACAAACTTAGCCAAGGTGCTTAGCATGGCGACATCTTGCTGGGCGACTAGTTTAATCAGCAAGGCCATGATGCCTAGCGGCGCGATGCGCATAATCCAACCAACCATTTGCATGCTAAGTGCCAAGCCTTCTTCCAACAGGGCCAGCACGTTTTTGTAGCGATCACCCGCCATCACTAGCGCGATCCCTAACATCAGCGCAAAGCTCACTACTGCCAGCACATTGCCTTCTGATAAAGCCAGAAAAGGGTTGACGAATAAACCGTGTAAAAACTGGGCAAAAAATTCAGGAAGTGGCAACTGCTTGGCTTGGAAGTTTTGCATGGCATGCTCAAACATGGCCAGGTGCATGCCTGCGCCAGGCTTAAAGTAATTGCCTGCCAACAAGGCCAAGCCAATAGCAATGGCCATGCTACTGACAAAAAACAGCAAGGTGGTCACCCACACTCGGTGCATTTGATCGTGTTGGCGCAGGTTCGCGATACCAACAGCGATGGAACAAAACACCAGTGGGATCAGAATCATCTTGAGTAGATCGATGAATAAGGTGCCCACTAAACTGGCAGCGTATACCCCCCCTTGCGCCACCTGATGGTCTGCACCTAGGCCATGGAAATACGCGCCCAGCATTACCCCAAACACAGCACCGAATAAAATTTGCAGGTTGAGGCTAGGCAGTTTCATACTGGCTTTATTCCTTGGCGACCTTGGCTTTGACGGCTCTAGGTTTGGCTACTTTTTTAACTTTAGTTTCAGCGGCAAGACCGTCGACTTTAGCTACTTTTTTTGCTGCTGGGACTTTTTTTACGCTAGGGCTCTTCTTGATTTTAGCTTCCGGCAACGCTGCTACTGGCTCTGGTTCAATTGCCATAGGCGCTACTTTTTTCAGCGGCAGGCTAGCATCGATTTTTTCAAACACGGCGGCAAAGAAACCATCGGTGTGGTGCAAATGCGGCAACAGTTTTAAATACGGACCGGTGTCTAAATTGATCTGTTGCTGATTTAAAATTTCAGCTGCATTAAGCAATTTGTAGTCTGGGTGCGTGGCTAAAAAGCCTTCCGCAATCTGTTCGTTTTCATCGCTTAATAAGCTGCATGTGGAATAAATCAAACGACCCCCTGCTTTAGTCAACTTGGCCGCACGGGCCAAAATGGCCGCTTGTTTTACCGTCAGTTCAGCTAAATCTTGAGGCGTTTGACGCCATTTTAAATCGGGGTTGCGGCGCAAGGTGCCCAAGCCTGTGCACGGCGCATCAACCAAGACACGGTCAAATTTACCGTTTAAGCGTTTAAGTTTAGGGTCGTTTTCGCCGTTTATTCTTTGCGCATTGAGGTTGCTTAAGCCGGATCGCTTTAAGCGCTGACCCAAGCTGTGCAAGCGTTTTTCTGACACATCAAAGGCATACAAACGGCCGGTGTTACGCATCAATGCGCCCATGGCTAAGGTTTTTCCGCCAGCCCCGGCGCAGAAATCGGCCACCATCATGCCGCGTTTGGCCGCGACCAAATGCGCTAGGATTTGACTGCCTTCGTCTTGCACTTCGATTTGGCCTTCCGTAAACAAAACATGACGGCTAATGTTTAAACGCAAAGGCATGCGCAAACCGATGGGCGAATACGGGGTTTTGCTGACACTGGCTTCACCCGTGGTGTTTTCAGCAACGAATTTGGCCAGCACTTCATCGCGCGTGGCTTTAATGGTGTTAACGCGCAAATCTAAGGTAGCCCCCTCGTGCATACTGCGAGCAATGGTCAAGGCCTCTGCTTCGCCGTATTGCGCAAGCAGCTTTTCCCACAACCAATCGCGCACATCGGCTTGCACCGCCAGTGGCATATTTTCTGTGGATTTGGCCTTAATGGTGCGCGCCCATTCGATTTGCTGTTCGCTGAGCATGGGCTCCATTTTTTGTATGCTCATGCCTTGTATGCGCAGCATCCAGGCCAAGACCAATTTCCGCGCGTCGTCGTTATCGGTGTCGTCGGTGGACGTGACCGCACTTAGAAAACGTAAACGACGCAATACCCCGTAAACACTCTCGGCGACAAAGGCGCGTTCTTTGGTGCCTAAGTCACGGTTGTTACGAAAAAATTCGCTAAGCTTGGCATCGGCAGGGCTGTTAAATTCCAACAGATTCGATAACATCACCGCGGCTTGGCGGATTAAATTTGGCGTCATTTGCTTCTCTTTATTGTGTTAATACGAGCAGCACTTATGCCAACTTGCAGCCCAAGCGCTTGTTAATGATGGAACGCTAGCGACTCGCGCTAGGGCTTAACTTTAGACAACAATGGTAGGCGCTTCATCGGGTTTTTGCGCCCGCACCTGGCCAATATGGAACACGCTTTCACCAGCCTCTGTTAATAAATCTATGGCTGCTGCTGCATGCGCTTCGGCCACAATCACCGCCATGCCTATACCGCAGTTAAATGTTTTATACATTTCCAAATCCGCCACATTGCCTTGCGCTTGCAACCAAGTAAACAGTGGCGGCATAGGCCAACTGCCTTTTTTAATCTCGGCCGTTAAACCCGCTGGCAACACGCGCGGAATGTTTTCCGTAATGCCACCACCAGTAATATGGGCCATGCCTTTCACCGGCAAGGTGGCCAGCAACTGCAACAAGGGCTTCACGTAAATACGCGTAGGTGCCATCACCACGTCCTTGAAGGGCTGACCGTGAAAGTCGGATTCAAAATCTATGCCGGATTTTTCGATCAGCTTGCGTATCAATGAATAGCCGTTGGAATGGGCGCCACTGGATGCCAAGCCCAGCACCACGTCGCCGCTGGCAATGGTGGTGCCATTAATGATGTTTTCTTTATCCACGCAGCCCACGGCAAAACCGGCCAGATCGTACTCACCGGCTGGGTACATGCCTGGCATCTCGGCGGTTTCACCACCGACTAGGGCGCAACCGGATTGCTCACAGCCCGCCGCAATGCCTTTAATCACTTGGGCTGCGGTGCCTACTTCCAACTTGCCACAGGCAAAATAGTCTAAGAAAAACAGCGGCTCTGCGCCTTGCACTAAAATGTCGTTCACGCTCATGGCGACCAAATCGATGCCCACGGTATCGTGCTTATTTAATTCAAAGGCCAGTTTAAGTTTAGTGCCCACGCCATCGGTCCCGGAAACCAACACTGGATTTTTGTACTTCTTAGGCATTTCGAACAAAGAGCCAAATCCACCGATACCGGCCAACACTTCAGGACGCATGGTGCGTTTTGCAAACGGTTTAATTTCTTCAATTAAGGCATCGCCTGCTTCTATGTCCACACCAGCATCGCGGTAGCTGATAGAGGTGGGATGAGTGGATTGTGTAGTCAAAACGGCTCTCGCTTCGTGATCAATAGGGTTTTTTTAATGCTTTTCGGGAGTTAAACAGTAATTTAAGTATAATTTTAACCTACTATGATGACTGAACCCAAAAAAACTGCAGCAAAAAAACATTTAAGCCATGCTGCTAGCCACTCAGATAGCCTAA
>JAIQBT010000033.1 GCA_020035195.1 Methylotenera sp.
AAACGGTATTCTAACAAATGCGGCCGGCTTAACCCAGCGTTGATTGCGCATTTTAAATGGCACTGGCTACTGCGCAATTTTTAACACAAAACGCCCTAGCTGACTGGACTATCGGTTAAAATACCCTATCAATTCACTCAAGTTTATATTGCCCTAACCACTACATAAGCACAGCATCTCAGCAAACCATCAAAGCACATCGACAGGAATAATACGCATGGCCCTTACCGAACTTCTTATACAAAGCACCTTAAAAGTCTGCATAGACCCCAATACCGGCAAAGATTTTATCAGCAGCAAATCCGCCAAGAACATCCAAATTAATGGCAGCGAAGTGAGCGTAGATATCGTGCTGGGCTACCCGGCAAAATCGGTCATGGCGGAAGTGCAAGCCTTAATAAGCCAAGCTTTACAAGCCTTGCCAGGCGTAAGCAAAGTCACAGTAAACATTGCCAGCCGCATAGTTGCACATAAAGCCCAGCAAGGCGTCACACTTTTGCCCAACGTCAAAAACATCATCGCCGTCGCTTCCGGCAAGGGCGGTGTAGGCAAATCCACCACCTCGGTCAACCTGGCCTTAGCCTTGGCGGTCGAAGGGGCAACAGTGGGTTTGTTGGATGCCGACATCTATGGCCCTAGTCAACCACAAATGCTAGGCATCAGCGGGCGCCCAGAAAGTAGCGATGGTAAAACCATGGACCCCATGCTGGCGCATGGCATACAAGCCATGTCCATAGGCTTTCTGATAGACAACGACACGCCCATGGTATGGCGCGGCCCCATGGTAACCGGCGCCTTAGAACAATTGCTGCGCGACACAAAATGGCGCGATTTAGATTACCTGATCATAGACTTGCCACCTGGCACAGGCGACATACAACTGACCATGGCGCAAAAAATACCGGTCACCGGAGCCATTATTGTTACTACCCCGCAAGACATCGCCTTACTGGATGCGCGCAAAGGGCTTAAAATGTTCGAGAAAGTCAGCATTCCTATTTTAGGTATTGTGGAAAATATGAGCACCCACATATGCTCACAATGCGGCTTTGAAGAACACATTTTTGGGGCCGGCGGCGGTGCCACCATGAGCCAGGACTACCAAGTCGATTTATTGGGCAGTTTGCCTTTAGACATCGCCATCCGGATGCAATCGGATGGCGGGAAACCATCTGTGGTGGCTGATCCAGACAGTAAAATCGCTGCCATTTATAAAAAAATCGCTCGCTCTGCGGCGATTAAAATAGCCAATAGCAGCTTAGACCACAGCGCCAAATTCCCTAATATAGTCATACAGAATAGCTAGACGAAGGATCACGCCATGGCCGCTAAAAAACATCCTATCGCTGAAAAACTTTTAGGGTCCAGCTATGAGAACATGGATGCACGCACCAAAAAAGTGGCGCGGCACATCACCGAACGCAAACACATCTCAACAGCACCGTCTGCAAGCATAGACAGCAACATCACCGTCGGTCAGCGTGCCGCCGATGCGGTGGCCAAATTTGGTGGTTCATGGGCGTTCATAGGCTTATTCGCGGTCACCCTAGTGTGCTGGGTGATTCTCAATTCAGTGATACTGGCTAACTACAATAAGAGCTTTGACCCCTACCCGTATATTTTATTAAATTTATTCTTATCCATGCTCGCCTCCATACAGGCCCCCATCATCCTTATGTCGCAAAACCGACAGGGTGAAAAAGACCGCTTAAATGCTGACCACGATTACGAAGTCAACCTCAAAGCCGAGCTGGAAATTATGTTGCTGCATGAAAAAGTGGATTTGCTGCGCGAAGGACAATGGGCGGAGCTAATGGCCATACAGAAAGAGCAACTGCGTCTAATCAGTGTCTTGATAGAAAAAAATCAAGCCAAAGCCACTTCGTAGCAATACACATCCACTCCTTTGGCCGGCGCAATCAAGGTGGCTGGAATAGCGACGCCAGTTCGCCATTGGTCCACGGCTTGCTGCTTCCCTGCCCCGCTTACAATGAAGATGACTTGCTGCGCATCGTTTAGCCTTTGCTGACTTAAGGTGATGCGCTCGGCAGGCGGCTTAGGTGAATTAAACACCGGCACAGCATAATCACTATTATCAAGTGCATGCCCAGGAAACAGCGATGCCGTGTGGCCATCTTCACCCAAACCCAGCAAGACCAAATCGAAACTACCCAGACCCTGCAGGATTTTAGCGTAGGCTTTAGCGCCTTCAACCGGGCCTAATTCTGCCGGCATGTGATGCACCTGATGCGCCGGTATAGCTACGTGTTCGAGCAAAACCTGCTCAACCATCAAGCTATTTCTGTCCTCGTGATCCGCCGGCAAACAACGTTCATCACCATGATAAACATGCCATTTAGTCCAATCCATAGGCAGATCGCGCAACAAACGGTAGATGGCACGCGGGGTATTGCCCCCCGCTAACACCAGGGTAAATCGCCCACTCTGGGCTATCGCACGACTGGCACTTAAAGCGATGCTATCACAGACGGCATGACGCAAACAATCGATGCTATCAAAGTGTTGCCAGCGCACTTGTTTATCTTGCATTTTCATTCGGACTCGGCTCAAAAAAGTAAGGCGGAATTTGACACTAAAATGCCAAACTTGTCATGCATTTTATATTTTTACATCAAAACACTGTATGAATAAGCTTGCTTGCTTTATCATATATGGCTATTCTAAAATGCAATAATCAGGACTAAAAATGTTAATTAAAGACAGTGAAATTGTAGACCTAAATACACCCACAGGCGAAATGCGCGCGCACATTTTTCGCCCAGCTGCACCAGGCAATTACCCTGGTATTTTAATGTTTTCAGAAATTTTCCAAGTGACCGCACCTATACGCCGCACCGCCGCCATGTTGGCCGGCCACGGCTTCATAGTCGCCTGCCCTGAAATCTACCACGAATTAGAACCCGCAGGCACTGTCCTCTCTTACGATGAAGAAGGCACCACACGCGGTAATGCACACAAAATCACCAAGGAAGTACACGCTTACGACAGCGATGCACGCGCCGTGCTGGACTACCTTAAATCACGCGACGATTGCACTGGCCGCTTAGGCGTCATGGGCATATGCGTAGGCGGCCATTTGGCCTTCCGCGCGGCCATGAACCCTGACGTGTTAGCGGCGGTTTGTTTCTATGCCACCGACATACACAAACGCGCCTTGGGCTTAGGTAAAAACGATAACTCCTTAGAGCGCGCCGGCGAAATCAAAGGCGAATTGCTGCACATCTGGGGTCGCCAAGACCCGCACGTTCCACTGGAAGGTCGCAACATGGTGAAAGCCCGCTTGGATGAAGTAGGCACCCGTTACACTTGGCATGAATTCAACGGCCAACACGCGTTTATGCGTGACGAAGGCCACCGCTACGACCCAGCATTGTCACGTTTAAGCTGGGATCTATTGTTGGAATTATTCCACCGCCGCTTAGGCTGGGGTGATTTAGACCTAGACACCGACGGCGCACCGGCAGAAAGTCGCCATTAATTCGGATTCACTCGCCTAGCTCAACCAGGCGATTATTCTAGAGAACACTGTTATTCGATGGCCCGTACTGGCGTGCCAATCAAAATCTATAGCTAACTTAAGGTTTACCATGGTAAAAAAAATTGATCCTTGCACACTGGTCCTATTTGGTGCCAGCGGCAACTTATCCCGCGTTAAATTAATGCCAGGCCTATTTCGCTTGGATGCAGCAGGCCGCCTACCTGAGCACATGGCCATTCTGTCTGTGGGTCGCGGCGAAGTCACACGAGAAGCTTGGCAAACTGACATCAAAAAGATGTTGGACACAAAATTTAAAGACGGCTACGATCAAGCGGTGTTTCAGCGCTTTATTGACCGCAACCATTACCATGCCAACCCACCTAGCGATGCCGATGCCTTCAAAAAAATGAAAGCGACATTGAGCAACGCGCAAGTATTCCCACAAAACTTGGCTTACTTTTTATCGGTGCGCCCTACGGATTTTTCCCCCATAGTTGAGCAACTGTCCGGCGTCGGCCTGCTGGATGAAAGCCAATACTGGCGTCGTGTTTTGATAGAAAAGCCGTTTGGCAGCGACCTACCATCGGCACAAGCCTTGCAGGCATCCATCACCAAGCACCTAAAAGAAAGTCAAATTTACCGCATAGACCATTATTTAGGTAAATCAGCGCTGCAAAACATCATGCTGACGCGCTTTGCCAACACCTTGTTTGAACCGCTGTGGAACAATCAATACATAGACCACGTGCAAATCACCAATAACGAAACTTTGGGCGTAGGCGACCGCACTGAGTTCTATAACAACACAGGCGCATTGCGCGACATGGTGCAAAGTCACTTGTTGCAAACCTTGGCTTTAGTGGCCATGGAAAAACCGCAAGACCTATCCCCGGACAGCATACGTGCTGAGAAAATTAGGCTCCTGCAAGCCATACGCCCATTACCGGTTAAAGACCTAGGCAAACACGCTTTCCGTGCCCAATACTCGGCAGGACGCGTTTGTGTAGGCGATGGACACGGTGAAAACGTAGCGGGCTATTTAGACGAACTGGCTAAAGAAGGCGTTAAAGCCAGCGTTACTGAAACCTATGCCGCATTAAAACTGTTCATAGACAACCCACGTTGGCAAGGTGTGCCATTTTATGTGCGCACAGCTAAACGCATGCACGAAGGCAACACGGCCGTTTCCATACGCTTTAAAAAAGCCCCCATGCAATTAATTGAGGGCCAGCACCAAAACTGGTTAACCCTCAATATTCAGCCCAGAGAATGCATCAAGATGGAAATCGAATCCAAAATTCCAGGCCTAGACATTGCCACACGCACGCTAAGCATAGATGCACCCCAGCGTCAGAGCGGTGATGAAAGCATAGACTCCTACGAATCCTTGCTCCTGAATTTAATGGAAGGCGACCCATCGCTGTACTTGCATATCAGTGAGGTTGAAGCCCAATGGCGCTTGATAGACCCCATCGTTAAAGCTTGGGCAGAAGACCAATCTGCCGCGCATCAATACCCAGCCGGCAGCCGCGATCCTGAACAATCGGCGGTGATTTTTGAATCGGCCGATCAATTCTGGCGCTACAGCATTGAATTAGGCGGTGATAAGCACTAAAAAAGTGTAACGGCGCGCGAATTTATTGCTATTATTTGCACTTACTAAAGTCGGGCTAAAAGCGGAGTTAGTTACTCCGCTTTTTTATCTCCTCAACCCATAAAAAAGCATGAACTATGAGCATAAAATCAGACAAATGGATACGCCGCATGGCGGAACAACACGGCATGATAGAGCCGTTTGAACCTAAGCAGGTGAAACAGAACGCACAGGGTGAACGCTTGGTGTCCTACGGCACCTCCAGTTACGGCTACGACATTAGATGCAGCAATGAATTTAAGCTGTTCACCAACATCAACAGCACCATTGTCGATCCTAAGAATTTTGACCCCAACTCCTTTGTAGAAGTGAATGCAGATTACTGCATCATTCCACCCAACTCCTTTGCCCTAGCGCGCACGGTGGAGTACTTTAGAATTCCACGCAATGTATTAACCATTTGCTTGGGCAAATCAACCTATGCCCGTTGCGGCATCATCGTCAACGTAACCCCATTTGAACCGGAATGGGAAGGCTACGTTACTTTGGAGTTTAGCAACACCACGCCGCTACCGGCAAAAATATACGCCAACGAAGGCTGTGCCCAAGTGCTGTTTTTTGAAGCTGATGCAGACGATGTGTGCGAAACCAGTTATAAAGACCGAGGCGGCAAATACCAAGGCCAAGTTGGCGTTACCTTACCCAAGATTTAATTTTAGGAAATTCCCTACATGAAGTTTCGCTTTCCTATAGTCATCATAGACGAAGATTTCCGCTCAGAAAACAGCTCAGGCTTGGGCATACGCATGCTGGCCAAAGCCATAGAAGCGGAGGGCTTTGAGGTATTAGGCGTCACCAGTTACGGCGACCTCACCTCCTTTGCGCAACAACAAAGCCGAGCCTCCGCGTTTATCTTGTCCATAGACGATAACGAGTTCATAGAAGAAAATCGCGATGCCTTAGACAACTTGCGTAGCTTCGTCGATGAAATTCGCTACCGCAATGAGGAAATCCCTATTTTCTTGCACGGCGAAACACGCACCTCAAGGCACATTCCTAACGAAATATTGCGTGAACTCAATGGCTTCATACACATGTACGAAGACACCCCAGAGTTTGTTGCCCGCTACATATTGCGCGAAGCACGCACCTACTTAGACAGCTTGCCACCGCCATTCTTTAAAGCGCTGACCGAATACGCTGCAGACGGCTCTTATTCCTGGCACTGCCCTGGCCACTCCGGTGGCGTGGCTTTTCTAAAATCCCCCGTCGGCCAAATGTTCCACCAGTTCTTTGGTGAAAACATGTTGCGGGCCGACGTATGCAACGCGGTGGACGAGCTTGGCCAATTGCTGGACCACACCGGTCCGGTGGCTGCCTCCGAGCGCAATGCTGCGCGCATCTACAATTGCGATCACCTGTATTTCGTCACCAACGGCACATCGACATCCAACAAAATGGTTTGGAACAGCACGGTCGCTCCAGGCGACGTGGTGGTGGTGGACCGCAACTGTCATAAATCCATACTGCACGCCATCATCATGACCGGTGCAGTACCGGTATTTTTAATGCCTACACGCAACCATTTTGGCATCATTGGTCCCATCCCTAAGAGTGAGTTTGCTTGGGAAAATATACAAAAGAAAATCGATATCAATCCATTCATTATCGATAAAACCGCCAAGCCACGTGTACTCACCATCACCCAATCGACTTACGATGGTGTGCTGTATAACGTAGAAGAAATCAAAGAAATGTTGGACGGCAGGATTGATACTTTGCATTTTGATGAAGCGTGGTTACCGCATGCCACCTTCCATGATTTCTATGGCGATTACCATGCCATTGGCGAAGGTCGCCCACGCTGCAAAGAAAGCATGGTATTTTCCACTCAATCCACCCACAAATTGCTGGCAGGCTTAAGCCAAGCCAGCCAAATACTGGTGCAAGATGCAGAAAACAACAAGCTGGACCGTGATATTTTTAATGAAGCCTATTTGATGCACACCTCCACAAGCCCGCAATACTCCATAGTGGCGAGCATAGACGTGGCCGCAGCCATGATGGAAGCGCCAGGCGGCACGGCATTGGTTGAAGAAAGTTTAATGGAGGCATTAGACTTCCGCCGCGCCATGCGCAAGGTGGATGAAGAATGGGGAGCCGACTGGTGGTTTAAAGTATGGGGCCCAGACGACTTATCCGAAGAAGGCCTAGAAGAGCGCGATGCTTGGATGCTTAAAGCGAACGAATCCTGGCATGACTTTGGTGATTTAGCCGAAGGCTTCAACATGCTAGACCCGATCAAAGCCACCATCATTACGCCAGGCTTGGACATCAAGGGCAACTTCTCGGATAAATTCGGCATACCGGCTGCCATTGTCACTAAATACTTAGCTGAACACGGCGTAATCGTTGAAAAAACTGGTCTGTATTCATTCTTCATCATGTTCACCATAGGCATCACCAAAGGCCGTTGGAATACCATGGTGGCAGCCCTGCAACAATTTAAAGACGACTACGATAAGAACCAACCGCTATGGAAGGTCTTGCCGGAATTCATCCAAAAACAGCCTAGGTACGAAAAAGTGGGCCTGCGTGATTTGTGTGAGCAAATCCATGCCGTGTATAAAGCCAATGACGTGGCGCACTTAACCACTGAAATGTACTTATCTAACATGGTGCCAGCCATGAAACCGGCCGATGCATTCGCTAAAATGGCGCACCGTGAGATAGACCGTGTATCGATAGACGACTTAGAAGGCAGAATTACCGCGGTATTATTGACCCCCTACCCACCCGGCATCCCATTGCTCATTCCGGGCGAACAGTTCAACAAAGTCATCGTTAATTACTTGAAATTTGCCCGTGAATTTAATGAAAAATTCCCAGGCTTTGAGACAGACAACCACGGTTTAGTCAAACAAGTGGTGGATGGCGTAGCGAGTTATTACGTCGATTGCGTCGCGCAATAACTCATCTGCCACTTAAGCTTTGAAGGCTTAAGTGGCTTTTCCTTAATTACCTTATTTTCGTTGGTAACTTAGGTAAGAAAAAGCCAAGCCTTGCGCGGATGTATGGGCTACCCTAGCACTTTCTTGCCACTGGCTTAAATCGAACTCGGGGAAATAGGCGTCACCTACTACCTCCATGTCTATTTCTGTCACGTACATTTTTTTCGCTAAGTTTAGACCGGCTTGGTATAACTCAGCCCCGCCAATTAAAAAAGCTTCCTCATCCCCCGCGCATAAAGCCACAGCCTGCTCCAAGCTATGTGCTATCAAAGCGCCTTCCACCTGGTAATTGGGATTGCGCGTAACGATCACCGTGGTGCGATCCGGCAACAATCGCCCCAGTGACTCGTAAGTCTTGCGACCCATGATGATGTGGTGGCCAGTGGTTAATGCGCGAAAACGCTTGAGGTCTTCGGGCAAATGCCAGGGCAAGGTATTGTTTAAGCCTATGACGCGGTTTTTAGCCAGTGCCACTATCAAGGAAAGTGACATATTAAACTGCCACCAAACCTTTTATGGCCGGGTGTGGGTCGTAATTCTCTAAAGTAAAATCGTCGTATTTAAAGCTAAAAATATCGTCCACGGCGGGATTGATGCGCATGCTTGGCAAAGCCCGAATATCGCGACCCAATTGCTCATACACCTGCTCCATATGGTTGGTATAGATGTGCGCGTCGCCTAAGGTGTGTACGAAATCACCAAGCTTTAAACCGCAGACCTGGGCCACCATCATGGTCAACAACGCGTAGGATGCGATATTAAATGGTACGCCTAAAAAGATGTCTGCACTGCGCTGATACAGCTGGCAGCTTAACTTGCCGTCGGCCACATAAAACTGAAAAAACGCATGGCACGGTGGCAATTTCATCTGATCCACATCGGCCACGTTCCAAGCCGATACAATTAAGCGCCGTGAATCTGGATTGGTTTTAATGGCATGCACCACCTGACTAATTTGGTCTATGTGTGTGCCATCTGGTTTTGGCCAATTACGCCATTGGTAGCCATAGACCGGGCCTAGGTTGCCGTTTTCATCCGCCCACTCATCCCATATGCGCACACCATTTTCTTTCAAATAGGCGATATTGGTGCTGCCCTGCAGGAACCACAACAACTCGTGAATGATGGATTTTAAATGGACTTTCTTGGTGGTCAACAGCGGAAAACCATCCGCTAAATGAAAGCGCATCTGGTAACCAAACACAGACAATGTACCCGTGCCGGTGCGGTCCTCTTTTTTATGGCCATGCTGTAAAACGTGCTGTAGTAAATCGCTATAAACCTGCATACGCTAGCTCACTTTATTGACTATGTATTGTTTAATGGCCGCCACATCAAAATCCATCACATCGAAACGCTGCGGTAAGACCTCTATGCCTTGCAAGGCGCTAGGGCGCTCTGGCACCGCCCCTAGCGCTTCAACAATGGCATCCTCAAACTTAGCTGGCAAAGCCGTTTCTAGCACCAGCATAGGCACGCTGGCATCACGCTTTTCCAATGCTACCTTCAAGCCGTCGGCCGTATGGGTATCTATAGTGACCGCGTATTTTTTATACACCTCGCGTATGGTGCGCATGCGTTCTTGGTGATTGCTGCTACCGGAGATAAAGCCATAATCCGCTACTTTAGGCAGAAAAGCATTGATATCAAAAGCCCCACCTTGATCAACACTGGCCCACAATTCACGGACCTTGGCGCTATCACGGTCGACTAAATCAAACACAAAGCGCTCAAAGTTAGAGGCCTTGCTGATGTCCATGGACGGGCTGGACGTATGGTAAGTATTGGCGGAACCACGCGGGCAATAAACACCGGTTTTGAAAAACTCATCCAACACATCGTTCTCGTTAGTTGCGACAAGCAGCTTATCCACTGGCAGCCCCATCATGCGCGCAATGTGGCCGGCACAAACGTTACCAAAATTACCTGATGGCACGGCAAAACTGACTTTTTCGTGGTTAGCGCTGGTCACGGCGAAATAGCCTTTAAAGTAATACACCACTTGTGCAACGATACGTCCCCAATTAATGGAGTTGACCGCACCGATTTTGTATTGGGCTTTAAAGGCAGCGTCATTGGACACGGCTTTCACCATATCTTGGCAGTCATCAAACACACCGTTGACGGCAATGTTGTGGATATTGTCGTCCTGCAAACTGAACATCTGCGCGGTTTGGAAACGGCTCATTTTTTTATTTGGCGACAACATAAACACCCGCACGCCTTTTTTACCTCGCATGGCGTATTCGGCCGCCGAGCCGGTATCCCCTGATGTGGCACCTAGGATGTTGGTGGTTTTACCGGTTTTTGCCAACACGTATTCAAATAAATGGCCTAGCAATTGCATGGCCATGTCTTTGAAAGCCAAGGTTGGCCCGTTAGACAAACATAGCAGGTAAAGCTGGTCTTCTAACTTTAAGGTTGGGGTAATGTCGGCCGCATTTTGCCCAGGACGCACATAAGCGTACACATCGGCCCTATAGGTTTTATCTATAATGGCTTTTAAATCGTCGGCAGGAATGTCATCAATTAAGCGGCTTAATATAGCAAAGGCCAAATCTGCGTAGCCCATGCCACGCATGGCTGTTAAATCGGCATCGCTAAACTGTGGGTAGTGCTCAGGCAAATACAATCCGCCATCCGGCGCCAGGCCACCCAATAAAATTTCACTGAAGCTTAATGCTGGGGATAGCCCACGCGTACTGATGTATTTCATGTAACTCTCTCAATTTAAGCGCTGATGTAACGCTGGCAAAGGCATCAACCAGCGCAGGCTTGGTTTATTTTCCCAACTCTTCCATGCGAATTTTAACTAGCTTACCGACGATGGCCGGCAGCGCTTCAATTTCAGCGATGGCGGCATCCATGTTTTTTTCTTGCGTCAGGTGTGTCAGTATCACGATGTCAGCTTCGGTTTCATTGTCTGCCGGTTCTTTTTGCAGCATGGCATCAATGGAGATAGCGCGGTCAGCCAGAATCTTAGTTACGCCAGCCAACACACCAGGCTTGTCACTGGCTCGCAAGCGCAAATAATAGGCGCTGTGTATGGCCGCTATGGGCAAAATAGGCAGGTCATTAAGCTGGCCGGCTTGAAAACCCAAGTAAGGAACGCGCTGCGCAGCACTGGCATCAGCCAATCTAGCCACATCCATTAAATCAGCCACGACAGAACTGGCCGTCGGCTCAGCGCCGGCGCCGGCACCGTAATACAAGGTTGGGCCGACGGCGTCGCCTTTAACCACAACCGCATTCATGGCACCATTAACATTCGCTACCAATCTTTTTTCTGAGATTAAGGTGGGGTGCACGCGCAATTCAACCCCGGCCTCGGTACGCTTGGTGATGCCTAAAAGCTTCACACTGTAGCCAAGCTCATGAGCATACTTAATGTCGGTTTGCTGTAATTGGGTGATGCCTTCCGTGTAAGCCTGATCAAACTTCATCGGCATACCAAAGGCTATGGCAGACATGATGGTTAACTTATGCGCGGCATCTATGCCTTCCACATCGAATGTGGGGTCGGCTTCGGCATAACCTAGGCGTTGCGCTTCACCCAACACATCGGCAAACGCCAAGCCTTTTTCACGCATTTCACTTAAGATGAAATTGGTCGTGCCATTAATAATGCCTGCCAACCATTCTATGCGATTGGCACCTAAGCCTTCACGCAACGCTTTAATAATGGGGATGCCGCCAGCCACTGCCGCTTCGTAAGCCACCATCACACCTTTAGCTTGGGCCGCAGCAAAGATCTCGTTGCCATGGGTGGCCAACAAAGCCTTGTTGGCCGTCACCACGTGCTTGCCATTGGCTATGGCTTGCAAGACCAGTTCTCTACTTAAAGTGTAGCCACCTATCAACTCCACCACCACCTGCACTTCTGGGTTATTAACAACCGCAAAAGCATCATCAGTAATGGCCACTTTGCCTGCAGTAACAGCCTGCGCTTGCGCTAAATTTTTATCGGCCACTTGCACCACCTTGATTGCGCAGTCGCTGCGACGGGTAATTTCATCCGCGTTGCGGGTTAGCACCGCATAGGTGCCGCCCCCTACCGTACCCAACCCTAGAATACCCACATTAAGTTGCTTCAAACTTTTGCTCCATCCGATTTAGCGTGTTTTTTTCTGTAGTTTTTCAAGAATCTAGCGATGCGATGTATGGCTTCGGTTAAATCATCGACATTGGGTAAAAATACCACCCGGAAATGATCCGGCGCATGCCAATTAAAACCTGAGCCTTGCACCAACAAGACTTTTTCCTCAAGCAATAAATCCAATATGAACTGTTGATCATTTGCTATCGGGTACATAACCGGGTCCAGCTTAGGAAACAAATACATGGCAGCGGCAGGCTTGCTGCAACTCACCCCTGGTATGGCTGTCAATAATTGATAAGCCACATCACGCTGCTTGCAGAGCCGCCCTTCTGGGGCCACTAAATCGTCTATGCTTTGGTAACCGCCCAGTGCTGTTTGTATAGCCAATTGCCCTGGCACATTGGCGCACAAACGCATGGAAGCCAACATGTTCAAGCCTTCTATGTAATCTTTGGCGTGGTTTTTTTCACCGCTTAATATCATCCAACCAGCACGGTAGCCACAGGTGCGGTAGTTTTTTGACAAGCCATTAAAAGTCACAAATAAAATGTCATCGGCTAAAGAGGCGATGGATGTGTGCGTGTGGCCGTCATACAAGACTTTGTCGTAAATTTCATCGGCAAAAATAACCAAGCCATGGTGCCGCGCGATCTCAATGATGCCTTGCAAAATAGCCGGCGGGTATAAGGCGCCGGTCGGGTTGTTTGGATTAATAACCACGATACCGCGAGTGTTGGCGGTGATTTTTGACTCTATGTCTTTTAAGTCTGGCATCCAACCACTGGCCTCATCGCACAAATAATGTCTAGCCGTGCCGCCCGCCAAAGTCACGGCAGCTGTCCACAAAGGGTAATCTGGCATAGGCACCAGCACTTGGTCGCCATTGTTTAGTAGGCCTTGCATGGCCATCACTATCAATTCGGAGACACCATTCCCTATGATGATGTCATCCACCGTCACGCCTTTAATGTGCTTGGCTTGCGTGCTGTGCATGATGGCTTTGCGTGGTTCAAACAAGCCTTTGCTATCGGTGTAACCGCCGGCTTTAGACATGTTGCGTATGACGTCTTGCTGAATTTCTTCAGGCACTTCAAAACCAAAGGCCGCTGGGTTGCCTATGTTCAATTTAATGATGCGCTGGCCTTCCTCTTCCATTTGACGAGCGCGCTGCAACACCGGGCCACGAATGTCGTAACAGACATTCGCAAGCTTATTGGATTTTTCTAATTTTTTTGGATTGGTTGGTTGCATTATGCTCAGCCATGTTATTAATTTTTTAATTAATAAAGCGTAATAGTTAAAGGTGCTAGTTTACATTAGAATGGCCACTTGGTTCAATGTAAGCCGGCCAAGACGACTAGAGAATAGCCCATGAAATTGCACTTAAACACCGCTGAAAATTTAAACTTAATCACCGCTTACAGCGACAGCTACATCGAAATAAATAAGCAGCGTTTTGGCCACAGCTTAATCGTATTGCCGCAATTGTGTTTGCACGATTGGCAGATTAAGGATCACACCGAGATTGGCCACAGCCAGCTAGAAAAATTGACTGATTTGCACCGCAGCCATCAAGTCGAAGTCATGCTGCTAGGCACAGGGGCAAAACAGCATTTTTTAACTGGACCGCTATCCATAGCGCTCTTGGAACAAGGCATTGCCATAGAATGCATGAGCACCGCGGCGGCCTGCCGTACCTACAACATCCTAATGAGTGAAGGACGGCAAGTCTTAGCCGCCTTAATTTTGTAAGCTTTACAGACCTAAGGCTGATTCAGTCGGCTAAATGTAATTTGCAAACCACTGTCGGTAATTTGCATGCCTTTAACTTGGTAAAAATCAGCCCCGAATTTTAAATCCTGCGGCTTAAACGCATACAAACTCACGCCATTCAATTTTTCCGCCGCCAGGCTTTGTGCTGCCACGCTGGCAAACTCCATGTAATTTGACTCCTTGCCGTCTAGACTCAGTTGATCCACTTCCACCTCATTTAACACGATGGCATTGGCAAGGGCGTCAAACTGCAATTCCCCAGACACCAGCACCTTACCTGTGTAGGATTTGCCGCTTGGCGTATGGCTAAGCTTGACATTAAAGCGGGTTTTCATGCGACCCGTTTTAGCATCGAATTTAACCACGGGGTCAGCCAGATTGACTTGGAATACTTTAAGCAGTGGGATGGGCGCAAGAAAGCGCTCATTTATTTTTTGCTGGACTTGCCGTTCACTGATTCGGTAGCTTCGCTCAGGTAGGCTGACGCAAGCAAACAGCAAACTCGCCAGCAACAAAACAAGGTCGTAAGTGCGCGTCATAGCTAAGCCAGGCTTGCCCTGAACTATAGGTTTTTAGTCGACAAGGTCAAGGTGGCGTTGGTGCCGCCAAACCCGAAGCTATTCGATAAGGCCGTCTCAATCTTAACGTTGTCTATTCTACTGCGCACAATATTCAAACCTTCAGCCGCCGGGTCCAGCGTCTCAATGTTGGCCGATGCGGCAATAAAATTATGCTGCATCATGAGCAAGGTATAAATCGCCTCATTAACCCCAGCTGCGCCAAGCGCGTGCCCAGACAATGATTTTGTTGAAGCTATGGCTGGCTGTTGATTTAAGCCGGTCGCACCAAATACTTCACGTATCGCTTCCAACTCTTTGGTATCGCCCACTGGTGTACTGGTGCCATGCGTATTGATGTAATCGATTTTACCTGACACACTCTCTAGGGCTTGGCGCATGCAACGCACCGCGCCTTCGCCGCTAGGCGCAACCATGTCGTAACCGTCCGATGTCGCACCGTAACCTACCACCTCAGCTAAGATGCGGGCACCACGTGCTTTAGCATGCTCGTACTCTTCTAATACCAAAATGCCGCCGCCGCCAGAAATCACGAAGCCATCACGGTTAGCATCGTAAGTACGCGATGCTTTATCTGGAGTCTCGTTGTACTTGCTGCTCAATGCGCCCATGGCGTCGAATAAGAAAGACATGGTCCAATGCTCTTCCTCGCCACCACCGGCAAATACAATGTCCTGTTTACCTAATTGAATTTGCTCAACGCCCGCGCCTATACAATGCGCACTGGTGGAGCATGCCGAACTGATGCCGTAGTTAACGCCTTTGATTTTTGCGCCAGTGGCCAAGCAAGCGGCTATGCCGCTAGACATGGTTTTCGTTACCATATACGGGCCAACGCGGCGTATGCCTTTTTCACGCAATGTATTGGTCGCCTCCAGCATACTTTCCGTGGAGGTACCGCCAGCACCAACGATCAGACCAGTGCGAACATTCGACACCATGTCCTCAGGCAAATTAGCATCGGCTATGGCCTCTTGCATGGCTAGCCATGCGTAAGCATGGCCTTTGGCCATGAAACGCAATAATTTACGATCAACCAGCTCTTCTAGGTTTAGATTTTTAATTGAGCCTGCTACGTTAGAGCGCAAGCCATTGTCCGCATACTCTTGTTGAAAAGTGATGCCAGATTTACCCTTTTTTAGGCTATCTAAAACTTCCGATTGATTGTTTCCTAAGCTAGAAACAATCCCCATCCCCGTAAC